>NZ_QULX01000008.1:0-181931 GCF_003481835.1 Roseburia sp. OM02-15
TGAGGGCTTGACCAAAAGGTTGAAATGAATCGGATTTCTGTGTGAAGTTTTGAAGGTATGTAATATAAATAAATCAAAGGGGATGTTCCTTTTCGGGAGCGTCCCCTTTGATTTTTTATCGTAATGTGAATTTGAAACAAGTAGAAAGTACGTGATTGATATCAGATATGAAGATGCAAAAAGAAATTTTATAGGATAAACAGAAAAACAGCAGCCTTTCGACTGCTGTCCTTCACATAGGGAGATTGAGTTATGAAAATGTTTATCAAAAATAAAGTAGATTTCCTTTTGACAAGTATTATAATATACAATAAATGTGAGCAAAATATGTCAAAATTATAAAAGAAGAAGAATTAATTATAAAAGAATCATGTTAAAATTATAAATAAAAAATAAAGAGGAATAAAAAATGGAATTATCAGAAGGAAGACCTTTGGATACAGAAGGTCGCCTGGAAAAAGAAGTACGAGTTTATGATTTACTGGATCAACTAGGGATTACCTATTGGAGAACAGATCATGAAGCAGCGGGAACAATGGAAGATTGTAATGAAATTGACCGGATTTTAGATGTACTGATTTGCAAAAATCTGTTTTTGTGCAATCGCCAGAAGACAAAGTTTTATATGTTGATGATGCCAGGGGACAAACCATTCAAAACAAAAGAATTATCGGCACAGATCCACAGCGCCAGACTTTCTTTTGCACCGGAAGAATATATGGAGGAGTATCTGGATATCACTCCGGGTTCCGTAAGTATTATGGGATTGATGAACGATACAGACAATCAGGTACAGCTGTTAGTGGATGAAGATGTGTTACAGGGAGAGTTTCTTGGCTGCCATCCATGCATCAATACTTCCAGTTTAAAACTTCGCACAAAGGATGTGTTTGAAAAATTCTTACCGGCGGTACATCATGAATATATGGTAGTTCGTCTGGGACAGGAAGAGGAGAAGTAAGAATGAATCAGTATATGAAAGGTGTCTTATGCACGATCATTGGTGGTGCGTGCTGGGGCATTTCTGGAACCTGCGGCGAATATTTGTGTACCTATCGTGGGATGGACACCAGAGTTCTGACAGATATGCGACTGCTTGGTGCCGGAATCATTCTGTGTATTTTTCTTGCATGTAGAGAGCGGAAAAAATTGCAGGAGTTTTTGCATACACCAAAGGCGTTGATCCATTGTATTATATTTGGCGTATGTGGACTTATGTTTACACAGTTTGCATATCTGACTGCCATTTCCAAGACAAATGCCGGCACGGCTACCGTATTGCAGTATCTGTCTGCAATTATCGTGCTGCTGGTTGTATGTGTGAAAAATCGAAAATTACCGGTATTGCGGGAAAATATAGCAATTATATCCTGCCTGCTTGGAACGTTTCTGGTGGCAACTCATGGAAGTTTTACGTCCCTATATATATCGAAGGAAGGATTGCTTTGGGGCATGCTGGCAGCGTTGGCGGCGGCTCTCTACATATTAATACCGCAAAAATTACTGTCAGAGTGGGGCAGCATTCTTCCAGTTGGAATCGGAATGTTATCCGGCGGAATCGCATTTTTCTTTCTGATGCGTGTGTGGAAGATTTCTGTACAGTTTGACCTGATCACCGCATTGATCACGGTGGTGATCGTTCTGGTGGGAACTGTTCTGGCATTTACCATGTTCCTGAAAGGAACTAATATGGTAGGACCTGCACGGGGAAATATGCTTGGCTGTGTGGAACCTTTGGTTGCAACTATTTGCTCCGCGGTTTTTCTGAAAACAGTATTCAAAGCAATGGATCTCATTGGATTTGCTTTTATTATAGCGACAGTGTTTATTCTGGCAAAAGCAGAGAAAACGAAAGCCTGAGAGAATATTATATAATTCCGTTGCCTTGTATGCACTCAATGTATTGTGATTTGAACTATGATTCTAAAACCAGGTAAAAATAAGTAGAAATAGATACAAAAGAAGGATTTCCTATCAAACATGTATAAAATACAGGCAAAAAAGAAAATAGTTACAAAAAAGTAATGTGCGGATTGTACAAAAACATTTGAAATAAAAATATAAGTTTGTGCACACTTACACCGATGAGTTTGCTATTATAATAACTGTAAAAACCCCCAATACATTATAAGTTTTTTGCTACCCCCATAGTAAAAAATACCTTCTCTTGAAAGAACAGCAGATCGACAGGCTGTTCTTTTTTTTGCATTTTATCTGGAAGTATGCAGAAAAATGAAGTGTTTATCTTGCTTTTTATGGGGATATATAGTATAACTGTTTGAGCATGGCAAAAATAATGAGTATAGGTTTGCTAAGATGTACAAAATAGATATAGATTTTTTGAATGAGGTGCATCTTACAGCAGGAATACAGAGGATATTCTTGAATACAAAGTGATACAGAGGGAGCATTATGTTTCAAAAGGGTAAAAAGAGCAGTCCGCTGACTGGTGGACTGAGCATTATGATTGTTGGGTGTGGAAAAGTTGGTAAGACACTGGTAGAGCGTCTGAGCAAAGAAGGACATGACATTTCAGTTGTGGACAAGAGTGCGGCGCGTCTGCAGAGTGTTACAAATATGTATGATGTATTTGGTGTCGTTGGAAATGGCGCAAGTTTTACCGTATTAAAAGAAGCGGGAATTGAGCACACGGACATCCTGATCGCGGTGACAGATTCCGATGAGCTGAATCTGCTTTGCTGTCTGGTAGCAAAGCGATCCGGAAACTGTGATGTTATCGCCAGAGTGCGTACGCCGGATTACAGTGAAGAAAAAACGTACCTGAAGGAAAAATTAGGACTGGCAATGATGATCAATCCGGAGCAGGAGGCAGCAAATGCGATCTCACGTATTTTATATATGCCGACAGCGTTGGATGTGGCGCCTTTTGCCAGAGGACATGTGGAAATGGTTCGTATCAAACTTCCGGAAGGAAACGTGCTGACCGGAAAACGGATCGCGGATCTTGGTTCAGAACTTTCCGGAGCGGTACTGATCTGTGCGGTAGAGCGAAGCGGAGAAGTCTATATCCCGGGTGGTAATTTTGAACTGGCAGCCGGTGATGTCATCAGTTTTATTGCGCCAGTGCGGGATGGAAGAAAATTCCTGAAAAGAAACGGTTTCCATACTCATCAGGTAAAAAGCTGTATCATCGTTGGCGGTGGACGTGCGGCATATTATCTGGGAAAACGTCTGATCGAACTTGGTATTTCGGTGCAGATCGTTGAAAATAAAAAGGAACGCTGTGAGGAACTGAGTGTCTTGCTTCCACAGGCAATCGTGGTAAATGGTGACGGCACCAGTGAAGAACTGTTAAATGAGATTGGAATCACGACGACAGAGTCTTTGGTTCCGCTGACCGGAATCGATGAAGAAAATATTATGCTGACCTTGTATGCAAAAGAAGTTTCCGATGCAAAGGTTGTTACAAAAATCAATCGTATCACCTATACAGGTGTCATTGACCAGCTGGATCTGGGCAGTGTGGTATACCCGAAGTATATTACTTCAGAAGCGATCATTGCTTTTGTACGATCAAAGACCGCAACAATGAATAATAATATAGAAACAATGATTCATCTGTTTGATGAACGTGTAGAAGCAATTGAGTTTGTTGTCGGGGATCAGTCTCCGGTGGTAAATGTTCCACTGGCAGATCTGAAACTGAAATCAAACCTTCTGGTGGCATGTATCAATCACCGTGGAAAAGTCCTGATCCCGGATGGTAATGACGTGATCCAGGGCGGAGATACGGTGATTATTGTTACGACAAATACCGGTTTTCATGATATTGAGGATATTTTACGGTAGATGGAGGGTGCATAGATGAATAAATCAATGATTGCCTATATTTTAGGCTGGATTTTGAAGCTGGAAGGGCTGTTTATGCTTATCCCGATTCTGGTAGCCATCATTTACCGGGAACATAATGGAATCTGGTTCGTAGTAGTTGCTGCCTGCAGTCTTGCGTTGGGAACGTTGATCACACACAGAAAACCGGAAAGCAATGTATTTTATATGCGGGAAGGCTGTATTGCAACAGCGCTGAGCTGGATGATCATGAGCGTAGTGGGATGTCTGCCGTTTTTCTTAAGCGGGGAGATCCCTTCCTTTACGGATGCTTTATTTGAGACGGTATCCGGTTTTACCACCACAGGATCTACGATTTTAAGTGATGTGGAAGCATTGTCTTATTGCATGCTGTTCTGGCGTAGTTTTACGCATTGGATTGGCGGTATGGGCGTACTTGTATTTTTGCTGGCAGTCATCCAGATGACCAGTGGTTCCAATATGAATCTGCTTCGTGCGGAGAGTCCGGGACCGTCTGTGGGAAAACTGGTGCCGCGTATGATGCACACGGCCCGTATTTTGTATGTCATTTATATGGGATTGACGGTTATTTTGTTTATTTTACTGCTTTGTGGAAATATGTCTGTGTTTGAATCGCTGACAACGGCATTTTCTACGGCGGGAACCGGAGGCTTCGGCATTCGGAATGACAGTCTGGCAAGCTGCTCACCGTATATTCAGTGGGTGGTTACGGTATTTATGATTTTATTTGGCGTGAATTTTAATGCCTTTTATCTGATCCTTTTGCGCAACTGGAAACAGCTTCGCCATATGGATGAGGTATGGTGGTACTTTGGCATTATCGGAGCTGCCATTCTGATCATTATGACAAATACCTATGGATGGGCTGGCAATATTCTGGAAAACCTGCGAAATACGTCATTCCAGGTGGGCTCTATTATAACGACTACCGGATTTATGACGGTGGATTTTGACCAGTGGCCATCCCTGTCGCGCTATGTATTGCTGTTTTTGATGATGATCGGAGCCTGCGCGGGAAGTACTGGTGGCGGAATGAAGGTCAGTCGTTTTCTTCTGTCCGTCAAATCAGCACTGAGAGAATTGAATTCCTATCTGTTCCCGAAGAGTGTAAAAAAGATCAAGATGGATGGAAAAACAGTAGATGAGGAAGCCATTCGCGGTATTAATGTGTATTTTACCGCATATATTCTGTTGGTTGTTCTGTCTGTATTTTTGATCTGTATCAACGGCATGGACATTGAGAGTGCGTTTTCGTCTGTTCTGGGTACCTTTAACAACATCGGACCGGGACTTGGAAAATTTGGACCGACCTGTAATTTTGGCTGGGTATCTACATTCAGCAAATATGTTTATATTTTTGATATGCTGGCCGGAAGACTGGAATTGTTCCCGGTATTGATCCTTTTGTATCCACCAAGCTGGCGTGGTCTGTTAAAACGCAGCATGAAGCGCAAAAAGAACAAAAGAGCGACGACCATCTGATGAATTTTGAACTATGATATGAGTTTTTTCGTGGATATTCTTGCTGATTTTTGAATAAATTTTAAGAATTTCTGAAACCTATTTACATAGGAAGAAAAACTTGGTACAACTATTATAAAAGTAGTACAAGGTTCGATCAGGAGGAGGAGCAGATGGTTTTCTCGAAGTTAATTTATACATTTTTGGTGGCAATGATACCGGCGGTGGAAGTAAAAGGGGCAATTCCTTTTGGGATGGCGTTACAGCTTGCTCCGTGGCAGGCATATCTGATGGCATTATCTGGCAGTTTTTTTGTCGTATGTTTTCTGGCATTTTTTACACATTGGTTTTATGTGGAATGCAAAAAGCATGGATTTCTGAAACAATTTATCGGCTGGATCGATAAAATGGTTTTGAAAAATAAGGATAAGATCCACAAGTATGGTCCGCTGGCAATTTTTGCATACGTGGCAGTACCAATTCCGGGAACCGGAACATGGACCGGAAGCATTATTGCCGGTGTATTGAATATGAAGCCACAGGTTACAATCCTGTGTGTAATGTGTGGAAATGCAGTTGCAGGTATGATCATGACGCTGGCAAGTGCCGGTGTGATCAGCATGATTTCAAAGTTATAAGGTACAGTTCGTTTATTATAGGTATTCAGATATCAATCATGCTTGCATAGGGAGATATGTGGATGCACAAGGCTAAATGAACGGTAATCAATATAAAACTGGTATGTATGCAACAGTAAAAACTGGCTCTTGAAAAAGGTCAGTTTTTTTGTTACTTTATAAAAAATTATTTTGCAGAATAATATGGAGATAAATCAGGATTTATGACAGAATCACATAACAATCAGAAAAAAATTGCTGTGGTAAATGATTTTTCCGGATTTGGGCGCTGTTCTATTGCAGTTGCGCTTCCGATCATCTCGGCAATGAAAATACAATGCTGTCCGGTACCGACTTCGATTTTTTCTAATCACACGGGATTCGACAGTTATTTTTTTGAGGATTATACTGACCGTATGAAGCCTTATATTGCAGAATGGCGTAAGTTAGGGCTGCATTTTGACGGGATCTGCACCGGATTCTTGGGATCGGTGGAACAGATCAGTATCGTCAGCGAATTTTTGCGGGAGTTTGGAAAAAATGAGGATGGTGGGAAAAAGACAATCGTACTTATTGATCCGGTAATGGGAGATTACGGCAAACTTTATTCGACTTACACGATGGAGATGTGTCTGGAGATGAAGAAACTGGTCCAGTATGCGGATATTCTGACGCCGAATCTGACAGAAGCCTGTATTCTGACCGATACGCCGTACAGGGAACACTGGCGTGTGGCAGAGATTGAGAAAATGGCGGAAACGTTAAGTCAGATGGGACCGGAAAAGGTCGTAGTTACCGGTATTCTACAGCACAGCTTTGTGGCAAATCTCTGTTACGAAAAAGGACAGGAGTGCAAGGTGATGCGTACCCATAAGATTGGCACTTCGAGATCTGGCACCGGTGATATTTTTGCGTCAATTTTGGCAGCAGATGCCGTGAACGGGGTTGCTTTTGAAGAATCTGTAAAGAAAGCTTCCAACTTTATCAAAAAATGCATTTTAAGTTCCATCGAGAGGAATATCCCACTGACAGATGGTGTCTGTTTTGAGGATCATCTGGGAACGCTGGCGCGATAAAGCACAGAACAATCTGTGTAATAAAGATTTGGGTGTTTTGACACCCAAATCTTGATAGGATATCCGATAAGCGAAGTCATCGAAAGTAAGTGAAGCAAAACGTATCATTATACTGATATAAAAAAGAGTGGATTATAAGTGGATTATAAATAGAAAGAAGGAATGAAAAATGGAAATTTTATACAAAGTACATCATGGATTATACGTGAACCTGACCAATAAATGTCCGTGTGCCTGTACGTTCTGCCTGCGTCAGACCATGGATCATGTAGGCGAATCTCACAGTCTCTGGCTGGAGCGTGAGCCTTCTGCAGAGGAAGTCATCGCAGAATTTGCAAAGTTTGATATGAATGAATTTGAGGAAGTTGTATTTTGTGGATTCGGTGAGCCGACAGAGGCATTGCCTGTATTGCTGAAAGTGGCAGCTTATGTCAAAGAGACATTCTCAAAACCAGTGCGTATCAATACGAATGGAATGGGAAATCTGATCTGGAACCGTGATATCACACCGGAATTTGAAGGCCTGATCGATACGGTATCCATCAGTCTCAATACACCGAATGCAGAGCGTTATCACGAACTTGTGCGCAGCAAATTCGGAGATCAGTCCTTTGATGCAATGATAGATTTTACAAAGAAGTGTACCAGACATGTACCTAAAGTTGTCATGACAACGGTAGAGACTACGATCACAAAAGAAGAAGAAGCGCAGTGCAGAAAAATCTGTGAGGAAATTGGTGCTGTTTACCGTATCCGTCCATGGGAAGATTAAAACATTAAAAAGCAAATATTTTTGAACAATAAATAATGAATAAGTAATGATACCGCCGGTCGGCCGACCGGCGGTGCTTTTTTTCTTGCAATTTAGCAGGAACTTTATTATAATTTAGATTGCCTGTTAATGGCAGTAATATTGATACATACACAGATTTATCTCAGTCGAGAAGACTCCCACTTTTGTAAGTGGTGAGTAATAACAAGTCTTTCTCAGTGGGAGTACAATCTCCGACTGAGATAAACGCTCCGCGAGGATGTGCAGTGATTCTGAGAAGAATATGTCAGCTTTCGCTGACCAGAATCACGCACCAAGTCTCACATGAGTTCGACTTGAATTGTGAAGTTCTATAGCAGGAGAATGAAGATGTGGCAGCTGATTTTGGGAACTGCAGGATTTGTCCTGTATTTTGTATATGATATCAACAGTATTCTGAGTAAGAATGTATGTTTGCAGAAATTTTTTGCCTGGGGGAGTATTCTTGTCGTGGCGTCTGTCGTAGCAGAGTTTTGTTCTGCGTGGGGACAAGGTCATCGGAGCCTGGGAGCAGTGATCGGATTTGGAATCGGAGCATTGTTTTTTCTTGGTATGCTTATCTATACCTTGTTTTTTGCCCTTCCCTTTGAAGAAACCTATTGTGAAGAAAATAAACTTCGTGCTGCATATACAGAGGGAGTGTATGGTTTGTGCCGTCATCCGGGCGTGTTATGGTTTGCGGGTGCCTTTTTATGCATGTGGGGAATGCTGGGGGGATTAAGACAGGGAATCTATTTTGGACTTATGATTTTCTGGAATTATCTGTATATCATTTTTCAGGATCTGTGGACATTTCCACGGACATTTTTTAATTATAGGGAATATCAACAAAGTACGCCATTTTTAATTCCGAATGGAAAAAGTATCCGGGCGTGCATGAAAAGTATAAGAAAACGCAGCAATCAATCTGGAGTGGACAACCTATGAGCCTAAAAGAAAAATTGAAAAAACATCAATATAATGAAATATGGCAGCAGTACTGCGGATTCCTTGATCTGTCCATGGAAGGGTATATGAAGATCCAGCGACGGTTGATGGAAGAGCAGATCCAGCTTTGGAGCAACTGCGGACTGGGGCAGTCCATTCTAAAAGGAAAGCATCCGAAAAATCTGGAGGAATTCCGGAAAATGGTGCCGTTGACAGGGTATGAAGATTATGCAGATATTCTGTTGAGCAAGCAGCCGGATATGCTTCCGGGAAATCCGGTGATCTGGATACAGACGACCTGGGAGGGAGGAAAGCACCCAATCAAGGTAGCACCGTATACCAGAAGTATGCTGGATACATATCGAAATAACGTCATGGCATGCCTGATCTTGTCTACAAGCCGTGAAAAGGGATCTTTTGATGTGGCTTCCACGGATAAGTTTCTGTATGCGCTGGCACCGTTGCCCTATGCTACAGGACTGTTCCCGTTGGCATTGGGAGAAGAAATCGATATTGAGTTTTTACCGGCGATCAAAGACGCTGTAAATATGAGTTTCAGTGAGCGTAACAAACTGGGATTTAAGATGGCTATGCAAAAGGATCTGGGATTTTTCTTCGGTCTGGGAAGTGTTGCCTATGCAGTCAGCCAGAGCCTGTCATCTCTGACAAGTTCAGGCGGTGGAGTAAAGTTGTCCAGTCTGTTAAACTGTAAACCGCAGATGCTTATCCGGCTTTTGAAAGCAAAATACCGGTGCAGGAAAGAGCAGCGGCAGCTGCTTCCAAAGGACCTCTTCCATCTGAAAGGCTTTATGGTAGCAGGCACAGACAATCTGTGCTATAAGGATGATCTGGAAGAACTCTGGGGTATCCGGCCGATGGAATTGTTTGCAGGTACGGAACCTTCCATGATGGGAACTGAGACATGGACGCGTAAAGGCATGTATTTCTTCCCGGATAACGCATTTTACGAGTTTATCACAGAGGAAGACATGCTGAAAAATTATGAGGATCCATCCTATATTCCACCGACATATCTCATGGATGAGGTACGGCCGGGGGAAAAATATGAGCTGGTATTTACTATTTTGAAAGGCGGAGCGTTTGCAAGGTATCGCTGTGGCGATATATATCGTTGCGTCGGTCTGGAAAACCGGGAAGATGAGACGCGGATCCCGCGGTTTGAGTATATAGACCGTGTGCCCTGGATCATCGATATTGCCGGGTTTACACGAATTTCAGAAAATGGGATCAAAAATGTAATTGGACTTTCAAAGCTTCCAATTATAAACTGGGTGGCAACGAAGGAATATAATGAGCAGAACCGACCGTATTTGCACATGTATGTGGAACTGGAGCGAGATGCACTGCTGAATAATGCCATGAGTGCAACGATTCTGAAAGATCTGCTCAGTACCTATTTTAAATATATTGATCAGGATTACCGTGATCTGAAAAAAATTTTAGGAATGGATCCTTTGCAGGTGACGATTCTTACTTGCGGAACATTTGAGACTTATGAGAAACGGACAGGGAAAAAACTGTACCATATGAGCCCTTCACATTATGATTTAAAGGGGTTACTTGAGGTGCAGGCGAGTATGAATAGAGTGAGATAAGAGGGATATATGGGAACCTACGGATATATTTCAATTATAGCCATGGTGTGCTATGGATTTATGTTGCTGATGTTTCTGGCAGCAAAGAGAAATAAAATTGTAAACAGCTTTCTGGTGGTGCTGGCAGGACTGCTTTTGTGGACCGGGGGTTCTGCCTTTATGCGTGCGCAGCTCTGGCCGCATTACGCATTCTGGTATCAGGTTTCATTATTTGGAATCTTACTTCTTCCATACGCATACTACCGTTTTATTCTGGCTTTTGGCGGTGCCAGGGAAGGCATGACAGGTAGAATCTATCTGGCAGCTATGCTTACCTGTCTTGTGGCAAATATTTGGAATGGCGTCTTTCTGGCGTGTCCTGAACTTATAGAAAAAAATGGAAGATCAACCTTTGTATACGATATTAAACCGACGATTCTGGTATTATTCTTTCTTGTTGGAGCATTTCTGTTGCACTTGTTTGTAATCCTGGTGCGTATCTGCAAAGCAAATCCGAATATGAAAGTACAATATGATCCGATAATGTTTGGCGTTGTGGTACTATTTGCCGGAAACGTTCTGATCAGTCTGCCGCAGCTTTCAGGTTTCCCAATCGATGTACTCAGCGGTGTCATTAATGTATTTCTGATATTTTATGCACTTACCCGCAGACACCTGTTTCGCTTGCAAATGCTGGCCTCTTCCGGATTATGCTATGGTGTTGGATTTCTGTTTTCAGTAATCGTGTTTTTTAATGTGGTTCCATATCTTCAGAAAGTGCTTCATTTAGAGATGGATAAAAATATGACGGTGTTTGCACTTGTATTTGCAGTGATCTTTCTTGTCATTTATGCGCTGTTTACGTTTTTATGGAAGTTATTGGTGAGAAATGTGTTTGTAAAGGAAGAAGTTCATCAGGCGGAAAAAATCAAAGAATTCAGTTCGGCAATTTCCAAGACATTGGATCTGCAGGAAATTCTGAATCAAACGATCCATGTGTTGAAAGAACTGATGGATGTTGGAAATATCTATATCTGTATGCAGGACGCATCCGGTCAGCCATATCGGGGATTTACCAGTGATCAGCCGCTCAACGACCTGGCTTTTTCACTGGAGGAGGAAAATCCGATGATCCAGTGGCTGGCAGTTCATGATGAGCCTCTGATCTACCGGGAATTTCGCTATACGGTGGAATTCAAATCCATGTGGGAAAGTGAAAAGCATCAGTTGGATAAAAAGCATATCCGCTATTGTGCAGGACTGAAGGACGGGGACTGTCTGGCAGGTGTGATCCTGATCACAGCACCTTCTTCGAAAAAGGGACTTGTATATGACGAGGTGCAGCTGATTTCCTCCGTTACATCGGTAGCGTCCATTGCCATCAAGAATGCGCGGTTGTATGAGAAAGCCTGCATTGAGGCGCGGACAGATGAGATGACCGGACTGTTGAACCGAAAGTATTTTTATGAAGTATTAAATGAAGAGTTTGAGAAAAATAAGGAAGCATCCCTGGCACTTGCCATTATCAATGTGGATGATTTTAAACTATATAATCAGCTGTACGGTGTCAAGGAAGGGGACATCTGCCTGCAGCAGATTGCCGCGATCATTCGCAGCAGCGTAGGAGACAGTGGATATGCAGCCCGTTACGGCGGAAAAGAATTTGCAGTCCTGCTTCCGAAATATGATCTGTTTTCAGCTAGAAATCTGGTAGAATCAATTGCAAAGCAGATTTTTGTAATGAATAACCGACGGACGGATATGAAGCTGAAGGCGGTGACTGTCAGTGCAGGAATCAGTGCGGCACCGTATGCAGCCAGAAATGTCAAGGAACTGATGGAGAATGTGGATCTGGCTGTCTATCATGTAAAGCACAGCGGAAAAAATGGAATTCAGGTGTTTGATACGATGTTTCGTAATAATAACGCGCAGGGGCTTACCAGAGACCGTGCTCATATTTACCGCGAATATGAAACAACGATCTATGCACTGACCGCGGCTATCGATGCGAAGGATCATTATACGTTCAGCCATTCTAATAACGTGGCCTATTATGCTACGATGCTGGCCACAGCACTCGGCATGAATGAGGATATGATTGAGATCATCCGTCAGGCTGCTTTACTGCATGATGTGGGAAAAATCGGAATTCCGGAGTATGTACTGAATAAACCGGGGCGTCTGACTGATGAGGAATATGAGATCATCAAAGGACATGTGGAAGCATCGATTGACATTATCCGTCATCTTCCATCTCTGGATTATGTTATCCCGGCCGTCATCGGTCATCATGAAAGATATGATGGAAAAGGATATCCGAGACGAATTGCCGGCGAGGATATTCCACTGACAGCGCGAATATTATGTATAGCAGATTCCTTTGATGCCATGACATCCAGACGCTGCTATAAAAAAGCATTTTCATTGGAGGTGGCGCGAGAAAAACTCCTTTTGGATGCTGGAAAGCAGTTTGATCCGGAGCTGGCTTATAAGTTTGTAGATTGTCTGGACAATGGTACGATCACTTTGGTAGAATCCGAAGAATTACAGTAAAAATTAAAAATAGAACTTCACATGAAAATATTGTGATCAGGAAGGAATATAGAAAAATTCTTTCTATGATCGCAATATTTTTTTTCTTTTCAAACCTTTTTGATAATTTTTTCCGAAAAGGGGTTGACAATAAACGTTAGCGGTGGTAAACTTCGTATGCTGATGTTAGGAAAATCTAACAAAATGTAGCTAAAATTAGTTGAAATTGTGAAAAACTAATACAATATAGTGTAATACATCAAATATTATGATGTATTAATAAAATGTAGTTTGCTATATTATATGATGATGACTTCTAACAATATATAGCTATATGTATTTGCTGTTACTTTTTACTAATACAAAAGAAAAGAAAATCTACTGACACGGGAGGGATATTTTTATGATGCCTTTAGCAATGGCGAAAAGTGGAGAAACAGTAGTGATCAAAAAAATTACCGGAAAAGATTCCGTGCGTCAGCATCTTGCGGAACTGGGACTGGTAGTAGATGAATCCGTAACAGTTGTCAGTGAACTGGGAGGAAATATTATCCTTCAGGTAAAGGACAGCCGTATTGCGCTGGATCGAAGCATGGCAACCAGAATCATGGTTTAAGCATAGAAGAGAAGAAAGGATGAGTTTTATGAAAACATTAAAAGACGCAAAAGTTGATGATGTAGTAGTTGTAAAACGTCTGCATGGTGAAGGCCCGATCAAACGTCGTATCATGGACATGGGAATCACAAAAGGAGTTCAGATCAAAGTTCGTAAGGTAGCACCGCTTGGCGATCCGATCGAATTAAACGTTCGCGGTTATGAGCTGAGTGTTCGTAAAGCTGACGCTGAGATGATTGAGGTTGAGTAATCATATTTTTTTACATAAGGATTAGAAAGTTCTAATAACAGTTATGAAAAACTATGAAAATAAAAGTAGAGAGGAGATATAAATGAGTATCAAAATCGCACTTGCGGGTAACCCAAACTGTGGTAAAACAACTCTGTTTAACCAGTTGACCGGTAGTTCTCAGTATGTAGGTAACTGGCCGGGTGTAACCGTTGAGAAAAAAGAAGGAAAGTTAAAGGGACACAAAAAAGACGTAGTCATTCAGGATTTACCTGGTATTTACTCCCTTTCCCCATATACACTGGAGGAAGTAGTTGCCAGAGGTTATCTGGTAAATGAGCGTCCGGATGCAATCTTAAACATTGTAGACGGTACAAACATTGAGCGTAACCTGTACCTGACAACACAGCTCCTTGAGCTTGGTATTCCGGTTGTAATCGCTATCAACATGATGGATATTGTTCGTAAAAACGGCGACAAGATCAATGTTAAGAAACTGTCTGAGACACTTGGATGTGAAATCGTTGAGATCAGTGCGCTGAAAGGTGAAGGCGGATTCGAAGCAGCTCAGAAAGCCGTTGATGCAGCAGAGAAAAAACAGGATGCAACTCCACTTCATGTATTTACAGGAAGCGTTGAGCATGCAATCGCACATATTGAGGAGTCTATCGAGACAATTGTAGATCACAGATATCTTCGTTGGTTTGCAATGAAACTCTTCGAGCGTGATGAGGAAGCTGTCAAAGATTTAAACATTCCTGCAGATGTAAAATCTCATATTGAGCAGCATATCGTTGACTGTGAGAACGAGATGGATGACGATGCAGAAAGTATTATCACAAACCAGAGATATGCTTACATCAGTAAAGTGTGTGATCAGTCTGTAAGCAAAAAAGCAGAAGTACACAACCTGACAATCTCTGACAAGATTGACCGTATCGTAACAAACCGTATTCTTGCATTACCAATCTTTGCAGGTATCATGTTCCTGATTTACTGGATTTCTGTAACAACCATCGGTGGAATCGTTACTGACTTTACAAACGATACACTCTTTGGTGAGTGGATCTGTGGAAACTTAGGACCGGCTCTTGAGAGCATTGGATGTGCTGACTGGTTAGTAGGTCTGATCAATGATGGTATTGTCGGTGGTGTCGGTGCTGTGCTTGGTTTCGTACCGCAGATGTTAGTACTGTTCTTCATGCTTTCCATTCTGGAGCAGGTTGGATACATGGCCCGTGTTGCATTTATCCTTGACCGTATCTTCCGCAGATTTGGTCTTTCCGGAAAAAGCTTTATTCCGATGCTGATCGGTTCCGGTTGTGGTGTTCCAGGTGTTATGGCAAGCCGTACCATTGAGAATGAGAGAGATCGTCATATGACAATTATGACCACCTGCTTTGTTCCTTGTGGAGCAAAAATGCCGATCATCGGTCTCTTCGCAGGCGCATTATTCGGTGGTTCCGGACTGGTTGCAGTTTCCGCTTACTTCATTGGTGTAGCAGCAATCGTTATCTCCGGTATCATGCTGAAAAAGACAAAACCATTTGCCGGTGAAGTAGCACCATTCGTTATGGAACTTCCGGCTTACCATATTCCAACAGCAGGTTCTATCTTACGTGCAACATGGGAGCGTGGATGGTCCTTCATCAAACGTGCAGGTACTGTTATCGTAGCTTCTTCCGTAATCCTCTGGTTCTTACAGGGATTTGGATTCGTTGATGGTGCATTTGGCATGGTGGAAGATAATAACTCCAGTTTACTGGCAGCGATCGGTGGAGCAATCTGCTGGATCTTCGCACCGCTTGGTTTCGGTGACTGGCAGTCAACAGTTGCAACAATCACTGGTCTGATCGCAAAAGAGAACGTTGTATCTACATTTGGTGTCCTCTTCGGTGGTTTCTCCGAAGTGGCAGAAAACGGCGATGAAGTATGGGGTCAGGTAGCACTTCATTATACACAGTTAACCGCTTACAGCTTCATGGTATTTAACCTTCTGTGTGCTCCGTGTTTCGCAGCTATGGGTGCGATCAAACGAGAGATGAACAACCAGAAATGGTTCTGGGCAGCAATTGGATACATGTGTGGTCTTGCATACATCGTATCTATGATGATCTACCAGTTTGGTTCCCTGTTCACAGGAAACGTTCATCCGGTAGGACTGATCGTTGCTATTATCGAGTTAGTATTTATCATCTATATGCTTGTTCGTAAAAATCCGTATGTTGATGAAGCAACAGGTATGGCAAAAAAAGTAGCATAATCTGAAAAGTGTGCTAATATAGTATTAAAGTAGTTAATATCATTTTTATTAAAATCTAAAAGGAGGAGTTTTAATGGCAACTGTAATTGTAGCAATCATTGTATTCGGCCTGGTTGGTCTGATTACCGGAAAAGGTATTTATGATAAAAAGCACCATAAGGGCGGTTGCGGTTGCGATTGCTCATCCTGCGGTGGCGGATGCCATTCACAGAAATAACATCTTGTTTTGAGATGGCTTAAAAAATTACTTCGTTAAGCTTTAATAGGAACTCCTGCAATTTTGCCTCAGTCGCTAACAATCGCTCCTTGAGGAAAAATTGCAGGAGTTCTTGCTATACACAGTGAAATTAGTAAATTTTTGCGCCATCTCGGCACTGGGTGCCACGTGCACATTTAAGTTATAATAAAAATCAACACTATGTTGTGCACGCAATAATGTATAGTAAATGCCACAGGCAGCATAATGATTACTATTTTAGTGATTGCATGTACGATATTGCATAAGAATAAGCAGTATGGGTTTGATCTCAGTCTGAGATGAGACTCCCACTTCTGCAAGTGGTGAGTAGTAACAAGTATTTCTCAGTGGGAGTTCAATCTCCGACTGAGATAAATGCTCCGCGAGGGCGCACATTGTCTGGGAGACAATGGTTTTGCGCCGACCGGAACTGAGAGTATTACATTATTTTCTGATTGTGGCGAAGGAACAGAGTTTTACGAAAGCGGCGGAACAATTACATATTACACAGCCGACGTTGTCGAGACAGCTTGCCGCGTTGGAGGATGAACTTGGAACCAGACTTTTTTGCCGTGGTGGACGAAATATCACACTGACGGATGACGGTCTTTTACTGAAACGCAGAGCACTGGAAATGATCGATCTGGAAGACAAGATCGTGGATGAGATTAAGGGCAATGAAGAAGTATTTACCCAAGTAAGAAGTTGCTTGATGTAAAAGAATAAGAGAGTCTGATCAAGGTAAATATTTGAGAAGATAATTTGTTTTGTAAGAAACTTACAGTATTATGGAGAGAAAGAGATAAGTAAGAAATGGAGGAAAAGACGATGAGCAAAACATTAGTAGCATATTTCAGTGCAAGTGGCGTGACAGAAAAAGTAGCTGAGATGATTGCAGAGGTATCCGGTTCTGATCTGTATGAGATCGCACTGAAGGTTCCATATACAACTGCAGATTTAAACTGGATGGATAAAAAATCAAGAAGCAGTGTTGAGATGGCGGATAAATCCATCCGTCCGGAAATGGCAGAAGGCGATGCAGCAATTGAAAACTATGACACTGTCGTTATCGGTTTCCCGATCTGGTGGTATGTAGCACCGACAATTATCAATACATTCCTGGAAAAATACGATTTTTCCGGTAAAAAGATCATTCTGTTTGCAACATCCGGCGGAAGCGGATTCGGCAATACCATCAAAGAGTTACAGCCGTCTGCACCACAGGCACAGTTTGTAGAAGGAAAGCTTCTCAATCATGTAAATAAGAAAAGTATTGAAGAATGGGTAAAGACCTGGTAAGAAGATCAGAGGCAGAGGATTTTCTGTGAAGAATAGCAGCATTAGTTTTGTGCTAAAAAGATATTGCAGAGCTATGGCAGAGAATACTATATAGTAAAAAGCGGAGCAGTTACATGTGGTGTGTAATTGCTCCGCTTTTTCATTTGATAACACACTTTCTTGTATATTCAAACAAGATAAATTCTGTTATAATGTGAATACACAGAAAAGCGGATTTATGTAACGGGAATAAATTTTCAGGAGGAAGAAAAATGATCACAACTGATAAATGAACATGTTCGATATAAACTGTATCAGATCTTTCGGTGTGATTTGATCCTGCTGCCGGTTTCAACAGAACGAATACTGATTTTACCAACGGAATATTTTTCGTGGCAGAACGACGTTCCTTATATGCGGGATCTGCTGCAGTATTTTAATCAGATCAGCAAGGAGAATGACTGCTTTTTCTCAGATTCCATCTTTTATTTGAGATATATGGACGAAAAAAGATCCATACTGTCTGCCGTACCGAATGAAAGGTCAATTAAGATAATCATGGGAAGAAGCATGGATTATATTCGCATTTCAGAGCTGAAATTGCGTATGCAGAGCGAGAAATAAATATTTTCTGAATGAGCCGTATCATTCGCTGGTTGATCCTGTGGATGACACAATATGTGATGCAGTAAAGAACTTGAAAAAGCAGCTTCAGCCAAGTTTGATGATGCAGGAAATATTTGAGCGAAGTGCTGCATCGGGAGAGTGGCAGTGGTAGCAGACAACATTCTGAGCGAGCAGCGAGAGTGAATTGCAAAGATCTGTTTTGTAGTAGGAAAATGAGGGGGAATCATGATGAAATATACAGAAAATGGAATTCAGTATCACATTGGTTTAAAACAGGGCGATGTTGGAAAATATGTTATTTTGCCGGGAGATCCGAAACGGTGTGCAAAGATTGCAGAACTCTTTGAGGATGCACATTTAGTAGCCGATCACAGGGAATTTACGACTTACACCGGCTATCTGGACGGGGAAAAAGTCAGTGTGACCTCAACGGGCATCGGTGGACCTTCCGCGGCGATCGCCATGGAAGAACTGGTGCGCTGCGGGGCAGAAGTTTTTATCCGTGTGGGAACCTGTGGAGGCATCCGCACAGATGTCAAAAGCGGCGATCTGGTGATCGCTACCGGAGCAGTCCGCATGGAAGGAACCAGCCGGGAATATGCACCGATCGAATTTCCGGCAGTGGCAGATTATCATATTGTACAGAAACTGGAAGCAGCGGCGAAAGCAAACGGTTATCCGTGCCACATCGGTGTTGTTCAGTGCAAGGATTCTTTTTACGGACAGCATGAGCCGGAAAAAATGCCGGTAAGTTACGAACTGACGCAGAAATGGGAGGCATGGAAACGGCTTGGATGTCTGGCTTCGGAGATGGAATCTGCAGCATTGTTTGTGGTTGCAAGTTATCTGCATGTAAAAATCGGTTCCATTTTTCTGGTTGTGGCAAATCAGGAGCGGGAAAAACTGCATCTGGAAAATCCGGTGGCACATGATACGCAGGCGGCAATTAAGAGTGCGGTAGATGCCATTCGTCTGATGATAGATGATAAAGGAAGATAAAGAAGATAGCTGAATAAGATAGCAGAAAGAGAAAATGCCTGCTTATGAAACAGTGTGATCTGTGGCAGAGATTGTGTGCCGAAAAATAAGAATATCGTATGTAACGCATGGAATTGAAAAAGTATGGAAGAAAAGAACACGAATCATAGTAAAAATAACAACAGGAATGATAATAATCGCCTTGTCGATCGCAATCATAATTGTCAAAGTATCCGTAGTCAGCGTGTTGGTGGACTGATCCTGGCAGCAGGACTGTCCACCCGCATGGGACAGTCAAAGCCACTAACAAAATTTCTTGACAATAATTTGATTGACCAAACAATCAAAACGATGTATGATGCAGGTATAGATAATATCCATGTGGTAACCGGATTTGAACAGGAACGCGTCGAAGCATATTTGCAGGCAAACGATTTATTCAACCGGATTCATACTATTTGGAATCCCAATTATGGAAATGGAAGTATCCTGACATCTATCAAAACAGGGCTTCCCAGGCTGAAAGAGTTTGATTATGTATTCATCCAACTGGTAGATCTGCCTTGCATTTTGCCGGAAACCTATCAGAAATTATGGGAGACCATGCTTGCTTCCGGGAAAAAAGCAGTCATACCAACGGTAGATGGGAGACGCGGGCATCCGGTATTGATCGACATGTCTCTGCTGCCGGAGATTCTTTCTTATGAAAATGCTGCGGGTGGCGGTGGTCTGCGCGGTTTTTGGAAGCTGCTAGGGGATGAATTTTTAGAAGTCCCGGTTACGGATTGCGGCAGCGTTATGGATACGGATACGAAGGAACAGCTGAGGGAAGCAGAAAGGTATCTGATACAACGCAGGAATGCAGAGAATACCGAACACAAAGTAGATGTCAGCTTGCGCTGACCAGAATCACGCACCAAATCTCACGTGCGTTCGAGTTGAGTTCCAGTGGCGCTGAGTAACAAATAGAATGAGCATATTTTGTATTTTCTTGAAGGACAGGATCAGGTCAGCAAACATTAAGATATTAGATTGGACGGAGTGGAACAATGCAGGGAATCGAAGAACTGTTACGGGAAATAAAACAGACGGGAGAAGGATCTTGGGAATTAAAAATTGAGGATACTGTGTATGAACGGCGGTTTTTCAGACCAGAGCGTCTGATTATACTTGGCGGTGGTCATGTGGGACAGGCAATCAGCAAATTTGCGTCAGCAGTTGGATTTTATGTTATTGTGGTAGATGACAGACCTTCCTTTGCCAATCGCAGTTGCTTTCCGGATGCGGAAGAAATATACTGTGAAGAATTTGAAAAAGCGTTAGATATGCTTCAAATAGGAAGTAATGATTATGTCACAGTAGTAACCCGTGGACATCGATTTGATCTGACCTGCCTGCGAAAAGTGTTAAAAGGTATTTTTCCACGTTATCTGGGGATGATGGGTTCCAAGCGTCGGGTAGCCGGTATCATTGATCTGTTGCAGGAAGAAGGAAATGCCGCAGAGACCGTAGCAAAAATTCACATGCCAATCGGATTAAATATCGGTGCGCTGACCGTCCCGGAGATCGCGATTTCCATTGTGGCAGAACTGATCGAAGAACGCAGAAAAGGAACGCCGCGACGTTCACACAGCCAATTGCTGACTTGTACCGATACAGATCCGCGGGTGATAGAAATGCTTGGTGATCCAAATGTCGGAAAAGCTATGCTGCTAGTATATGACACCAGCGGCTCCACCCCGGTAAAATCCGGTGCACTGATGACCGTCAACAGCAATCTGCAGTCAGCGGGAACCATCGGTGGCGGTTGTACCGAAAACGAAGTACTGCGGGAAGCATTTCGCATGATCGGAACCGGAGAAACAAAACTTTTTACACTGGATATGAGCAACGAAGTAGCGGCAGATCAGGGCATGGTGTGTGGTGGCCGTATGTTGGTATACGTAGCAGATCTTGGTTAATGTAGAGAGTACTTTAGTTATGCTTTGTTGCGAGCGAATGTTAGTTCCATTTATCACAACGTAAATAGCGCCCTCAGCTATTTTTTCTTTTCGAGCGATTGTTAGCCGAAAAGAAAAAATAACTGAGGGCGCTTTTATAAATTTTAAATTCATTATAAGACGAAAATTTTATATCTGTCCCGCCGGAATCCGTTTCTGTCTATGTCGTTCAATTACCGCCGCAATCGAACCATAGCACACAGAATACATAAACGCCGCCAGCGCAAATGCTGTCAGTACATCAAATACAGAATGCTGCTTGATAAACATTGTAGATAAAATAATGCAAATGGTCAGAACCAGTGCAACATACTTAATCCATGGATGCTTTTTGATTTTTTCACTGTGACAAAGTGCAAAATAAATTCCAAGAGAATTGTATACATGAATGCTTGGAAACAGATTCGTCGGTGTATCCGTCGCATACAGTTTCTGCACAATGTGTACAAAAATATTATCCCTTGCAAAGCTTTCCGGTCGGAGTAGCTGTCCGTTCGGATATATCGCCGAGATGAAAAGGAACACAGTCATACCTGTAATAAGGAAAATTCCCATCCGCCAGCAGAGTTTTCCATCTGTAAATGCGATAAACAGAATTCCAATTGCCATGTATACAAACCACAGATAATATGGAATGACAAAAAATTCGCAGAACGGAATGTAATCGTCCAATGCCACATGAATGACATGAAAGTTTGAATTAATGTTTACTTTTTTCTCCAGGTAAGTGAACCATGGAATATAAATAAGTGCATAAAGCAATAGAAAAAAGTGTGTGTTATGTTTTAGATAGTTAAAAAATTTTTTCATACTCAACTTTGCTCCGAGATAGTCATAATCTGTTTACGCTAAAAACTGTATGTTTCAAATACAGTTTTTCCTCAAGGTTTATAGAAGAGTGTAGCATTATAAAAGGAAAAAAACAATGTGGAAAATATTAAATTTACCTTAAATAAAATCATTGTAAGTTGGTGGAAAATACGGGATAGCATAATAAATAAGGAAGTAAAAAGATCCTGTGAACACAGATAAATGTTTGCAGGATCTTTTTGGTATCGGAGTGACAAGATTTGAACTTGCGATCTCTCGCCCCCCAGACGAGCGCTTTACCAGACTAAGCCACACCCCGAAAGTAGATAGAACGTTACAGTCCATACGCGCCATTCGCAAAACGCCCTTTCGGGCTTCCACGTAGCTTCGCTACTACTTTACTATGTATCCAGCTAATTCCTCATGCAAGCATGATCATTACCTGAATACATGTGATGAGTGAACTGTAACGCATATTTTATCATAAAAAGATATGCTTGCAAAGCCTTTTTTCAGAAGTTATACTTAGATGGGATATGGAAAGTGGCAGGGTGGGACCTGTTTGGACGAAAAGTAGATTTTGGGAGGATAAGTATGGATGAACAGTTTTTATCTCCGATAGAAGTCGCGGAGATATTGCAGGTAAAGAAAAATACCGTTTATGAAATGATCAAACGTGGTGATCTGAAGGCAACGAAAATGGGAAAACAGTTCCGGATCGCACGAAATGATCTGTATGAATACATGGGCATAAGCCCGGAAGCAGAGTCTGCGGAAAATATTGTCATCTGTGGACAGGATCAGCTTCTGGATGTGCTTTGCTCTCTTTATAATGAACGGAGTGACGGAAAAACGCAGGTGTACCGGTCTCCGATGGGCAGCTACAGCGGATTGTACCGGATGTATCAGAATGAAAATTATGTGGCAACCTGTCATATGTGGGATGGCAAAACAGATACGTATAATCTTTCTTATATTGAACGTATGCTGCCGGGAGAACAGGTGGCAGTTTTTCATCTGTTAAAACGCTGGCAGGGCTTTTATGTCAGAGAGGGCAATCCGAAAAATATTCAGGAATTTACGGATCTGACCAGAGAAGATGTCAGAATGATCAACCGGGAAAAAGGCAGCGGTATCCGCATTTTTATTGATGAGATGTGTAAAAAGCTGGAGATTGATCCGGACAAGCTCAGAGGGTATGAGGATGAAGCATCATCACATATGATCGCAGCAACCAATGTATTGCGCGGAAGTGCAGATGTGGCGATCGGAATTGAGAAGGTAGCAAGTCAGATGCAGGGACTTGATTTTATTCCTCTGAAACAGGAAAGTTACGATATTGTATTTCGAAAGAAAGATCTTAAGCGCAGCGAATTTCAGAAACTGCTGAATATCATTCGATCAGATGAATTTAAAAGTGAAGCGGAAACGATGTCAGGATATGATGTCAGTGAAATGGGAAAGCAGCTCTGGTAAGGAGCTGTTTTTTGTTTTACAGGAAATTTTTCTGAATTTCCTGTAAAACAAAATTTCCTAATATATAAACAGTGGGAAAGATAATATATGTCGTACAGTGGATGTACATTTTTTGCCGATGACAAAAAAGTAAGTAACTTACATAGATGTAACGAAGGCTGTTTGTTCAAAAAATAAGTTTTGAATTTTAGGTATACCACAAAAATACCAAGAAAAAGCATTGACAGAAAAAGAAATGTGTAGTATAACAAAACACATGAAACATAACAAAACATGATAAAACAAAAGAAAAAAGGATGAGAGAAAAGGAGATGAAGAAGAAAGTAATCAGCCTTATGCTTGTTGCAGCAATGGGACTTTCCCTGGCAGCATGCGGAAACAAAAACACAGATCAGGGGGCAGCAACTGACACATCTGCAAAAACAGAGCAGACAGATGCTTCTGAGGCAGCACCAGAGACAGCAGATCAGCTGGACAGCACAACAATCACAGTATTTGCAGCAGCAAGTCTTGAGAATGCATTAAACGAAGTAATTGAGAAATACAATGAGTCACAGCCAAACGTAACTGTTGTACCAAGCTATGATAGTTCAGGAACACTGCTTGCACAGATCGAGGAAGGTGCAGCTTGTGACGTATTCTTTTCCGCAGCTCAGAAACAGATGGATACATTACAGAATGACGATCAGTTAGTAGTAGACGGAACACGTCACAATGTAGTAAACAACCAGGTTGTAGTTATCACATACAAAGGAAGCGGTACAGCAGTAACAGGTCTTGAGAACCTGAAAGATGCAAAGAGCATCGCACTTGCAGACGGAAGCGTTCCAGTTGGTAAATACACACGTCAGGCACTTGTAAACGCAGGTATCCTTGATGCTGTAGATGATGTATCTACAATCCCGACAGATGTTGTTTCTCAGGCTCTGGGCGGAGTTGAAATCAACGAGTGCGGTAACGTAAGCGCTGTTAAAACTCAGGTAGCAGAGGGATCTAACGAAGTTGGTACTGTTTACTACTCTGATACATATGGTTTTGGGGACAAACTTGAGATTCTTCAGGTTGTAAGCTATGATCTGACAGGTAACGTAATTTACCCGATCGCTCAGGTTCAGAATGATGAAGCTGACGAGTTAGAGCAGAAAGCAGCTCTGGATTTCGTAAACTTTGTTAAATCTGATGCAGCAAAAACTATTTTTGACAGCTACTACTTCGATACAAACGTAGAAGATTAATATTAGCTTCTTTTGTGGCTAAAATTTACGCTGTGAAAAAGACCTCTGGCGATTTTGTCTCGTCAGCTAACAATCGCTTGCCGAGAAAAAATCGCCAGAGGTCTTTCTTCTAAGTTGTGTATATAGTTCAGGTGTGCATAACAAAATGATATCAGTAATGAGTTTTTTGTTTCGTGCAACCTGAAAATTAAGTAGAATGTAAGTGAAACCCGGGTGGCGAAAGCTGGTCGGGTTTTATCTGAATAAGATAGAAATTGAAATATTTTCTGTTTTAAGATGCTTTATAGCGTGTAAGAGAAATGTCTCCGGATATATGATCGGAGCATAGGGAGAAAAATATGGACACAATTATGGAAATTGTAAAGAATCTGGATTGGACACCGTTGTTTATTTCCTTTAAAACAGGAATTGTGGCAACGGTTATTTCCTTTTTCTTAGGATTATTTGCGGCAAGAAAAGTCATTCATGCCGGTGAGCGTGCCAAAGCGATCGCAGACGGATTTCTGACGCTGCCGATGGTTCTGCCGCCGACCGTTGCCGGATTTTTCCTGCTGTTGTTATTTAGTAAGAGACGTCCGATCGGTATGTTTTTGTTTCATCAGTTTGGCATCAAAGTAGTACAGACCTGGCTTGGCTGTATCATTGCGGCAACGGTGATTTCGTTCCCGTTGATGTATCGAAATGCCCGTGCTTCCTTTGAACAGCTGGATGCTAACCTGATCTATGCAGCGCGGACACTTGGTATGTCTGAATTGCAGATTTTCTGGAAGGTGGCAGTACCAAATGCAGGACCGGGTATTATCGCAGGAACGATCCTGACCTTTGCGCGTGCACTTGGTGAGTACGGTGCGACTTCTATGCTGGCAGGTAATATTCCCGGAAAGACGTCGACGATTTCGCAGAAGATCGCCATGGTTATTCAGGATGGTGATTATCTGACGGCAGGCGTATGGGTTATTCTTATTTTAGCGATTGCTTTTGGCATTATCGTTGCAATGAACCTTGTAGCAGGAAAAAATATGAAAAATACACAGAGCTGGTAAATACGTTCCCTGTATCTGTTTATAAAATGCAAAAAACGAATGGATATGTGTAAAGCATTTAAAATGTTTTGAGCAAAAATGGGAAAATCTGTGTTGTGAAAGGAATACTATGGCAATAGAAGTAGCGATAAAAAAGAAAATTGGCAATTTTTCTCTGGATGTTGCGTTTTCAGCAGGGGAGGAAATGTTTGCCCTGCTTGGTGCTTCCGGATGTGGCAAAAGTATGACATTGAAGTGCATTGCAGGAATTGAGACACCAGATGAAGGAAAAATCGTGTTAAACGGACGTACCTTATTTGACTCTGAGAAAAAAATCAATCTGATTCCGCAGAAACGAAAAGTTGGATATATGTTTCAGGATTATGCGCTGTTCCCGAATATGACCGTCGAGAAAAATATCATGGCGGGTATGGGAAAGAAATCGGAAAAAGCGATTGTGCAGGATTATATCCGACGTTTCCGTCTGGAAGGATTGGAGCATCATCTGCCACGTCAGCTTTCCGGAGGTCAGAAACAGCGTGTGGCACTGGCGCGCATGATGGCGTCACAGCCGGAAATTCTGTTGTTGGATGAGCCACTGTCCGCACTTGACAGTTTTTTGAAATGGCAGGTAGAAGAAGAACTGCAGGATCTGCTTTCTGAGATCGGAAAAACAGTACTTTTTGTATCCCATAGCCGTGATGAAGTATATCATTTGTGTGATCGTATCTGCGTATTGGAAAAAGGTCACATGGAAACAATTCAGGAGAAAAAAGAGTTTTTCGCAAATCCGGTAACACAGGCAGCAGCCCGTATTTCCGGATGTCGAAATATCGTGCCTGCAAAACGCTTGTCTGCGCATCAGCTGGAAGTTCCGGACTGGGGTATCTGTTTTGAACTGGAAAAAGAAATTCCGGAAGATATTTCTTTCGTTGGTGTGCGTGCACATTATATTGAAGTGTCAGCGGACTTAGAACCGGCGAAAAACAGTTCTATTATGCAGATGGACCGTCTGTTAGAGCAGCAGTTTGAATCCGAACTGGTTCTGAAATACAATCAGGATACGATGTCACTGCGTATTCTGATGGATAAAGAACAGGCAGAGCAGTTGGCAGCGCACGAAAAATTACGCGTGACAATACCTGAACATGCACTGCTGTTGCTGAAAGCGTAATACTTTTTGTGACTAAAAATTTACATTGTGAAAAGAACTCTGCGATTTTATCTCAGTCTGAGTTGAGACTCCCACTTCTGCAAGTGGTGAGTAGTAACAAGTATTTCTCAGTGGGAGTTCAATCTCCGACTGAGATAAATGCTCCGCGAGGGCGCACATTGTCTGGGAGACAATGGTTTTGCGCCGCCGGAACGGAGTGTAGAGTGCAGTGATTCTGAAAAGAAGATGTCAGCTTGCGCTGACCAGAATCACGCACCAAGTCTCACGTGCGTTCGACTTGAATTAGTTGTGTAAATGGCGAAATCAAGGACGGGGTTCTGGGGGAGCGATTTAGCGAACGACTGAGCTTCACAAGGTTTTGCGTGAGTGGGAGGCGACCAGCTTTTATAGGAGCCGAGAATGAGCGCGATAAAACCGCTGTGAAGTGAGGGAAGAGAGTGACTAGCCGCACAGAACCCGTCCTTGATTTCGCTTTATAAACCTAAATTTTCAGCCAATATCCCCAAAACCAGAAAAACTCTTTACAAGCAGCACTTTAGTGTGGTACAGTGTAGAAAACTGTAGAAGGAAGTAAAAAGTGATGACAAAAGCATGGGAAAAGAACATTCGTAAAGTAGTTCCGTATGTTCCGGGCGAACAGCCAAACAAGGAACGCATGATCAAATTAAATACAAATGAAAACCCGTATCCACCAGCCCCAGGTGTTGCTGAGGCTTTAAAAAATCTGGATCCTGACCGTTTGAGACTGTATCCAGATCCGGCCTGCATCCGTCTGGTGAATGCGATTGCAAAACAAAAAGGTTTAAAATCGGAGCAGGTATTTGTCGGTGTTGGTTCCGATGACGTTCTTGCCATGTGTTTTATGACCTTTTTTAATGGAGAAAAACCGATCCTGTTTCCGGATATTACCTATTCTTTTTACGATGTGTGGGCAGAGGAATTTCGCATTCCGTATGAGACACAACCGTTAGATGATGATTTCAATATCCGCAAAGAGGATTATTATAAAGAAAACGGCGGCGTGATCTTCCCGAATCCGAATGCCCCGACTGGTGTGGAAGCATCTCAGGAGATGATCGAGGATATCTTGCAGCACAACCAGGATGTTATCGTGATCATCGATGAGGCATATGTGGACTTTGGCGCAGAGACCGCTTTGCCATTACTGGAAAAATATGATAATCTGATCGTGGTTCAGACATTTTCAAAATCACGTTCCATGGCGGGAATGCGTATCGGTTACGCGATGGCATCACCGGAGCTGGTCAAATACCTGAATGATGTAAAATATTCTTTCAATTCCTATACCATGGATCAGACTGCACTGGATCTTGGCGTGGCATCCATCAATGATCAGGCATATTTTGAGGAGACATTACATAAGATCATTCAGACGAGAGAACGTGTGAAACTGCGTCTGACAGAGCTTGGATTTACCTTCCGTGATTCCAAGAGCAATTTTATTTTTGCATCACACAAAAGCTGTCCGGCAGAGGAACTGTTTGAAAAATTAAAAGAAAAAGATATTTACGTCCGCTATTTTAAAAAGCCGCGGATTGACAATTATCTGCGTATCACCATCGGAACCGATGCAGAGATGGATGAATTTTTGTCAGAGGTAGAAAAGTATCTGAAAGAAACCGGTAGATTATAAAAAGCCCCAGGCTTGCATAATATTAAGAAAATCCTTATATCTTTTTCTGGAAAAATAGTGTAAAATAATGCAGAATATAAGATGAGATTTTTAGGAGGATTGTATGGAAAGTCTGGTAACCTGGTTTACAAGTACCTTAGGTACACATATTTCAAGGGAAGCGGTTGTGTTTATTATTTCACTGTTCCCGATTCTGGAGCTGAGAGGCGGTATTCTGGCATCTTCATTGCTGGATATTACGATGTGGAAAGGAATCCTGATCAGCGCAGTTGGAAACATTATTCCGATTCCGTTTATTTTATTTTTTATTAAAAAGATATTTGCAGCATTGAAAAAAGCAAAGCTGTTCCGTCCATTGGTTGAGAAAATGGAAAACAAGGCAATGAAAAAACGTGACCAGATCGAAAAATATGAGTTCTGGGGACTTGTTTTATTCGTTGGTATTCCACTTCCGGGAACAGGCGCATGGACAGGGGCTCTGGTAGCATCTCTGATTGATATGGATATCAAGAAAGCGTTCAAGGCGATTCTGGTTGGAATCTGTCTGGCAGCTGTAATTATGACATTGATTTCTTACGGCGTACTTGGTCACATTATCAAATAATCAGAAGCGATATAGAAATGTAGATCTGTTGTCTCAGTGCGGATAGAAGTGAAAGTATTTGCTCTGATTGAGTGAATAAAAAGAAGCTGAGTGTTTTGCCTGCCTAAATAAGACAGACATTATGATTAACGTAAGAGGGGGAATTTTACGATGGAATCTATGGAAGCAAGAATGGTAAAACTGTATGCGAGAAACAACAATCATGTGGCATTGCATGCCATTCCGGGACACTTTGCCACAAGTCATTCCCATATCAATTTTTACATTGATATGACAAGCTTGAAAACCCGTGCGAACGAGGCACAGGAAGTTGCAAAAAGTTTGGCGGGAGACTATGTGAACTCTACTGTGGTAGACACAATCGTTTGCATGGATGGCACGGAAGTGGTCGGTGCATATCTGGCGCAGGAATTTGAAAAACGCGGATTCCGCAACACAAACCTGCATGATACGATTTATGTAGTTACTCCGGAGTACAATGCAAACAATCAGCTGATTTTCCGTGATAACACAATTCCGGCGATCAAAGGAAAAAATGTCATTCTGTTGCTGGCAACTACTACGACAGGATTGACCGTGCGACGCAGCCTGGAATGTGTACAGTATTATGGAGGAACCGTGCGCGGTATTTCTTCTATTTTCAGTACGGTAAAAAAAGTTGGCGGCATGGAAGTACATTCTGTATTTAATGCAGATGATGTGCCGGGCTATCAGGCGTTTGGCAGAGACGAATGCCCATATTGCAAAAAAGGATTTGCCATTGAAGCCATGGTAAATGGATTTGGCTATTCACAATTGTAAGAAACATAGTAAAAAAAGCAGAGTAAGAGATCAGATAAAATGAGAGAAGAAAAATCCTTATTTTATCTGGTCTTTTGTTTTTTCTTCAGGATAGCTGCATATCGTGAATCAGGACTTGACAAGGCAAAAAATGTTGTTTATGATATTTTAAGACTTTGAATGCAGGTTGGAAAGCAATTGTGTTCATGAGCAAGTAGTGAAAGTGGATTGCGAATATCTGCTTTACAATTTTATAGTAAAAAAGGTAGTGACAAAGAGGAGTACGCGAAAGATGCAGTGACAGGGAGAGCGGTTCACAGACTGGAAGACCGTTTGACAGGCAGTTTGCGGAAGGTAGCTTTGGAACCGGATGTCTGAAGCCAGAGTGATATAGGGAACTTGTTCCAGCTATGGAAGAAAGCGGTTTAATAGAACCGGGAATGAGATGGCAGATATATTATATGGTGCGTAGGAAATCTCGGGTGATTCCCGTTAATCAATCGAAGAGATTTCATCTTCATCTGAGTTGGATTCCAAACTTTTATAAGTAATGAAATGGTAGTTCTTCCATTTCAGTGGAGTTCAAAAAGAGACAGGTGAGATAAAATGAAGGTGGTACCGCGTAGATTCGCCCTTCACATGTGTTGTGCATGTGGAGGGCTTTTTAATTCATATGAAAAGGTGTATTTGTATGATAACGGGTACATTTTTGTTAGGTTACAGCATGTAAGCGGAAGATTTTCCGTTTGGCTATTTTTACAAAGAGAATTCATGTTTTGGAAGGAGAGACAGAATGAAGGAATTAGCAAAGACCTATGATCCGAAAGGGATCGAAGACCGTCTTTACCAGAAATGGGAAGACAATAAATATTTTCATGCAGAAGTAGACAGAAGTAAGAAACCGTTTACCATTGTTATGCCGCCGCCAAATATCACCGGTCAGCTGCACATGGGACATGCTCTGGACAACACCATGCAGGATATCCTGATCCGTTACAAGAGAATGCAGGGCTATTCCGCATTATGGCAGCCGGGTACTGACCATGCAGCCATCGCAACAGAGGTTAAGGTTATCAACAGCCTGAAAGACAAAGGTATCAACAAAGCAGATTTAACCCGTGATGAGTTTCTGAAATACGCATGGGACTGGAAAGAAGAGTACGGCGGACGTATCGTAAAACAGTTAAAGAAAATGGGATCTTCCGCTGACTGGGACAGAGAGCGTTTTACCATGGATGAGGGATGCTCCGAGGCAGTCAAAGAAGTATTTATCCGTCTGTTTGACAAAGGATATATTTACAAAGGTTCCCGTATCATCAACTGGTGTCCGGTCTGCAAGACTTCTATTTCCGATGCAGAGGTAGAGCACGTAGAGCAGACAGGTCATTTCTGGCATATCAAATACCCGATCATTGGCGAGGAAGGCAGATTCGTAGAGATCGCAACCACACGTCCGGAGACAATGCTTGGTGATACAGCCGTAGCCGTAAACCCGGATGACGAGCGTTACACAGACATCATCGGTAAAAAATTACTGCTTCCGATCGTAAACCGCGAGATCCCGGTTATTGCTGATCCGTATGTAGACAAAGAGTTCGGAACTGGCTGCGTAAAAATTACACCGGCACACGACCCGAACGATTTTGAGGTAGGAAAACGCCACAACCTGGAAGAGATCAACATTTTAAATGACGATGCAACCATCAACGCAAACGGCGGTATTTACGAAGGTATGGACCGTTACGAGGCAAGAAAAGCCATCGTTGATAAATTAGACGAGATGGGACTGCTTGTAAAAGTAGTTGAGCACGTTCACAACGTAGGTACTCATGACAGATGCAAGACAACCGTTGAGCCAATGATCAAACCGCAGTGGTTTGTAAAAATGGAAGAAATGGCAAAACCGGCGATTGATGCATTACAGTCCGGCAGACTGAAATTTGTTCCGGAAAGCTTCGGAAAGACTTATATGCACTGGCTTGAGGGCATCCGTGACTGGTGTATTTCCAGACAGCTCTGGTGGGGACACAGAATCCCGGCTTACTACTGTGACGAGTGCGGCGAGATGGTTGTTTCCCGCGAAATGCCGGAGAAATGCCCGAAATGCGGTTGCACACATTTAAAACAGGATGAGGATACACTGGATACCTGGTTCTCCTCCGCACTGTGGCCATTCTCCACACTTGGCTGGCCAAACAAAACAGAAGAACTGGATTACTTCTATCCGACAGATGTACTTGTTACCGGATATGATATCATCTTCTTCTGGGTTATTCGTATGGTATTCTCTGCGTTAGAGCAGACCGGAACAGAGCCGTTCCATACCGTACTGATTCACGGACTGGTGCGCGATTCTCAGGGACGTAAGATGAGTAAATCCCTTGGAAACGGTATTGATCCGTTAGAGGTTATTGACAAATACGGTGCAGATGCCCTGCGTCTGACACTGATCACTGGTAACGCACCTGGAAACGATATGCGTTTCTACTGGGAGCGTGTAGAGTCCAGCCGTAACTTTGCAAACAAAGTTTGGAACGCATCCCGTTTCATTATGATGAACCTTGGCGATGAGCAGCCGACCAAACCGGAAGATGCAGATCTGCTGCCGGTTGATAAATGGATTTTATCCAAAGTAAATACTCTGGCAAAAGACGTAACAGAGAACATGGATAAATATGAGCTGGGAATCGCAGTTCAGAAAGTATATGACTTCATCTGGGAAGAGTTCTGTGACTGGTATATCGAGATTGCAAAAGTACGTCTGTACAAGAAAGAAGAGGATCCGAAAGCTGCAAATACAGCACTCTGGGTTCTGAAAACCGTACTGACCAACGCATTAAAGATGCTGCATCCGTACATGCCGTTCATCACAGAGGAGATCTTCTGCACACTTTGTCCGGAAGAGGAGACCATCATGCTTGCTCCGTGGCCGGAATACACAGAAGAGTGGAATTTTGCAAAAGAAGAAGCTGATGTGGAGACCATCAAAGTACTGGTTAAGGGTATCCGAAACATTCGTTCTGAGATGAACGTTCCACCAAGCCGCAAAGCAAAATATTTCATCGTATCCCCGGATGAGAACCTGCGTGAGCTGTTTGCTTCTCACAAAGACATTTACAGCCAGTTAATCTCCGCAAATGAGATCGACGTACAGGCAGACAAAGCCGGAATCCCGGAGGATGCCGTATCCGTTGTTATTCCGAATGCCGTTGTATACATTCCGTTAGAGGAGCTGGTAGACATGGCAAAAGAGCGGGAACGTCTGGAGAAAGAGAAAGCAAAACTTGCAAAAGAGCTGGCGCGTTCCAACGGTATGCTGAACAATGAGAAATTCTTAAGCAAAGCACCTCAGGCAAAAGTTGACGAGGAGAAAGCAAAACTTGAGAAATACAAACAGATGATGGAAGACGTAGAAAATCGTCTGGCACAGTTAAAATAATATGAGTGAAAACATGAAACAAGCGGTGGAATTCCTGTACGGGATTCCGAAGTTTACCAAAAAACACAGCCTTGCACACACGAAACATTTCATGGAGCTGCTTGGCAATCCGGGTAATCACTGCAAAGTCATTCATGTGGCAGGAAGTAATGGTAAAGGAAGCGTTTGCTGCTTCCTTTACCATATGTTGCTTTCTGAGGGAAAAACCGTGGGATTGTTTACATCCCCGCATCTGATGGATGTGCGGGAGCGTTTTCAGTTAAACGGTGATCTTTGCAGCGAAGAACAGTTTCTGTCTGCCTATGCCCGGGTAAAAAAGACAGCAGAGGAACTGGATCAGAAAGGTCTGGGCTATCCGACATTTTTCGAGTTTATTTTCGCCATGGGTATGGTACTCTTTGCGGAGGCGCAGGTGGAGTATGTTGTTCTGGAAACAGGGCTTGGCGGCAGATTGGATGCGACCAACAGTTTTGCCGATCCGGTGTTAAGCATTATCACCTCCATCAGTCTGGAGCATACAGAAATCCTTGGGGATACCATCGCACAGATTGCCGGGGAAAAAGCAGGTATTATCAAGCCGGGCGTTCCGGTAGTTTTTGATGCCAATGATCCGGAAGCTTCCGCAGTGATCCGGGCGCATGCAGGCGAAATGCACAGTCCATGCACTGCACTGGAGAAAAAAATGTTCCAGATTCTGGAATTTAAGAATAATTTTATTGATTTTTCCCTTTCAACTGCGTATGATAAGGAAACAAGATGGACGATTCCGGGAGCCGCAGAATACCAGGTGGAAAATGCAGCGCTGGCGATTCTTGCAATGCGGATCTTGCAGCAGCAGTATCCAGAGGAAGTTGCCGGTGAAAATGCCGAAGAACAGCTTCATGCAGGCATGAAAGAGGCGTTCTGGCAGGGTAGAATGCAGGAAATAGAACCGGAGATTTATTTTGACGGGGCGCATAACACCTCTGGAATAGGAATGTTTACCGAAGCAGTAAATCGACTGACTGCCAAAGATACCTATCGTCCACTTCTGCTGTTTTCCATGGTAAAAGAAAAGGATTACAGTACTTCAATCGATATGCTGACAGCAGATATTTCCTGGGAGGAGATGGCAGTCACCACGATTCCCAATGAGCGTGGCATATCTTTTGAAAAATTAGAGAAACTATTCGAAGAAGATACAGACAGACCGGTGACGGGGTATGCCGATTACCGGGAGGCGTTCAGGGCAATGAAAGAGAAGAAGAAGCCGGGGCAGAAATTTTTCTGTACAGGCTCCCTCTATTTCATAGGTGCATTGATGGAAGTATGGAAGGAGAACTGTGATGATTGATTTTGAGGAAGAATTAAAGAAATTTGAACCGAGTATGGAGATCGAAGAAGCGGAAGATTCTATTTATAACCGCGATCTGACCGATATGATGGATATTTTACAGGAAATGCTGAAAGAAAGCAGAAGATAGGAGGAGACAGATGAACTGTTATTACTGTGGTGCTCATCTGGATTCTATGGGTACCTGTCCGAGCTGTGAAGCAGATGTCAGAGTCTGGAAAAAGATTGTAAGCATTTCCAATAAGCTGTACAATGACGGACTGGAGTGCGCTCAGGCACGGGATCTGACCGGGGCAGTGGAATATCTGAAGATGAGTCTTCGTTATAATAAAATGAATATTCAGGCGCGAAACCTGCTTGGACTGGTTTATTTTGAGATGGGCGAGATCGTAAAGGCACTGAGCGAGTGGATCATCAGTAAGAGTATGCAGGGGAAGGACAATCCTGCAAATGATTACCTGACTGATATCCAGAAAAGCTCAGCGAGATTGGATACCATGTCCCAGACGGTGAAAAAATTTAACCAGTCACTGACTTACTGCAAAGAGGGCAATACAGATCTGGCACTGATCCAGATGAAAAAAGTACTTGCCCTGAATCCGAAGCTTGTAAAAGGACATCAGCTGCTGGCTTTGCTATATATGAAGGAAGAACGTTATGACCTGGCATTGCGTGCATTAAAAAATGCAAAAAAAATCGATGCCGGTGATCCAAATACGATGCGTTACGAAAAAGAATGCAGAGCGCATCTGACTGCAAACGGCAAAGTAAAACCGAAAGAAAAAGATACGGTAAGTTATCAGAGCGGCAACGATCTGATCATTCGTCCGGCAAAATTTACGGATAATACAGCTGTTTTATCTGTGATCAACCTGCTGGTGGGAGCTGCCATCGGTATCGCTGTGGTATGTTTCCTGATCGTACCGGGAATCCGGAAAAATGCAAATTCTAACACATCTTCTCAGCTTATCAAGGCAAATGAGACCATTGCCACCAGAGAGCAAAGCATCAAGAGTCTGGAAGATGAGATCGCAGGTCTGAAGCAGACCGTAGAAGATGCACAGACAGCGACAAGTTCCGCGGATCAGAAAAATCAGTCCTACGAGGAACTGTTAAATGCCTATGTGGCTTACGCGTCAGATGACCACGTAAAAGCAGGTGAGACACTGGCGAACGTAAACAGAGATTTGCTCAGTGAAAACGCACAGCAGATTTACGATAATATGCTGACAGACGTACAGAGTGCAATGATGGAAGCCGATATGAACGAAGCGATGAATCTGTATGAGCAGAAAGATTATAGCGGAGCCATCACAAAGCTGGAGTCCATCGTACAGTCCGACGAAGGATATCAGGAAGGTAAGGCAGCGTACTATCTGGCATTTGCGTATAACTATCAGAACGATGAGAGCAATGCATTGAAATGGTTCCAGATTGCAAGAGATAAAACAAATTCCTCCAGTGTACGCAACACCTGTAAGGAAATGATCGACGATATGCAGAGCCGTGGAATTACCGTTCCGGGTGAAAGCCAAACTACGGATAATCAGTCCGATACGTCAGACGGAGATACCTCTGGCGACAACTCAGATAATAATGACTAACAGATCTTCTGGTTATGAAGTGAGATCATCTCAGTCTGAGTTGAGACTCCCACTTCTGCAAGTGGTGAGTAGTAACAAGTATTTCTCAGTGGGAGTTCAATCTCCGACTGAGATAAATGCTCCGCGAGGGCGCACATTGTCTGGGAGACAATGGTTTTGCGCCGACCGGAACGGAGTGTAGAGTGCAGTGATTCTGAAAAGAAGATGTCAGCTTGCGCTGACCAGAATCACGCACCAAGTCTCACGTGCGTTCGACTTGAATAATCTGATTTTAATGAAAATTAAATAAGTACTAAAAAAGTAGCAATATACGGAAGAGAACAAAGGAGACATACAAATGTTTTCCTAAGACACATGAAATGGTGTAGAAATCTTTTTCTGTATATTGCTTTTTTGTTGTGTAAATGGCAGCGTGTTTTTTCCCTCAGCTGCCTTAAAAAAGAAAATAAAAGGAGCTACAAAAACATGAACTGTGAATATCAGATCAAAGGAAATACCCTTCGTATCTACATCCCGAAGGAGTTAGACCACCATATTTCCGACAGTCTGCGGGAAGAAGCCGACCTGCTGACAGAAGCCTATTTTATCCGGAGTATTATCTTCGATTTTTCCCGTACCGAATGGATGGACAGTTCCGGCATCGGCGTCATCTTAGGACGGTACAAAAATATGAAATTCTCCGGCGGAACCGTTCGGGCAGAACATTTAAACGAACGAATGTATAAAATTTTTCATATGTCAGGGTTGGATGAACTGATTGCAGAGGAAGGAGAGCAGGAGTGATGGAACAGAGAAAACAGGAAGAATATGCAGAAGAAAACTGGATGCAGATCACATTTGCGGCAAAATCCGAAAATGAGGGATTTGCCAGAACCGCGGTGGCAGCATTTGTCAGCAGTCTTGATCCGACCATTGAGGAGTTGGCAGACATCAAGACGGCAGTATCCGAAGCGGTCACAAATTGTATCATTCACGGTTACAACCAGCGCGGCGGCACGATCTGGATGGAGGGAACCCTGACCGGTCGTAAATTGCGAGTGTCCATTATCGATGAAGGCAGAGGCATCAAAGATATCAAGCAGGCGTTGGAACCGCTTTTTACCACGCGACCGGATCTAGAGCGTTCCGGCATGGGATTTTCCTTCATGGAAGCCTTTATGGATACCGTGGAAGTGGAATCCACACCGGGCAAAGGAACCCGGGTTTCTATGGAAAAAGAAATCAGGTAGTTACATATGGAGCAGGTGTTGGAGTATATTAAGCGCGCGCACCAGGGGGATAAAGCAGCACGGGATCTGCTGGTACAGAACAATCTGGGACTGGTCTGGAGCATTGTCCGGCGATTTTCCAACCGCGGATACGATCCGGAGGATCTGTTTCAGGTGGGGAGCATCGGTCTGTTAAAAGCAATCGACCGTTTTGATACGGATTATGAGGTAAAATTTTCCACTTATGCCGTACCGCTAATCATCGGAGAAATCCGCAGATATCTGAGAGACGATGGCATGCTGAAAGTCAGTCGTACCTTAAAAGAAGCTGCCTGGAAAGTCAGTCAGGCGGTGACGGAATGGCAGAATGAGTACGGTCGTGATCCGACATTGGAGGAACTTTCCGGGAAAACCGGAATGTCATCTGAGGAGATCGTGCAGTCGCTGGAAGCCAATACAGATGTGGATTCCCTTCACCGACCGGTTCCCGGAAATGAGGGAAAGGAGATCACACTTGGCGAACAGATCCGGGATCAGAAAAATCTGATTGAGCAGCAGGTCAACCACATTTTTCTGGAGCAATTGCTGGATACATTAGAGCCGGAAGAACGTCAGCTGCTTCAGCTTCGTTATGTAGAAGAAAAGACACAGTCGGAGGTGGCAAAACTGCTTGGAACGACGCAGGTTCAGATTTCCAGACGGGAAAAGAAACTGCTTGCGAAATTGCGGAATACGGTATAAAATGCGATACAGTCCTTCTTATTGATAAAAAAGTATCGATAAAGTTTTGGGAACAAGCTTGCATAAAAGAAGTGAATGTAATAAAATATGCGTTAGCTCAAGCTAATCATTAAAATTGTATCAATAAGAGAAAAAGCATATACGGAGGATACCAATAGATGAAAAAAAGAAAACTGTTAATCGCACTTTTGTGTGGAGCCTTAGTCTGTCTGCCGCTGGCAGGTTGTAACAATAAAAACGGTGCGTCAGGAACGGACAGCTCTGTACAGAGTGAAGTTTCAGAAGATGCCGGAGAGCAGAACAGCTCAGACAGCAGTCAGGAATATACAAGCGATGTGTTTGCCATGGATACTTATATGACACTGACCGCTTATGGCGAAAATGCACAGGAAGCAGTAGAAGCGGGTATTGCTGAGATTCAGCGTCTGGACGATCTGCTGTCTACCGGAAAAGACACCAGTGAAGTCGCACAGATCAACGCAAACGGCGGTGGCGTACTTTCTGAGGATACCGATTATCTGGTAAAACGTGCCCTGGATATTTATCAGAGTACAAACGGAGCCTTTGATATCAGCATTTATCCGGTGATGCAGCTTTGGGGATTTACCACAGGAAATTTTGCAGTACCGAGTGAGTCTGATCTGGCAGCAAAACTTGCGCTGGTAGATGCGGGAAAAATCATATTAAGCGAAGAAAACGGACAGACAAGCATCAGTCTCCCGGAAGGCATGGAGATCGATCTGGGCGGAATTGCCAAGGGTTATACGTCCGGAAGAGTTATGGATGTGATGAAAAGCTATGGCATCAAGAGTGCAGTTATTAACCTTGGCGGAAACGCACACGTCCTTGGAAATAAAACCGATGGCAGTCAGTGGAAAGTCGGCATTCAGGATCCGAAGGATGAAAACGGATATCTGGGCGGCGTGAGCGTCACAGACAAAGCTATTATCACTTCCGGCGGTTATGAGCGCTACTTTGTAGATAAGGATACCGGTGTGAAATATCACCATATCATCGATCCGAAAACCGGTTATTCTGCCAACAACGGTCTGATCTCTGTGACGATCGTCAGTGCGGATAGCACACTGGCAGACGGATTATCCACATCTCTGTTTGTACTTGGCACAGAGGATGCCATTACTTATTGTGAGGAACATTGTGCAGAGGACGGATTTGACGCCATCATGGAAGATGAGGACGGCAAACTTTATATCACAGACGGCATTTATGACGATTTTATCAATATGAACAATAACAAAAATATTGAAAAAATCCAGACAAACTAGAGACAGGGCGGTAACGATATGAAAAAACAAAAGATATCTGCAAAAACAGTAGCTCTGATGGCAATGATGATCGCACTTGCCATGATATTCAGTTATGTAGAAACCATGATCCCGATCAACTTCGGGATTCCGGGTGTAAAACTGGGACTTGCCAATCTGGTCATTGTGGCGGCAATCTACCTTTTTGGTGGGAAGCAGGCATTTTTGATTTCCATTGTGCGAATCTTCTTAAGCGGATTCATGTTTGGAAATCTGGCATCCATCATGTACAGTCTGGCGGGCGGTCTGCTCAGTCTGGCAGTCATGCTCCTTTTGAAAAAAACAGACAAGCTGTCGATCCTTGCGGTCAGTGTCATGGGTGGTATCTGCCACAACATTGGACAGTTGATTGTGGCAATGCTTGTGGTGGAAAATCTGAAGCTGATTTTTTATGTTCCGGTACTTCTGATTTCCGGATTTCTTACCGGTCTGCTGATCGGTATCGTATGCAGAGTGATTCTTCCAGCAGTCAAACGGGCATACGAATCTGCAAGATAACAAGCTGTTTGCCTGGCGCTTAGTCAAAGGATATTCGCAATCCGCCTTCGCTACTTGCTCATAACCAAATAGCTGCTTCGCAGCTTATCAGAAGGGGCTTGCACCCCTCCTGATACAAGCAAGTCCCTACCCCTGCTTATTGCTTTTCGCAATTGAAGCAGGGGGCTTCCTTGATTTGGTTAAAAACGTATATGCAGGTAAATAGATTCCAACTGTAAGCAGGATTTTTACCAGGACTTACCAGAACTATTGAGAAAAAACGGAGGAAATTGCACAAAAATTCTCAATAGTGACAGTTATTGAGAAAATAGAGAAAAATGATTTGATTTAAAAAAAAAGTGATGCTATGATAACGTGCGTTAGAAGATGCTAATGTACGATATCATGGCATTTTTTATTTGCGAGAATGTGTGAAAGCACATTTTCCTGTAGTCTTTGCCGGAAAAATCCGGTAAAGCACAAAGTGTTTCCAACAATCATGTGAAAGCAATGTTATAAAAGGTCAGGAGAGAGACTATGAAGAAAGATAAGAAGACGGAAGTTGATCCGGAAAATCTGGATCCGAAGAATCAGAAAAAGAAGATAAACTTAAGTACCATGGCGCCGGCATTATCCGCGCTGCTGGTAGTAGCCTGCGCAGGCGCATCCGTGGCAGCTTACTCACCAAAAGTATATGCGGTACAGAAACCATCCCCAAAGACAGAGAGCGCTGATACAACTGCGGAGGATACTGCAGAAGAAACGGCTCTGGAAGGTCAGGTATTTGATCTGCCGGATGGCATTTATGAAGGAACCGGAACCGGTTTTGCAGGAAAGATTACAGTTGCGGTAGAGATTAAAGATAAAAAAATTGTTGCGATTACGGTTCTGAATGTAGAAGCGGACGATGCAGCATTTTTCAATCGTGCCAAAGGAGTCATTGACCGGATCATTCAGTCCCAGAACCTGGACGTAGATGTAGTGTCCGGCGCGACCTACAGTTCCAGAGGCATCATCAGTGCGGTAAAAAATGCGCTGACCGGTGAGAAAGACAGCGGAAAAACAGCAGAGAATCCGGGCAAAGGAGAAGGTTCTACAACGGTAGCGCAGGTTGCAGATGCAGCGGCATACAAAGACGGAACTTATTACGGCAGTGCCACCGGTTTTGCAGGTCCGATCAAAGTAAAAGTTGTGATCAGCGGTGGTAAGATTGCGTCCATCGAGATCGTATCCACTTCTGACGGCAGCAGCTATATTTCCAAAGCATCTGCCATTACCGGGAAAATCGTATCTTCTCAGAGCACGAATGTAGATACTGTGTCCGGAGCAACTTACAGTTCCGTAGGTATCATCAATGCGGTTCGTAACGCATTGGCACAGGCGGCAGTAGACGGAAGCACAGTACCGGCATCCACAGAAAATACAGAGCAGAACAATCAGCAGAATCAGTCTGCGCTGACACCATCTGTATCCGGAAATTTCCCGTATCCGGATGGAACTTATTATGGAACCGCAGAAGGATATCTGGGAGATGTCAAGGTAGCTATCGTGCTGAAAAATCATACGATCCAGTCCGTACAGATTCTGGAAAATGAAGACGATGCGGCATTTTTCAATCGTGCCCGTGCAGTGGTCAATAATATTGTGAAAAATCAGACAACAGGTGTAGATGTTGTGTCCGGAGCAACCTACAGCTCTAACGGTATCATCAACGCGGTTAAAGCAGCGCTGGAGTCTGCAAAAGCAGCAGCAAATCCGTCTAACGGAAATAATTCCAATAATGGAAACCAGAATAATAACAATTCCGGAAATAACAATGGCAATACCGGAAACAACAATAACAGTAATAACAACGGAAGTACAGAGAAGCCGGATGATTCCAACACAAATGCTCCGACTTATTATGCCGATGGCAGTTATACAGTGACTGTAAAGTGTGAGCCAGATGAAAGTGAGGATTTTGATGCTTACAATTTGACTGCTACGATTACTGTAAAAGGCGATAAGATTACGGCAATCAGTAATGTTTCTGGTGATGGAGACAGCAGCAATGACAGATACATTAACTGGGCTGCAAATGGAAGATCCAATAATGTTGGTATTATTAGCCAGATCATCGGTCTTGCAACCATTGATATGTCAAAAGAAAATGCAGAAACAACCATGAATGAAGCGATTGCGAATGTGGATGTGGTTTCCAGAGCAACCTGTTCTTCCAAAGCATTGAAAGATGCATGCAAAGAAGCCTTAAATCAGGCGCGTGCAAAATTTTTGGAGCAGAAAGATGATCAGAAAAATCTGGCAGATGTGAAAATGCCGGATGGAACCGATGAAACTGGTAACGCAGATACAGAACTGACAGACCCGGAAAACGATCCGCAGGAGGCAGCACAGGAACAGCTCCTGGAGACAGAATAAGTAAAGGATAGAAACAGGAAAATATGAAAAAGTTTATGATTCGTATTGTCAATGTATGTATGATCGTAGCGGCATTGTTTGGCTACAATCACGTTACGTTGGCGCATGAAAAGATTGATGCGGAAGCAAAAGCAGAAGCAGACCGTCAGAGTGCGGAGCTTGCTGCGGAAGCTGGCGTAAACGGCGGCAATTATACAGATGGAACATATCAGGGAACGGCCACAGGATTTGGCGGTGATATTACCGTGGAAGTAACCATTGCAGATGGCAAGATCACAGACGTAGAGATTTTGTCTGCAGAAAAAGAGGATAGTGCTTATCTGACCATGGCAAAAGATATTATTCCGGAAATCATAGACGCACAGAGTGCAGATGTAGATACGATCAGTGGCGCAACGTTCAGCTCCACCGGTATCAAAAATGCGACGGCACAGGCGCTTGAGAAAGGCGGTACCAATTAGTGAAACAACCGAATAAAAAGACCATGAAAAAAATTCATGTGTGGGTGCGGGCAGTGATACAGTTATTGTATTTTCTGTTTATTCCGTCTGCCTATACAGCGGCGTTTAACGGCGTCAAATACATTTTTACCCAGATGGGAGCAAAAACACATCTGGAGGTGACTTCCTTTGTGGCAGCATTGATCGTGCTGTGTGTATACACAATCGTGTTTGGCAGATTCTTCTGTGGATTTGCCTGTGCTTTCGGAAGTTTGGGTGATGCAGTGCGGGCACTTTATGTGTTTATCTGCAAAAAACTGAAAAAGAAACCGATCACCATGAAAGCGGCAGTTGTGAAAAAACTGCAGGTAGTGAAATATTTCGTGTTGGCGATCATTGCTGTGACATGTTTTACGGGTGTATACAGCAAGGCGAAGGGATTCAGTCCGTGGGATGTATTTTCCATGCTGCATGCGCGTAATTTCAAATTGGGTGGCTATACCCTTGGCGTGGTATTTCTGGTGCTGATCGTTATTGGCATGTGCTTTCAGGAACGGTTTTTTTGCCGTGTTCTGTGCCCGATGGGAGCAGTATTTTCTATTCTGCCGGTATTGCCGTTTTCTACCCTGCGCAGAGACCGGTCTGAGTGTATCAAGGGATGCCGGGCTTGTACGATGAAGTGTCCGTCGGATATTGAGCTGGCGCCGGATACGGCACCGGAATTGTCAGGAGATTGTTTTCAGTGTCAGAAGTGTATTGATACCTGCCCGAAGGGAAATATACATACGGGGATTCGTGCACTGAAAGGCAATGAGATCTGGTATACGGTGCTTCGTGCCGTAATTTTACTGATACTGTTCAAGTTTGTCGGTTTATAAATAAAAGAAAAATGGAGAAATTTATCTCACTCACTAGACGTTCACTACCTTCGTTTCACGGCGGTTTCATCGCGCTCGTTCTCGACTCCTATAAAAGCTGGTCGTCTCCCACTCGCGCAAAACCTTGTGAAACTCAGTCGTTCGCTTAATCGTTCGTTGAGATAAATTTCTCCATTTTTCATTTACGTTTTGAAGAACCGATAGTCTATATTTTAAACAAAAAACGAAAATGAGAAAGAAATTCAATAACGAAAAAGTTGAAAAAAGCTGTTGACAAATCCAAAGTTGTAATGATATAGTAACTGTCGTTAGGAAACACTAATAAAACACTAATAAAACACAAAACCAAATATTGAAATTCACGGTACAGAGTAACATCTGGTCGTGGACTTGGTAGAGACTTCTCCCGCATGCGGCACAGGACGCATACATGGGTGGAGTCTATTTTTTTGCAATAATTCGGAGCCAGGCAAATTTACAAGGGCAGGTACGAATCATCGCAAAGAAGGAAAAGGAGGATAACATGAAGAAGAGAAGAGAGTTTCTGACAAAAGCATTAGCTGGAGCCATGGTGGTAGCAATGACAGCCGGAACAATGCCGGTGAGCGCTCTTGCAGCATCCAGTGTAACAAAGACAAAAGATGGCACTTACACAGGAACCGCTACGGTTGTAGCAGATGAGGATGAGGATTTCACAAATTATCCGATCAGTGTAGATGTGACCGTTGCCGATGGCAAAATCACAGATGTAGCTTTTTCAGAGGAAAATCAGTTTTATGTAGATGGTGCAGATAGCACCGAAATAAAGAAAAATAAAAAGCTCTCAACGGAGGCGATGACAGAATTAAAAGATAAAATTATCGCCCAGAATGGTACTACTGGTGTTGACGCAAAATCTGGAGCAACATGCACATCAAAGGCAATTCTAACAGCAGTAGATAGTGCTATTAACGAAGCACCAGAAGCAGTTAAAGTAAAATACGTGACCATGAACGTACCGTACACAGACTTTTACGCAGCTTACAATCTGACAGACAAAGCTGTTTGGCAGGTTGAGAATGGTTTAGATGCTGTTTCCACAGCGACAACCAATAAGTTTAAAGGCACAACAAGTCTTGCAAAAGGAACCTACAACAACGGTAAATATATCATGGGCGTGACCATGGCAGTTGCAGTTCCGGAAGAGACTTACGAAGCACTGAAAGCAGAAAATCTGACAGCAAATGACAATTATTACATGACAGATCTGGATACCGCTCCGGCAGCATTCAGCACCATGACAGTCAATGCAGATGGAACATACAGCTTCAGCAAACTTCAGGAAGCATCTGTTTCCGGCAACTATATCACAGTTGGAGAACTTGACCTGAATGCAGGTTACGGTGATTATCAGGTTACACTAGACGGACTTGGAACAGACGGCACTTTAAAAACAGGTGAGAATGAGACAACACCATATGCCCTTTACGGAGCAATCCTGAATACCACAGAGGGAAAAACTTATGGAATGACTTGTCTGGAAAATCTGTGGCTTGGAACAAAGAGACCGAATGTGGAGATCGCGTGGTCCATCAAAGAAGGTCAGGGCCTGAAACGTGGACATGGCGCAGGCGATGAGTTTTATCAGTTCAGCGATATGAATGGTGCAACTTTAAAGAGCATCACATTGATTACAGATCTTGGAACTATTGAAGTGCCTTGCGGTGAGAACGGTCTGGAACTGACAAAATATTATGCAGGTGATCTGAGTAATTTACAGTATGCCATCGATAATGATTCTACAGAGCTGAGCATCAGTGGTATTCCATCTGATTTGGAAAATGTGAAAATTTCTGTATCCGGCGGTTTAGCAACAAACGCTGAGATCAAAGACGGAAAAGTAACATTGAGTAAAGCACCGGAAGCAGGAACAACCTACACACTGACTATCAGCAGTTCAAATTATCCGGAAATTACAAGAACAATGTCCACACCAATTGTAGCAGATCAGGTGACAGAGCTTCAGAAATGGGTAGACAAAGCAAAAGCAACAAACGGATATGAGAACAATGCGGATTTGAAAGAGCATGTAGCAGAAGCGGAAGAAATGATCGCAAATAAAGAAGCGGCATCTGCAGACGCAGCAGAACTGATCAGTGAGCTGACAGAAAAAGTCAAAGCAACTTACTCAACTGTGGAAATGGAAGCGACTGTAAAAGGTAATTACATTGGAATCGCATTGAAAAATGTATCTCTGGAAGACCTGGAGAATCCGACTTATACATTATCTGTTCGCCAGGGAAGAGGAAGTGTAACGGTAGCAGAAGGCAAGTTAGATGCACTGGATCTTACACTGGAAAAAGAACTGACAGCAGGAACGGAATATACACTGACCATCGTAAGTGATAATTATCAGGATGCACAGATCAAAGTTACAGCAGAAGAAACAGAAGCAGATTACAGTAAAGTATACGATGCAATTGACGCAATTCCGGATGATCTGAGTGTTTACACAGAGGAGAGTGTTGCAAACTTGCAGAGAGTACTGGAAACGGTTGATTACAGTAAGAAAGCAAGTCAGCAGTCAGAGGTAGATGCTTATGCAAATGCAATCATAGAAGCAACAGCAAAACTTGAGAAAAAAGCAGTAACTCCTGTAGCTCCGACACATGCAGACGGACTTGCAAATGAGAAAGCTTCTGATGGAAACTGGTACTATTATGTAAATGGAAAAGTTGCAACAAATGTGACAACTGTTGCTAAGAACGTAAACGGCTGGTACTATGTAAAGAATGGAAAAGTAGATTTCTCAGCAAATACCGTAGCGAAGAATGAGAACGGCTGGTGGATTATCCGCGGTGGAAAAGTAGACTTCTCAGCAAATACCGTAGCGAAGAATGAGAACGGCTGGTGGTACATCCGAGGAGGAAAAGTAGACTTCTCAGCAAATACCGTAGCCAAGAACGAAAATGGCTGGTGGAAGATCACAAACGGTAAAGTGGATTTCGGTTACACAGGCATTGCAAAAAATGAGAATGGCTGGTGGAGAATCGTAAACGGCAAAGTTGATTTCAACTGCAACAGCGTAGAGAAAAACGAAAATGGCTGGTGGTATCTCCGTGGCGGTAAAGTAGACTTCTCCTACACAGGAGTAGCAAAAAATGCAAATGGCTGGTGGAGAATTGAAAACGGAAAAGTGAACTTCAACTTTACCGGAATCGCAAGCAACCAGAACGGATCCTGGTATTTACAGAACGGAAAAGTGAATTTCAACTATAACGGAAAAGTAAAATATAATCATAAAACTTATACGATCCGTGGAGGAAAAGTCGTAAAATAACAAAAAGATATTATGGTAAATTACAGACAGATTTTCAGTTGCTTTTCACTTGAGCAAGTAGCGAAAGCGGATTGCGAATGTCCGCTTTACTTCTGAAATTTATCAAAAATGAAAGAGAGTAAATCTTAAAACAGGGATTTACTCTCTTTTTGATGTTAAGAGAAAGGATTATCAATAAACATGGTTAATGAGAAAAGACGTTCGATATTAATGAGAAAGTATTTCAATAAAAGGGAATGTGAAAAAAGTGTGTTGACGTTAACTGAAACTAATGCTATCATAACCGCCGTTAGATAGTGCTAATGGAAATTGCTCATTGCTAAGATGAGTTAGAGGAAAAGTTTGTTGGTACAATCGGATGATATTTTTGATTTTGAAAATGAAAAATATAAGGAGGAATTTATGAGAAGAAAGAAACTTTCAATGAAAGTAGTAGCAGCAATTCTTGCAGCAGCTACATTTATGAGCACCTACCCGACTGCTGCATTTGCAGTAACCAAAAGTCAGGTAGCGGCAGATGGCATAAATAATGCAACTACACATGTAGAATCAGATGACGAGTGGAACAGTTATGATGTGACTGTCGGAGTGACTGTTGAGGACGGAAAATTTAAAGAATTTCTGGTAACTCCGACGAATGGATATGAGGCATCGGGAGATTTTGGAAGTAAAACATATTTTGAAAAAGCAGTGAATGGAACAACAAAAAAACCGGATATGGGAATCAAAGCTCTGGTTGGACAGCCGGCAACACAGGAAAGTATTGATAACTGGTTTACTGCAAATGGATATGATACAAAATCAGGTGCTACAATTACAAGAACAGCAGTAAAAGATGCTGCAAAAGAGGCTCTTTCTAAATTTGAAGAAGCAAAGAAAGAGGATGTGAAACAGGAAGCTTATGTTCTGATGAACATTCCATATGCAGCATTTTATGCAGCAGAGGGTGATTCCGATGTAGATGCAGTTTCATCCGCAACAAAGATGAAAACCAGAGCATCCCTGGCAGCCGGTTCCTATCATGTAAACAATGACGGATCAGATATCAGTGGTATCACATTCCCTGTAAAAGTAAGTGATCTGGCAGCATTGACAGGAAAATATACGCAGATTACAGATGAGAGTAAAGTTGAGATTACTACAAGTATCAAGGGAAAAGAGTCTACCACAACTTATGTGGGAAAAGATGCATTGTTTGAAAGTGCAGATTACTCCTATTATGTACTCAGCGAAGCTCCATCTTACTATAAAGAGCTTACTGTAAACAAGGACGGAGCACTCAGCTTTGGAGCAGTGAAGACATCTTCTGCAACAACGTTAGATAATGCAAACGGTACATTATCTACTTCTACGAAATATGGTGATTATCAGCTTGATATTGAAGGACTTCCGAAAAATATCAATACGGTATACGGTGTCACAATCAGCACAAAAGAGGGTGACAGCTACGGATTACGTCATGTGGAGAATATCTGGAAAAAAACAGAACTCGCATGGAGTACGGGATTTGTAACAGAGTCACATGGCTGCCAGCTTTCTTATGCAGACTATGTATCCATGATGGGACAGACTATCAATAATGTTACTTATTACACAGATGCCGGTGTATATAACATCCCAATGAACCAGTATGTTCCGGTAAAATTTGCAAATACAGTAGCAGTTGAGAATGCTTCTGCTGATGCAGGAAAGACAACAGTAGCTATTACAGGATTGCCATCTGATTATGATGCGGTATACAGTGTGGACGGACTGAATAATGTTTCTGTAAAAGATGGTGTATTAAGCTTTGATAAGAGTGCTGCAGTTGGACAGTATACTTTGAAAATTACAGATAAGAGTGGTAAATACGCAGATCTTTCTGCAACATTTGAACTGACAACAGACAAAGCAGTAGCAGCCTATGACAATGCAAGTGACAGTCTTGTTGCTGCAAAAGATGCAGCAGCAGATGATCTGAGTGCTTACATTAAAAATATTAAAAGTGTCAATGTAAATGGCAAAGATTATGCTGCATCCGGAAAAAAATCTGTTACGATCATCAACAAAGACGGCTCTTTAAATGAGTCAGCAACTCCGTTTAAAGATGCAAAGCCGGGAGATGAGTTTACTGTTTCTGTAAAAGCAACCGGATATGCAAATGATTTCACATTTACTTATGTAGTTCCGGAATACACTTATGTATATGCATCTCTTTCTTATGCTGAGTACTATGCAGCAGAGAATGTTCAGAATGCAGGATCTACATTATCTTCTGATACAATGGATACAAACGGTGAGTATGATAAAGGCGCATTTGACGTTGTTACCCGTGCGACAGCAAACCACGGTCTCCACAGAGGAAGTTTCCAGCAGGATGTCGTGATCTATGACACAGATGGAAATGAGTATGAGCCAGTTTCCTGGACAGATGCAAATACCGCAATTTTAAAAGATGGAAAGACACTTGTAAAAGCATCTGACAGAAAAACAGGTATTACGACATTAACAGTAGATGGAAAAAATGCTACATACGATCATTATGTGATCAAAGGAATCAAATATGTTCCGGTAAAAGTAAAAACAAAAAATCTGGAAGCGTTCAAAAAAGCTTACAGTGTAGTAGAAAATGGTGAAAAACTGTCTGGCGGATATTCTGAGAATAATCTGAAGAGTTATGAAGCAGTTGCAGCTGTAGATGCCAATACAAATGGCCTGAAAACTGTTTCCATGAGTGCAGACGGAAGCTTCAGTTTTGGAGCAGCAGCAATTGGCACAACATCCGGATTGAAAGATACGGAATTAAAGACAGCAGACACAGCTAAAATGGGTGTAGAAGTTGTAAGCAGCAGCAAATTTGGTGATTTTCTCCGTGTGGATCTGACTGAGAACTATGGTGATCTCGGAGCAGCAATGCAGTCTGTAGAGTGGACATATTATGGCAATGGCGATAAAGCTATTGCAACATATGGAACAAAATTTGCAGCGGATAACTGGATGCATAAAATGATGGGAATTCAGCTCGGACTGACAGATTCCTTAAGATGCCAGCTTCCGGAAGGAACTGACGGAACAGGAAAATGGGTAGTGACTATTCATGCACTTGGTTATGCAGATACAAATGTAGAAGTAAATGTGACTGCAGATGATATTCATACTGCAACACCGGTAAGTGACACAAGCAAACTGGAAGCAGCAATCAAAGCAGCAGAAGCTTTGAATAAAGACGATTACACAGAAAAAACCTGGAGTGATCTGGAGGCAGAACTGAAAGAAGCACAGGACGATCTTGCAAATGCTGCAAAAGGCAAAACAAGTCAGGAAAGCGTAGATGAGTCTACAGCACATTTAAATGCAGCTATTGCAGCTCTTGAAAAAGCAAACAAATTTACAGGTCTTGCAAACTCCAAAGCAGCAGACGGAAACTGGTACTATTATGTAAATGGCGAGATCGCTACAAACGTAACAACAGTTGCTAAGAACGTAAACGGCTGGTGGTATGTAAAGAACGGCAAAGTTGATTTTAAAGCAAACACAGTAGCTAAAAATGAGAATGGCTGGTGGCTCATCCGTGGTGGTAAAGTAGACTTTTCCGCAAACACCGTAGCTAAGAACGAGAACGGCTGGTGGATTATCCGCAATGGTAAAGTAGATTTTTCCGCAAATACAGTAGCCAAGAACGAGAACGGCTGGTGGAAGATCACAAACGGCAAAGTAGATTTCTCCTACACAGGAGTAGCAAAAAATGCAAACGGCTGGTGGAGAATCGTAAACGGTAAAGTAGATTTCAACTGCAACAGCGTAGAGAAAAACGAGAACGGCTGGTGGTACATCCGCGGCGGTAAAGTAGATTTCTCCTATACGGGAGTAGCAAAAAACACAAACGGCTGGTGGAGAATTGAAAACGGTAAAGTAAACTTCAACTTCAACGGTATTGCACAGAACAGCAACGGCTGGTGGTACATCAAAGGTGGTAAAGTAGATTTCTCTTACAACGGAACTGTTAAATCAAACGGTAAAACTTATAAAGTTGTAAATGGAAAAGTAAGAGTATAATAAGCGTCTTTACTTCCTAAGCAAATGAATTAAAAATCCGGTTTCGGGAATTTCCCGGAGCCGGATTTTTTGTGTAAATTAGTAAAAAGTTGCTTATAACACTTGACGTACAGTTTCCTGTACAATATAATATAAGTACAGAAAACCGTACGGAGGTGAAACATTATGTTAGCTGTTAATTATACAAATTTAAGGGATAACATGAAAAGTTACATGGATCAGATAACTGACGATTATGAAACAATGATTGTTACAAGAAAAAATAACAAAAATGTTGTGATGATGTCAGAGGAAGCATATAACAATCTGATGGAAAATATTTATGTTATGGGAAATAAGGCTAATTATGACTGGTTGATGGAGTCTAAGGCTCAGCTGGAAGGAAAGAAATTTTCATCTCATGAGCTGTCTGAGGTAGAAGAGAATGAATAAAGTATTTACAGATAATGGATGGGCAGATTATGTTTACTGGCAGACCGAGGACAGAAAGACCTTGAAAAAAATTAATAATCTGATTAAAGATATTGATCGGAATGGAAATGAAGGAATTGGTAAGCCAGAACCATTGACAGGAACATTATCTGGATATTGGAGTAGAAGAATCAATGATAAGGATCGTCTGATTTATAAGATTGATGATACAACGATTTATATTTTGGCTTGCAGATATCATTATAGTGATAAGTAAATGCGTCAGCAGATTAAAAATCTGCTGGCGTTTTTACTTGAAAATTTCTTGACAGTGCATATGAAAATTGATAATATAACAGTGTTATATAACGCTGTTATAAAAAGGGACAGTGAAAAAGAGGCGGAAAAGGAGATGAGAAATTTGGAAGAAAGTGCAACACAGCAGAAAATTTTGGAAGCGGCAAAACAAGAGTTTTTGGAAAAAGGATTTCAAGGTGCATCTCTGCGCAATATTGTAAAAACTGCAGGCGTGACGACCGGGGCTTTTTATGGATACTATTCCAATAAAGAAGCATTATTCGCGGCATTAGTGGAAGAACATGCGGCGGCTGTCATGGGCTGTTTTATGCAGGCACAGGATAATTTTGAACAGCTTTCAGGCGAGGAGCAGAGCGAACATCTTTCGGATGTAGCCGGTTCCTGTATGGAATGGTGTGTGGACTATATGTATGATCATTACGATGCGTTTAAGCTGATTCTTTGCTGTTCAGAGGGAACGCCTTACGCACATTTTATTCATAACATGGTAGAGGTGGAAGTGGAATCTACTTACAAATTCATGGATCAGATGCGCCGCATCGGTAAAGAAATCAACGAGATCGATCCGGAGATGTGTCATATGCTCGCCAGTGGAATGTTCGGCAGTATGTTTGAACTGATCGTGCATGACATGCCACGGGAGAAAGTACATGAGTATGTGCGTCAGCTGCGGGAGTTTTATACCGCTGGCTGGATGAAAATATTTGGATTTACAGATTAATAGATTACAGAAACAGTGAGAATAAATTTGTAAATCCTGTTTTTTTACAGGCAGGTTAGCATTTGCTAATGACAATTTACTATCAATAAAAATAAAATGAAAGATAGAAGGAGGGAGTTTGGTGAAAAAAGAGAAGAAACCATCAAATCTACAGCGTCTGATGGGTTATGCAGGTTCTTATCGATACCTGACATACATATCCTGGGTGCTGTCTGCGGTCAGTGCAATTTTAGCATTGTTTCCGTTTATTTTTATCTGGCGGCTTATTCGTGAAGTGCTGCAGGTCATGCCCGATTACAGCAAAGCGCAGCACATCAGTTTTAACGGCTGGATGGCAGTGATTTTTGCGCTGATTTCCATGCTGATCTACATTGCGGCACTGTTTTGTTCCCATAAGGCAGCGTTCCGTGTGCAGGCAAATCTGCGAAAAGAAATGATGCATCACATTATGGAGCTTCCAATTGGATTTACCGGTGAATACGGAAGCGGCAGACTGCGCAAGATCGTAAATGAGACAAGTGCTTCCACGGAAACTTATCTGGCGCACCAGCTGCCGGACAAAGCCGGAGCGATCGTGACGCCAGTTGCGTTGCTGATCATGCTGCTTGTATTTGACTGGCGGCTGGGGCTGCTCAGCTTACTTCCGGTTGTGGGCGCTTTTCTGGTGATGAGTTCCATGACGGGAAAAAAAATGCAGCGCAAAATGAAAGAATATCAGGATTCTCTGGAAGATATGTCCAACGAGGCTGTGGAATATGTCAGAGGAATTCCGGTGGTAAAAACCTTCGGACAGTCGGTATTTTCTTTCCGCCGTTTTCGGACAGCCATTGACAATTATCAGAAATGGGTCATTTCTTATACGAAGGACCTGCGTCTGCCGATGATGGGCTATATGACCATGATCAACGCGGTATTTGTACTTCTGATCGTGGGAGCCATGATTTTTACGAGACACGGTGTGACACCGGAATTTCTGCTGAATCTGCTGTTTTACATTATCATCACTTCGATCATTACGGTAACGCTGAACAAGATCATGTATTCCAGCGAAAATGAGATGGTAGTGACTGACGCATTACAGCGTATGGACGCCATTTTTCAGAGTGCTCCATTGCCGGTAGCAGATCAACCGAAGACTGCAAAGGATGCTTCTATTGAGCTGGATCACGTAACGTTTGCTTATCAAAATACAGAAAAAAATGTGTTAAGAGACATCAGCATGACGATTCCGGCGGGAAGTCATGTGGCACTGGTTGGACCTTCAGGAAGCGGAAAATCCACACTGGCAAGCCTGATCGCACGTTTCCATGATGTTTCAAAAGGCGAACTCCGTATCGGAACTGTTCCGGTAAAAGAGATTGCAGAAAAAGAGCTGATGAACACGGTTTCGTTCGTATTTCAGGATTCTCATTTGCTGAAAATGTCCATTTTGGAAAATGTGCGTCTTGGAAAACCGGAGGCAACAAGAGAAGAAGTATTGCAGACATTGCACGAAGCGCAGTGTGACGATATTCTGGCAAAATTCCCGGAGGGCGTGGATACGGTGATCGGAGCCAAAGGTGTGTATGTATCCGGCGGCGAGGCACAGCGTATTTCCATCGCGCGGGCAATGCTGAAAAATGCGTCCATCCTGATTTTGGACGAGGCAACCGCCTTTGCAGATCCGGATAATGAAGTGCGTGTACAGGAAGCCTTTGCGCGGTTGTCCAATGGCAAGACACTGATCATGATCGCGCATCGTCTGTCAACGATCGTCAATGCAGACTGCATTTATGTTATCAAGGACGGAACTATCGACGCACAGGGAACTCATGCACAGCTTTTGGAGCAGCAGGGACTGTACGCGGACATGTGGCAGGAATACAATCGAGCCGCACAGTGGAAGGTAGGTGAAAAAGATGCTTAATTTTTTACAACATAAATATGCACTGTCGGAAAAAGGTGCAAAAGATATGTGTAAGGCATTTGCGGCGTGTACGGTAAGTTATCTGGTGCAGATGCTTCCTGTCATGATGCTGATGTTCCTTGTGCGGGATCTGCTGACACATCAGACGCTGGCAGGCAGAGGCGTCTTTTATGCCGTTGGAATCATCATCTGTCTGGGTTTGATTTTTTGCGTGACTGCAATTCAGTACAATGCGACGTTTTTTGCCACATATGAAGAAAGTGGTGTGCGCCGCATCACTCTGGCAGAAAAACTGCGTAAATTGCCGTTATCCTTTTTCGGGAAAAAAGATCTGGCAGATCTGACCAGTGTAATCATGGCAGATGGCGCAACACTGGAAACCGCGTGCTCCCACTGGATTCCGGAGCTGGTTGGTTCCTTTATTTCCACGTTTCTCATTGCCATTGCGCTGTTTGTATTTGACTGGCGGCTGGCGATTGCGAGTTTGTGGGTACTTCCGGTGTCCTTTGGGATTGTGCTCAGTTCTTCCGGTGTAATGCGTAAAAAACTGGAAAAACAGCAGAAAGTGAAAATGGACTGCGCGGACGGGATTCAGGAGTGTCTAGAAACATTACGTGACCTGAAAGCAAACAATGCGCAGGCGCGTTATATGGAAGAATTAGACCGCAAAATTGATGCAGTGGAGCATCAGACCTGGATTACAGAGATGGGAAATGCAGTGTTTAATGGTTCTGCCCGTATGGTTTTGAAATTCGGTATCGCAACGACTGCGCTGGTTGGTGGAATTTTGCTGGCAGGTGGAAAAATAGATGTGCTGAATTATTTTGTGGCATTGCTTGTGGTATCAAGAATTTATGATCCGCTGACCACGTCTCTGGATAATCTGACGGCGATTCTGGCAACGGATATTCCGTGCCGACGCATGGATGAGATTTTGTCCGGTGAGGAACAGACCGGTGTTGAGACATTGTCCAATCAGGGCTGTGATATTCAGTTCGAGCATGTAGCTTTTTCCTATAATAAAGGTGAAAAAGTGTTGCAGGATGTGTCCTTTACGGCAAAACAGGGTGAAGTAACGGCACTAATCGGGCCATCCGGCGGTGGAAAAACAACGATTTCCCGTCTGGCTACCCGTTTCTGGGACGTGGACAGCGGAAAGATTACTGTTGGCGGCATGGATGTCTCCAAAGTTGATCCGGAAACGCTGATGTCCCTGTATTCTATCGTATTTCAGGATGTAACGCTGTTTAACAACACGATCATGGAAAATATTCGTATCGGTAAAAAAGATGCCACGGATGAGGAAGTTCTGGCAGCGGCAAAACTGGCACACTGTGATGAATTTGCAGAAAAAATGCCGGATGGCTATCAGACCATGATCGGAGAAAACGGAAGTGCACTTTCTGGAGGTGAACGCCAGCGAATTTCCATTGCAAGAGCATTTCTGAAAGATGCACCGATCATTTTACTGGATGAGGCTTCTTCTTCATTGGATGTGGAGAATGAATCTCTGATACAGGCATCGCTTTCCAAACTGATCCAGAACAAGACCGTTCTGATCATTGCACACCGGATGCGTACTGTGGCTGGTGCAGACCGAATTGTTGTGTTGAAGGACGGTTATGTGGCGCAGAACGGAAGACCGGCAGAACTGGCAAAAGAGGATGGCATTTATCATGATATGATTCAGGCACAGTTGCAGTCCGAACAGTGGAAGATCTGATGAATTTATAAATATACTATTTTGTGCCTGAAAACTGAAAAATTAAATAACATGAAAAAAATAAATTTTCAGAGCTATTTGTAAAATGTAATAAATGTTCGTTATTATATGAAGTAACTGAAATACATTTAATGAAAATTGCTCAGCTCTGAATAATAAATAAAAATCGCTCCATACTAACAGCAAAACAAAGTCATATAAACCAAATGTTTATAGTCTGGAAGGAGGAAATTTACATGTGTTGTAAATTGATGAAAAAGTGTTGCTGTTTAGTAGTGATCGCCATGATCGCGGGAGCGGTTTTTTATTTTTTGTGCGGGTTAAAAGGAGAGGACATGTACGAAGAAGGGAGTTTTGGAAAAAAGATGCAGGACAAAAAGAAAAAAGTAAAACAGGCGTGTGGCTGTATGAAAGAACAGGGCGAAGACATTGCAAAAGAACTGAAATTTGCGGCGGAATATTCTGCGGATGAAATGAAGGACAGCTGGAAACATGCGGGAGAGGCAGTGCGTCACGCAGCCAACGAGATCAAAGAGGATGTGTCTGAGATGAAAGAATCCGCGCAGGCGGTTTTTGAAGACGCGGCGGAGAAATAAAAAGTAAGAATGAAACAGAGCACATGTGTTTTTTCTAAGTTAAGGGAGTTTCGGCTTTTTTTGTAAAAATAATGGGCTGTAAATGTATTCTCAGTCATAAGAATCTGTTTTGATGGAAAGGAAATATATGGGTGCTTCGGGACAGACATTATATCTGAAGATGGAACAAAATTGTATTGTATATGAACGCAGTGTGAAACTGCAGGATATCGCATCGGTGGAGTGCACCGATGTGGGTATCCGCCGTCAGGTGCTGCAGGAGCAGATTTATCATTTTCAGGGAAAGAAAAAGAGCAGCTTCGTGCAGGTTTTTTCTGTTTTATATATTATCCGGAAAATTCATGAAAAATATCCAACTCTGGAAATTGAAAACATTGGTGAGCCGGATTTTGTCATTCGTTATGTGCCTGATCCGGAAAAGAAAGCTGTGCAGTATTTCAAAACGGCGATTGTGTGCGTGATCCTGTTTTTCGGGGCAGCATTTACAATCATGACGTTCATAGAGGACGTGTCGGTTTCAAAGGTATTTGCCGCATTGTATACACGGGTGACAGGGCAGACATACACTGGTGTTAGTGCACTGGAAATTTGTTTTTGTATTGGGCTGGCGATTGGAATCATGGTCTTTTATAATCATGTCGGACATAAGAAAATCACGGATGATCCGACCCCGATTCAGGTGGCAATGCGTAAGTATGAACAGGATGTGGATACAACGTATATTGAAACCAGCAGTCGCAAAGGGAAAAATTATGATGTGTAATATCAGGAAGAAGGAAAGTGCAAGATGTGGGGCTATCAGATTGTATTAGGAATATTGGGGCTATTATTTGGCATTGGTGTCGCAGCTGGTGTGTTTGCACTGGTAGCAAGTCTAGGCATGGTGCCGCGCATAGCGGGAAAAACAAGCGTAGCAGCATATGTGCCAGCACTGGAAAACGCACTGATCTTTGGCGGAATCTTTGGCTGTATTTTAGCAATTTTCCCGCAGCTTCCATTTCAGGTTGGCTTATGGTTTCTTGTAGTTTATGGATTGGCGTCCGGTGTATTTTTAGGCTGCCTGGCGGTGGCACTGGCAGAAGTACTGAATGTATTTCCGGTATTGTTTCGCAGAGCTAATTTGAAAAATGGACTTGGATTTCTGATCACAGCTTTTGCAGTAGGAAAAACCGTGGGCGGTCTGGTTTATTTTTTCTGGATTGCATAAGAAGAAAAAAGGATTTATAATAGAAAATTTTTCTGATATTCGTCTATGAATTAGAAAGTTTAGTTTGGTGAGTTGCGGAAAAGTATTTGCAGGGGAAGATTACTAACAAATTTGTCTCAGTATAAGAAAAGTAAAAATTAGAATCTGAAGGGTGGTTAACATTTTGAATGATAATAAGAAAAAAACAAAATCAGATTACAAAAATACGCCGAGAGAAGAGCTGATCCGGGAAATTTCAAAAGCAGAAGATGCCAAAACTGAGGAAGAAAAAGAAGCGCGGAAAAATGCATACGATGCTTATGTCAGTCAGGTAACACCAACCTACAGTTTACCTTTGAATATGCTGAAAGCTTTTCTGGTTGGAGGTATTATTTGTTGCATTGGACAGGGAATTACAAATTTTTGCCTGAGTCGTGGCATGGATACACTGACCGCAGGAAAGTGGACGAGTCTCATTCTGGTGTTAATCAGTGTAATTCTTACCGGATGGAACATCTATCCGACTATTGCAAAATTTGGGGGCGCAGGTGCGCTTGTGCCAATTACAGGCTTTGCAAATGGTGTGGCTGCTCCTGCTATTGAGTTTAAAAAAGAAGGTCAGGTATTCGGAATCGGAAGTCAGATTTTTTCCATTGGCGGACCTGTTATTTTATATGGTATTTTTACGAGTTGGCTGTTAGGACTGGTGTACTGGATTTGGAAAATCATGCAATAATATCTTTTTTATTTTACACTGGATTTTCCCCGAAAAATATACTATCATGCTAGATGATGTATATACGATATAAAAGATGCTTCCGCTTTTGCAGGCGACAAGCAGGTAATAGATAAAGTAAAAGTAGGCGAGGGGACAAGTTGAATAACGATTTTTTTGGAACAGAGAAAATCTCAAAAATATTATTAAAAATGGCGCCTCCGGTTATGCTGGCACAGCTGATTCAGGCGTTATATAACGTGGTGGACAGCTTTTTTGTTGGACGCTATTCAGAGAGTGGACTGACGGCACTCTCTATTATTTACCCGATTCAGCTTCTGATGATCGCATTAGCGGTGGGAACCGGTGTCGGCATCAACACAGAAATGGCGTACAACCTTGGAATCGGAAGAAAAAGAAGATCTGACGAGACGGCAGGTATCGGCACACCGCTTGCACTTTTGATGTGGGTGATTTTTGCGGTAGTCTGCTTCTTTCTGATGCCGGCATATGCGCGAATGAATACTTCTTCCGAGGAAGTCATTACAATGGTAGTGCTTTACGGAAGAATCGTTTGTGTACTCAGCATCGGACTGTTTCTGGAAAGTGTCTGGACGAAAGTGCATCAGGCAGAAGGAAATATGCGGACGCCGATGATCGCGCAGATTATTGGTGCAATTGTAAACATTGCGTTGGATCCACTTTTGATCTTCGGCTTATGCGGTCTGCCGAAAATGGGAATCGGTGGAGCTGCTACAGCGACGGTTGTGGGACAAATCGCGGCGGCATTGATTGTTATGAAAGGCGGTTTTCGTAAGATTCCAGCGCTTGTGGTATTCCCACACCAGATCAAGCGAATTTATAAACTTGGAATTCCAAATATTTTGATGCAGGCAGCGTACACTTTTTACATATTTGGCTTAAACCTGATTCTTGCAACATTCTCAGATCAGGCGGTAACAGTACTTGGTTTGTATTATAAATGGCAGGCATTTTTCTTTATCCCATTGGGTGCAATGCAGACTTGTATCGTGCCGGTGGTAAGTTATAACTATGCGGCGGGCAAATATGAGCGATGCAAAAAGACTTTGATGGTGGCAATCATATTCGGAATTGCGTTGATGATGATCGGCGTTGTTTTATTTGAAACTATTCCGGGACCGATGCTACATGTATTTTCACATGATCCGAAAGTTATCAGTATTGGTGAAGTAGCTTTCCGTTTTATTGGAATCAGTTTTATTCCACTGGTAAGTTCCCTGACGTTTCCTGTATTTTTCCAGGCGTTGGGACATGCGGTAAAAAGTTCGATTTTGACGATTATCAGAACGGTATTTTTGTTTATTCCGTTGGCGTACTTGTTTTCAAGATTTGGACTGAATTATTTCTGGCTCACCTTTCCGGTGACGGATTCTATCACTACGCTGGCAGGTTACCTTTTTTACCGCCAGTTTGTGAAAAAGACGATGCCAAAGACTATTATGGAATAGAAAAATGCGATTTTTAGAAGTGTGTTTTTTATGGAATATTATAGAAATCTATGAAAAGAGCATATAAGTTGAAACGGTTGCGTAAATAGATAAATACAGGCGATAAGATGATAGAATAAAAATATAGAAGTCCTTTTGGAAAAGAGATGAAAAAGTATATGAGTAAAAAACTGGGAATTATATCGGATACCCATAACAAACTTCGTCCGGAAGTATTGGAGATATTAAAAACCTGTGACTGTATTTTGCATGCAGGGGACGTGACAAAAGAAGAAATTCTTGATCAGATCCGTTTCCTTGGAAATCTGTACGTCGTGCGTGGCAATAACGATGGTGACTGGGCGAAAAATATTGCAAAAGTACTGAAATTTGAAATCAATGGCGTGAATTTTGTGATGGCACATGAGCGTCGGCATCTGATCGGACAGACGGAAGGTGCAGATGTGGCAGTATTTGGACATACCCACAAGTACTTTGAAGAACAGTCGGAAAATCTGCTCTGGCTGAATCCGGGAAGCTGTGGATATCCGCGGTTTGGCGGTGCTGTGACTATGGCAGTGATGCAGATGGAAGATGGTAAATATCACGTAGAGAAAATTGACTTTTCAGAGGCGAAGTGATAGGATTTATATTACAAATGTGAGTAGAAAAATATATCAGCAAAGAATGAAAATCCTTTGACTGATATATTTTTGACTGCAAGATTAAACTCAAGATTATGAAGAAAGAGGGAACATATTATGATAAATCCGGCAGCAGCTATGAAAGTAATGAAAGCAAAAAATCAGTTTGTAAGCAATCACCCGAAATTTGCGGCATTTTTCCGCAACGTATTAACCGGTGGCGTGCAGGAAGGCACGATCATTGAGATCACAGTGACCAGACCGGGTGAAGAACCGATGACAACAAATATGAAAGTTCAGCAGTCTGATATTGATCTGTTCCAGAACCTGAAAGATTTGAATGGCTGATTAGAATTGTGTGGATAGTCTGAAAGATTCAATTCAGAAGCAAATCCTGTTATAGCAGATGAGCGCATTTTTATATACAAATGTATGTGAAGGTAGAGTAGGAATGGAGACAGTGCAATGGAAATTCCGGAAATGTTAGATGAATTAAAGCAAAAGGCTCTGCACGATGAGAATTTACGGCAGGAGCTGCTTGCGACCAAAGAAGATCCACAACCGCTGACTGCTTTTTGCAGAAAATGTCAGGAGAATGGATATCCGATCTATGAGATGGAGCTGATTCTGGCAGGAGAAGAATTTTATGCCACGATGAAGCGGAGCACGAATGGCGGTGGAGAGAACTCACCGATGTTGGAGGGGGAAGATGATTTCTATGAACTGTTTTTTGCAGGATTATAGAAAAATCACGAAAGATAAAGGATGAAGCAAAATGTACACAATGGTTTTACTGGATGATGAAAAAATTGTTTTACAGGGTATTCAGAAAGTCTGCGAAAAGGAAGATTGTGGTTTTCTTGTAAAAGGTGCTTTTGTAGATCCGTTAAAAGCATTGGATGCACTTCCGGAGCTGAGACCGCATCTGATCATTACCGATGTGCGGATGCCGCAGATGGATGGACTGGAATTTGCAAAACGTGCAAAGGAAATTTTGCCGGAGAGTGAGATCGTTATTTTATCCGGATACCGGGATTTCACGTATGCACAGACGGCAATGAAGATTGGGGTGAGTGATTATCTGCTCAAACCGATCAAAAAGGCAGATTTTTCGGACATGCTGCACCGCATGTATGCACGTATTGAGGCAAAAAGTGGTCAGGCAGCTTATTATCAGGTGTTGGATGGCTATGCCCGTGGACTGGTTGGAAAAGAAGAAGTGGAAAATGTCGTATCATCTTCCGCAATGAAAGATGTCGGTCAGCGGCCGGGCATGGTGAATCCGGAGGGAGACCAGTCAGCAACCAAAATCGTGCGGGATGCGCTGAATTATATTAAGAAGCATTATAATGAAAATATTTCTCTGACAGATGTAGCAGAGCATGTAAATGTGAATAAAAGTTATCTGTGTGACGTTTTTAAGAAGGAACAGAATGTTACGATCATTAACTATATGACCAATCTGCGGATTGAGAAAGCAAAGGAATTGCTGGTTCATACGGATATGAAGATGTATGAGATTTCCGTGGAAGTCGGTTACAATGATTATACGTATTTTTCGCAGATCTTTAAGCGGAACACAGGATCTACGTTATCAGAATTCCGCAAGAAATATGCCCGAAAATAATAAAAGAAGGAAGTCTATCGGAACCGATGTTGTCTGGTTCGATAGACTTCCGACTTCCTTTTTTGATTTATTTTTCTGTATCGTCGGCACGATCTTCCGTTTCCTGAGGTGCCGCTTTCTCTTTTTTTTGGATCGGCAGTCTGATGTCGCAGTAAGTTCTTCCACCACGGATAAAGTAAGACAGTCCATACTGTAAGCCACAGATCAACTGAATGCGGCGGTGAATATTTTGCACACCGTAGCTGTTTTCGTCAAAATCAAGCAATTCATGCTGACTAGCATCGAAATCCAGTAACTGTTCCATATGCTCCAGAGAAATGCGGGCACCATCGTTTCCAATTAAGATATGAAGTTCATATTTCTGGATCAGAACCTGCAGATTAATGGAAAATGGTTCATCCGGAGAGGTAATGCCGTGCTTGATCGCATTTTCCACCAGTGGCTGGAGCGTAAAACGCGGAACCAGAAAATCCCCGAAAGCATCTGGACAATTAATAGCGATATCCAGACAATCCTGATAGCGGAACTGTTGCAACAGCAGATAACTTCGAACATAATCAAGCTCCTGGGAAAGTGGGATAAACGAACTTTTGCTCTTGGTCAGACTCAGTCGGAACATATCGGAGAGCGCAGTAACCATTTCGCTGATCTCATCCTGATCGTTGGAAATTGCCATCCAGTTGATGGAGTCCAGCGTGTTATACAGAAAGTGCGGATTGATCTGACTTTGCAGCAGGGCAAGTTCAGCGTCTTTCTTTTCCAGATTTTTGACATAATTTTCGCGGATCAGGGTATTGATACGGGCAATCATCTGTTGATAGGAATCGTAGATCTGAATGATCTCAGCGGGCAGCCCTCTGGTATCCAGTGTTTTTTCTTCTGGTTGCGGTTTGCGTGGTGTATGCATGGAAAATGGTTCCGGTGTCATATTGCTGCGGTAATTATCCATGTTGTGTGCCAGATAAATGATCGGACTGGACAGTGAGGTGGATGTACGTGCTGCAAGGAAAAACAAGAGTACGATCATCATCAGTGCCAGCAGGATCGATTGCAGTAGGAAGATGGAGAGCGGTTCATCTACTTCATTAAAAGGTGTTGCCGTATAAATATACCATCCATTCTGAGTCACCGGCTTAATATTGATGACAAATTTCTGACCATTATGTGAAAGGATTGTTCCTGTTTCTGCTGGCTCCAGTTCATCCATTAAAAAAGAGTAATCATTGGAAACGGTGCTGCGCAGGATGGCTTTTCCGTCACTGTTTACAAGCCAGGTATTTGTTGTCTTGCCAAACTGGAAGCCATTTAACAGATCACAGAGATAGGAATCATCCAGATATACGACCATATAACCCAGTCTGGTGGAATAGTCTGTCGTGCTGTATACCGGTCTTGCCATCATAAGATGCTGTGGTTCTCCCTGATTGACTGCCGGTTGTGTATCCATTTCCGAAGCACCCGGAAAGTTGTCGCAGGCATCGTCATCAGAAGTGCTGGCATCATCTGTCACCGGGCGGTAATCCGGATTTACAAACCAGAGGAATGGTTCATTGCTCTCCCGCAGTGTGGCAAGCCAGCGGGAATGCAGGATCGTGTCATAATCAGAAATGCTGGTAAAAGCCTTCTCTGTGGAATACAGTGTCTGATTGTGTCCCGTTAAAACTACACAGTTGATATAGTCACGGTTTGCAATGAAACCATTCACATGGTAGGAAACGTCTGCATTTTGCGGAAACTGCTCACCGGAAGTACTGTCAGACAGGATCTGTTGAATCGCACTGTTAAAGATCATATCCTGCGACACGGTCTGGGTATTTTCCAGCAGGTTGGCAACATCACTTCGAATTTTTTCTGTGGCGGCTGCCTGTGAATTGATGACCGTCTGCTGGTAGTTTTGCGACAGCATCCAGAGAGAAATGCCGCAGATGATGCCGATCACCGGTGTGGCAATCCGGAAGATGGACAGCAGCAGCTTTGTCTGAAATCGCTGCGGACTGTGGTTGTGTTTTAACTTAAAATGTTTCTTATTCATGGAATTTTAACCCCTTAATCTCTGATAAAAAATAAACAATCGCTGAAAAATAATTTCATTATCGAAAATATAAATAAAATAAATATGAAAAGAAAATAAAATTTGTCTGTTTCATCCCATTTATTCTATCAGAAAACCGTACACAGGAAAAGAAAAAAAGTTTACAGGTAATTATTGATAAAAAATAAACAATTGTTTTGTGCACTATCACAAAACATATAAAATAGTTGTTTCAACACCTAAAAATAGTCAATAAAAAACGAAATTTCCTTTATATTTTTATGGGCACATTTTTGTATAATGAACGAGGTTTGAAAAAGTGCTTGTGAGTAATTACAAGGGCAAAGGGTTTTAAGTATTTATATTGGGAGGACAAGGAAAATGAACAAAAAATCCAACAAGGATTCAGTAGTCGCTTTCGGTGGCGCAGGCTGGTTCCACATCATCTACATGTTATTGATGTTCTGGTTCTATGTAGGAATGATCAATGATGGTAGTAACAACATTGCTGGAAACATTGCTGAGGCAATGGGAACAACAGCAGGTAACATTTCTAACTGTAATGCAATCGCAGGTGTTCTTGGTGTCATCATCTTCTTGATCGTTGGTGTTGTTAACCGTAAGATTGGCGCACGTATGATGTCAGGTATCAACTGTATCATCGCCGGTATCACTTACATGGGCGTTTTAAATGCTCCGAACACAGCAGTTTACACAATCATGATGGCTATCACATGTGGTACAATCATGTCCGCTGGTTACCTTTGCGGTGGTGTACTGGTTGCTAACTGGTTCCCGAAGAAAAAAGGTATTGTTATGGGATATACAACAATGGGACACAACCTTGCTACAGCAGCATTCGTTCCGTTGATCGTATTCTTAGTAGGTAAATTAGGCGTACATAAAGCAGGTCTTCCAATCTCTATCGCGGTTATCATTCTTGGTGTCGTTGGACTTATCTTCGTACGTAACACTCCGTTTGAGAGAAATATGTACCCGGATAACGTTTCCAAAGAAGTATACGAAGCAGAGTATGATACAGACGCAACAGACGATGGTGGCTGGACAACAGGTAAACTGTTAAAATGTGACCAGATCTGGATCGTAGCTATTGTAACTGGTGTATTCCAGATTTGTTCTGTAGGTACTATGTCTCAGATGGTAGGTCGTTCTACTTCCTTACTTGTATCTTTCGGTGCAAATGAGGCAACTGCAACTGTAACAGCTGTATCTATCATGTCTGTTTGTGCAGTAATCGGTGTTGTGGGATCTTTCTTAATCGGTGTGCTTGATCAGAAGATCGGTACAAAGAAAGCTATGATCTTCTTTGGTATCTGGTATGCATGTGCGTTATTATGTAACTTTACAAACACAAAAGCTGGTTTCTGGATTTCCATCATCATGATCGGTATCGGTATCGGTGGTTCCGCAAACTTTACAACATCTCTTCCGGCATCTGTATTCGGACGTCAGGGATATGACAAAGTTAACTCTGTACTGTTCCCAATCCAGGGTATCATTACAGCTATGACATTCGCTATCAACGGTTTCGTTATGAACATGACAGGTGGTAACGTACGTTACGCTTACATCATCGATGCTTGCCTTGCAGTCATCAACGTATTACTGATCGTATTCTTCGTAAAAGATCATAAATACAACAAAGATTGGCAGGCTGGAGAAGCTGCAAAAGCAAAATAATTTAATATAGGGTATTATATTGAAATGTTCAATCTGTGAAGCAGAAGTTTCGATAAAAAGTTAAGCAAAGGAGAAAGCGCCGTGTGGAAGTGATTCCATCGGCGTTTTTTCTTTCTGTGTATCGATATTTTTGTACTTGCATGAAATAGCTGCCTGTGGCATTATGAAAGATAGCATTGTTCCGCTTTGTTATGATTGAGACTTACATCAGATGGGAGATGACTCCCATCTCTATAGGGACGCCACTGAAAAAGTCCTTATTTTGCGCAAAATAGTACAAGATAAAGTATATTTATATGTTTTTCGCTACTATATATTGTATGTAAAAACAGTTTTTCAGTGGCGTCCCATAGGTGGTGAGAAACAAGCTAGTATCAGTGGTGGGAGCCAATCCCCCATCTGATATAGCCTCCGGCAGGATTACAGAGGTGCGCAGTTGAAGTATGTCATGCAATTGCATGACGCGCACCTCGCAACAAGAATGCCGGAGCATTCTTGAATATGATAGATTCTATTTTTATAAAGATTCTGTGAAGATGTGAGTGGTATTTTTTAGTAAAGATGGAACATCAATGGAAAATGAGAGAAATGTGATCGGAAGAAAGCTGAGGAGAGAATGAGAAAATACAGTCGGAGAATAAAATGTGTGATATTGGCAGCTGTGTTGTGCATCAGTCTGGTCTTTTGCGGATGCCAGGGCAGTTCACTGTCGTTTTTGAATTATAAAACAGAACCGGAGACGGCGGATACAGATGAGAAAATCAAACTGTCGGTATGGGCATTTTTTGATGAAAATACACCAGGCACGTATTATGTAGATCTGTGGCAGGAACTGGAAGATGATTTTGGCTATGACATTGAACTGAAGACCTATTCCACAGAGCAGATCAAAGATAAGTTAAAAATTGCACTGGTTTGTGATGAACTGCCGGATGTCTTTGTTGTCTGGGGTGGAAATTATCCGAATTTTCTGTTTGATGCCAATGCTTGTGTTCCGGTGGAACAGTATCTGGAAAAAGCAGATTATCAGTTTAAAGATTCCTATGTACAGCCGTATAAAGATGGGCATAATTATATTATCCCCTGTCTGGTAGAGGCATATGCGGTTACTTATTGCAATCAGAATCTGATGAAAGAGATTGGGCTTTCCATGCCGCAGACCTGGGATGAACTGCTGGAAATGGTGGAGAAGGTCAATGCTTATAATGAGGAACATGGAACTTCTTATGCAGCATTGGAACTTGGTGACAAAGATCTGTGGCTGGCAGAACTTTTGTACACGGTGATGGTCAACTGTGAGAATCCATACGCACAGGCTCGGCTTGCTGATGGAACGATAGATTTTTCAGATCCTGTGTTTGCAGATGCGGCGCAGAAGCTGATGCAGCTTGTGGATATGGGCGCTTTCCCGGAGAAGTTTCTGGAGACCGGAGAGGTGGAAGCGGTTCAGAATTTTGCCGAAGGACAGGCAGTGCTTTTCCCGCATCAGTCTACGATTGTATTCCATTTGATGGATGAAATGGGCAGTGATGCGATTTCTGTGGAGCAATTTCCGGGATATACACAGCGCAGTGATGACGATGGAAAATATATGGTAGATATCAATCATACGCTGACACCGGGACTTTCCATCAGTTCTGATTCGGAATATCAGGATGAGGCGGCAGAGCTTTGTCTGGAGTTCGCAAAGCGGGTAAATGAGCGGAATGTGGAGCAGTATGATTATCTGGATATGATTCAGCAGAGTGGTCTGACCGTACCGGAGGACAGTCCGCTGGCAGTGAAACAGTTCCATCAGATGATCGATGAATCCAGTGTGTATACACCATTATGGTATGCGGTCATGGATAAAGAAGATGGCGATAACTGGCGAAATCTGATTAAGAAGCTGCTTGGAAAAGCAATCACAGTGGATGAGTTTGTTCAGAGTGCGCCGCAGTATATGAATTTTACAAATTAGAAGCATGGGCAGAGTGTATATAAATGTAAAATTTACGTAAAAGAGGAAAGAAGGGGAGAATGGTCCCTGATCTGGCAAAAATATGCGTGAAATACAGAAATTGACAGCAAATCTTAACACAAACTTAAAGGATTTTTTTGAGGAAGTGTGCTATGATAGGTTGCGGGTATGAGAGCCCGGTTAATGCATATAGATAAAATGAGAGATTGAAGGACGTTGAAGATGAAGAAACTAAGGGAAATTTGGAATACAATATTTGATAACGAAAAGGATCGCAGACTGATGACTGCCGGTGTGATCGCACTGGTGGGAATCTGCCTGTTTATTCTGGCGATCAGTCCGGTGGTCGGAGGCAGTCCGATCATTACGCTGACCGGCGGAGATGAGATAGATGCGGAATGTGGTACTACATTTCAGGATCCGGGCGTGAAAGCGACGGTAAAAGATGAGGATATCAGCAATCTGATCGAGACAAGTGGCAGCGTCAATACGTCAAAGCTTGGTCAGTATGAGATTGAATACAAGGTAAAATACAAAAAGAGAAAAGTAACGAAAAGACGTGTTGTAAATGTGGTTGACCATACCGGTCCGGTCATTACCTTAAATGGAGATGCGAAAGTAGTGGTTCCAACATCCATTGACGAATACCAGGAGCCGGGAGCGACTGCTGTGGATGCCTGTGATGGAGACGTTTCTTCTGATATTAAAACCAAGATGGAGCAGGTCAACGATTATACATGGAAAGTGACCTATACGGTAAAAGACAGTCATGACAATGAATCTACTGCAGAGCGGGAGGTGTGTCTACAGGATACACAGGCACCGCAGATCACATTGAACGGGGATTCCGATATCACGATCAAGGAGCAGGAAAAATTTGAAGATCCTGGTGTGACCGCTGTGGATGACCGTGATGGTGATCTGACTGCGAATGTAACAAAAGACGGATATGTGGATATTTATCGTTCTGGAACATATACGATTACTTATACAGTGACCGATTCCAGTGGAAACACCGCACAGGCAACCAGAAATGTGACGGTGGAAAAGGTAGAGGTAAACACGGGAGATGCGATTTATTTGACTTTTGATGACGGACCAAGTTCTGATGTCACAGTCCGTATTCTGGATACGCTGAAAGCAAATGGAATCAAAGCAACATTCTTTATCTGTGATTATGATGAAGATAAGCTGCCGATCATTAAACGAATGATCGATGAAGGACATACGATCGGAATCCATGGATATTCCCATGATTATTCTCAGATTTATACATCTGTGGATGCATTTATGGAAAATATCAATAAGTTGAAAAATAAATTGAAAGAGGATACGGGATATGATGCATTTGTCATTCGTTTCCCGGGTGGAAGTTCAAATACTGTCAGCGAGAAATATTGCCAGGGCGTTATGACACAGCTGGCACAGCGTGTGACAGATGACGGACTGATGTATATGGACTGGAATGTTTCTTCCGGCGATGCAGAGGGCAATAACCGTCCGGTCAACCTGATTATAGGAAATGTAACAGGCGGATTTAAGCATGGACGGAATAATGTCGTACTTATGCATGATACTTCAGCAAAACAGACATCCGCAGATGCATTGCAGAGCATTATCACATATGGAAAAAATAATGGATATTCTTTCTATCCGATTTCAAAAGATACAATACCGGTACATCATGGAATCAATAACTGATGTTTTTTCAAAGAGTGAATGAGAAATCAGAATTGCCGGAGGGGAAATCAAAAAAGTAATGAAAAAATTATTGCGTTATTTAAAAGATTATAGAAAAGAGTCTGTGTTAGGACCGTTGTTTAAACTGCTGGAGGCAACACTGGAATTGTTTGTGCCTCTGGTAGTTGCGGCGATCATTGATACAGGTATCGGCAATCAGGATCGGAGCTACGTCGTAAAGATGTGCTTCGTTCTTGTTTTGTTTGGAATTATCGGACTGGCGTTTTCTATTACTGCCCAGTATTTTGCGGCAAAGGCGGCGGTTGGTTTTGTGACAAAGATACGTCACGTCCTGTTTGCGCATATTCAGAAGCTTTCTTATGCGGAGCTGGATACACAGGGAACATCGACACTGATCACCAGAATGACCAGTGATATGAATCAGGTGCAGAACGGAGTCAATCTGACGCTGCGCCTGTTGCTGCGTTCTCCGTTTGTAGTCATCGGTGCGATGATCATGGCATTTACCATTGATGTGAAGGCGGCATTGGTGTTTGTGGTGGGAATCCCGGCGCTGGCAGTGGTTGTATTTGGCATTATGCTTGCATGCATCCCACTTTACCGAAAGGTACAGAACCGCCTGGATAAAGTACTTGGACTGACCAGAGAAAATTTGATGGGTGTCCGTGTCCTTCGTGCATTCTGCAAGGAAAAGGAAGAAGAATCCGAATTTCAGAAACAGAATCAGGTGCTGACGGATACACAGAAGTTTGTAGGAAGAATTTCCGCATTGTTAAATCCGCTTACCTATGTCATTATCAATGTGGCAATTATCGCACTGATCTGGGTTGGCGCGATCCGTGTAGATATGGGTATCATTACACAGGGTGCAGTGGTTGCACTGTATAACTATATGTCTCAGATTCTGACAGAGCTGATCAAGCTGGCAAACCTGATCATTAATATTACAAAATCTGTGGCATGTGGAAACAGAATCCAGTCTGTGTTGGAGGTAGAACCTTCTATTACAGATGGCAATGCAGATGGTAAGACATCCGGAGCGATGGAAGAAAGAAAAGAATCTGCCAAGTTGGATGAAATGCAGGAAAAAAATTCTGACAATCAGAATGGTGCAGGAAATGCGTCAAAATACAGTGTTGTGTTTGAACATGCGGGAATCCGTTATCCGCAGGCAGCAGAAGAAGCAATCAGCGGCATTGACCTGAAGGTGAAAAAGGGACAGACTATCGGAATCATCGGAGGAACCGGTTCCGGTAAATCTTCTATGGTCAATCTGATTCCACGTTTTTATGATTGCAGTTCCGGTGCGGTTTACGTGGATGGAAAAGATGTCAAAGAATACGGTCTGGAGGATCTGCGTGAGCGGATTGGTGTTGTTCCACAGAAATCCGTATTGTTTGCAGGCACGATCCGTTCTAATATGCAGTGGGGCAAGCCGGACGCAACGGAAGAAGAAATATTTGAGGCCTTAGAGATCGCGCAGGCGAAAGAAGTTGTTTTAAAGAAAGAAGATGGTTTAGACACAGAAGTAGAGCAGGGAGGAAAGAATTTCTCCGGAGGTCAGAGACAGCGTCTGACTATTGCCCGTGCGCTGGTGAAAAAACCGGAAATCCTGATTTTGGACGACAGTTCTTCGGCACTTGATTTTGCGACAGATGCGGCACTTCGTATGGCGATTGGAGCGATGGAGGACAAGCCAACGTTATTTATTGTTTCACAGAGAACTTCGGCGATCCAGTATGCAGATCAGATTGTGGTATTGGATGATGGCAATGTGGTCGGACTTGGAACGCATGAGGAACTGATGGATTCCTGTGAAGTATATCGGGAGATTTATGAGTCTCAGTACAAAAAAAGTAAATAAGGTTTCGAGTGTAGAACTTATACAGATTGAACGCAGAATAAGCATTCCCCAGCTTCAAGTGTGTGGAGCACTAAGCGGTGGGGAAGGGGGGATGCTTATGTCAGTGGGAGTTAAAAGCTCCCACTGACAGGTCGCAAAGCGACTGCGTTCATGAGCAAGCAGCGAAAGCGGATTGCGAATGTCCGCTTTACTGGCTGTAAGGATGTTACAGAAAGCCACCTATTTACGTATAGACAGGAAGTAGCGTGAATTGCGAACAATAATAAAAAAGGAGGAATTACTTGTGAGTAAATCCGGATCACAGATGAAAACATTAAAAAAAGTGCTTCAATATATCGGAACTTACCGTTTCTGGATGCTGGCTTCTATCGTACTGGCAGCAGTGACTGTGGCACTGACCTTATATATTCCGATTCTGGTAGGACGTGCCATTGATTTTATCGTAGACTGGAAAAATGTCGATTTTGAAAATATTTTAAAGCTTTTAATTGAAATTGGAATTCTGGCAGCGGTGACTGCCGTTTTGCAGTGGTTGATGAATACGATCAATAATAAAGTAACGTATCAGGTAGTGCGTGATGTGCGAAATCAGGCATTTACACGGATTCAGAAACTGCCGTTAAAATATCTGGATGCACATTCTTATGGTGAGATCGTCAGCCGTGTTATTGCGGATGTAGATCAGTTTGCCGATGGACTTCTGATGGGATTTACCCAGTTGTTTACCGGTGTTGTTACGATTATCGGAACATTGATCTTTATGCTGACGATCCATCCGGGAATTACACTGGTGGTTGTCGGACTGACACCGATTTCCCTGTTTGTGGCAAGATTTATTGCAAAACGGACGTATGACATGTTCCGTCTGCAGTCGGAGACCAGAGCAGAACAGACGGCTCTGATCGATGAGATGGTAGGAAATCAGAAGATCGTACAGGCATTTTCCCATGAGGATGAAGCACTGCAGCAGTTTGACGAAATTAACGACCGGTTACAGAGCTGTTCTCTGCGTGCAACATTTTTCTCTTCTCTGACAAATCCGTGTACCAGATTCGTAAACAGTCTGGTGTATGCCGGTGTTGCATTGACGGGAGCTTTGAGTGTTATTTCAGGAGGCATGTCTGTCGGTGGACTTTCCTGCTTTTTAAGTTATGCAAACCAGTATACGAAGCCGTTTAATGAGATTTCAGGTGTTATTACTGAATTACAGAATGCGCTTGCCTGTGCGGCACGTATTTTTGAACTAATTGAAGAAGATGTGGAGATTCCGGATGATGCTGATGCAGTTATAGTGGATCAGGTGGAAGGAAAAGTAACACTGAAGGATGTTGATTTTTCTTATCTGCCGGAGCAGAAACTTATTGAGCATCTGAATCTGGATGTAAAACCGGGACAGACTATCGCAATCGTTGGTCCGACCGGATGTGGAAAAACGACGCTGATCAATCTGTTGATGCGGTTTTATGACGTCAATGCCGGAGCTGTCTGCGTGGAAGATCAGGATATCCGTCATGTGACCAGAGACAGTCTGAGACTGAATTATGGTATGGTATTGCAGGATACCTGGTTAAAAGCCGGTACAATTCGTGAAAATATCTGCATGGGAAAACCGGATGCGACAGAGGAAGAAATGATCGCAGCGGCAAAAGCCTGCCATGCGCATGGATTTATCAAACGTCTGTCCGACGGATACGATACCGTGATCGGAGAAGATGGCGGAAGTCTGTCTCAGGGACAGAAGCAGTTGATTTCCATTGCGCGTGTTATGCTCTGCCAGCCGCCGATGCTGATTCTGGATGAGGCGACATCTTCCATTGATACCAGAACGGAGATCAAAATTCAGGATGCATTTGCAAAATTGATGAAAGGGCGCACCAGTTTTATTGTGGCACATCGACTTTCTACGATTCAGAATGCGGATCGGATTTTGGTTATGAAAGATGGTACGATCATTGAGCAGGGAAATCATGAGGAATTGCTGGCACAGAAAGGGTTCTATTATAATTTGTATAATAGTCAATTTACACATTAAAATTTAAGTTATGGTATAAAATTTAGGCGAGAAAAAAATCGTGAGATTTTTTATGTGATTGGGGGGAGTGTATGCCCCCCGCTTCTTACTGTAATGCTTTTTCTGCGTATTCTGTGGTAACAACATCTTTGTAATCCGGGCGTTTTTCCAACTGTCCGGCGCTTTCCAGAATATCCAGTAACAGTTCGAAACTATCTTCGGAAAATACAAGGTCGGTTTTCCATGTATCCTGCTCCTGATATCGACGGATAATTGTGGTAATGGTGTCGGTATCTGTCTCAGAGAACTGTGGCTGAATGACGGAAGCAATTTCTTCCGGTGTATGCGTATTGACATATTCCATGCCTTTCTGTAATGCATCTGTAAATGCCTGGATCACATCTGGGTGTTTCTCCATATAACTTGTTTTTGCACTGAATGCGGTGTACGGTACGTAGCCGGAATCCACACCAAGGGATGCCACTACATAACCGGCATTTTCCTGTTCAAGTAAGGTTGCACCCGGTTCAAATTCTACCGTGTATTCACCCTGACCGCCGGTAAAAGCTGCTCCGGTAGAACCAAAATCAATGCTCTGGTCAATGTTTACTTCAGATGGGTCAATGCTATTCTGTTTTAGAATATATTCAAATACCATTTCCGGCATGCCACCGGCTCTACCACCAAGCACATCTTTTCCAATCAGATCTGCCCATTCAAAATCGGTGATTTCTTCCCTGGCTACCAGAAAATTACCAGCTCTTTGTGTCAGCTGTGCAAAGTTTACTACTGGATCTTTGCTGCCTTCATTTGCTGTATAGACGGTAGTTTCCGGTCCCATAAAACCAATGTCTGCTTCACCGGAAAGCACAGCTGTCATAACTTTGTCGGCACCAAAGCCAGTCACCAGATCAAGATCAATACCCGCATCGTTAAAGTAACCTTGCTCTATTGCTACATACATTGGTGCATAAAAAATGGAATGTGCTACTTCGTTCAAGGTCACTTTCTGTAATGCAGGTGCTTCATCTTTTTTATCAGATGTATCAGCGTTTTCGGTATTTACAGAACTGGTGTCGGTTTCATCCGGAGTGGTGTTCTGACCGCAGCCTGCCAGCAGCATTGTTGCAGCCATAGCGGTGCAGGTGAATACGGCAATTCCTTTTTTTACAATTTTTTTCAAAATAACCTCCAAAATGTCGTTACATTCTCTTTTTTAGTGTATGTGTGAGAGGTGGTTTGGTTCCTCAGCACAAATCTACTTTATTTTTGTTGTAAGAAGAAAATGCTGGTGTTACAATAAACACATTCGCAACAAGTTTTTTTGCAGGAAGTGGAGGAGAGTATAAAAATGGGATTAAATAGTACACCAAGTGCCAATCGTGTACATATTGGCTTTTTTGGACGAAGAAATGCAGGCAAATCCAGCGTGGTAAACGCGGTAACGGGGCAGGAACTGGCAGTAGTATCAGATACAAAAGGAACGACTACCGATCCGGTTTATAAATCAATGGAGCTTCTGCCAATCGGACCTGTAATGATCATTGACACACCTGGCTTTGATGATGAAGGGGCATTGGGGGCGTTGCGTGTCAGAAAGACAAAACAAGTATTGAATAAAACAGATATTGCGGTGCTTGTGATAGATGCCACAGAAGGGAAAAAGCAGTGCGATGAAGAACTGATCCATATTTTTAAGGAAAAAGAGATTCCATATATTATTGTAAATAACAAAGCAGATTTACTGTCAGATAGTTTGGTAAAAAAATCAGAAGTCTGTCCAAAGAGAATAGAAGCAGATGAAACGAAAGAAAATGTATCTGATCAGGAAACATTAAAAACGGAAAAAGAAAACGCATCTGGGACATCGGATCAGACAGAGAAAAATGTATCTGATTCTGGGAAAGCAGAGAAAAATGCAGTTATTGTATCCGGGCAGAAATTGTATGTCAGTGCCCTCACCGGCTACGGCATCTATGAATTAAAAGAATGTATTGGAAAACTGACACCAAATGAAGACATGACTCTGAAAATCGTCGGAGATCTGCTGAATCCGGGAGATTTTGCAGTCCTTGTTGTTCCAATTGATTCCGCAGCACCGAAAGGACGTCTGATTCTGCCACAGCAGCAGACAATCCGTGATGTTCTGGAAGCAAATGCAGCAGCAATCGTGGTGAAAGAGACAGAATTAAAACAGACATTAGAGCAGCTTGGCAAACAACCGGCAATGGTAATCACGGACAGTCAGGCATTTGAGCAGGTATCCGCAGAAGTGCCACAGGAGATTCCGCTGACTTCTTTTTCTATATTAATGGCACGTTATAAAGGATATCTTGATACAGCGGTGAAAGGCGTGGGAGCTATTGAAAATCTGAAAGATGGAGATAAAATCCTGATTTCTGAAGGATGTACGCATCATCGCCAGTGTGACGACATCGGAACCGTGAAGATTCCGCGCTGGTTAAAGCAGCACACCGGAAAAGAGCTCATCATTGAGACAAGTTCCGGAACGGAATTCCCGGAGGATCTGACACCGTATGCGCTGGTGATCCATTGTGGTGGATGTATGCTCAACGAGCGTGAAGTGAAATACCGCATGAAGTGTGCGGTGGATCAGAATGTACCGTTTACGAATTATGGAATTGCGATCGCACAGATGAAAGGAATCTTGAAACGAAGCATAGAACTTTTCCCATATCTGACAGAAAAATAGGTATCGTATTAGTAACATGTTAGTAACAGATTTTTCAAGAAATGGCTTAGATACAGGGATTGCAAAAAGTTAAAAATTAAGGGTATCTTAATAGTATTAAAAAATACGGCATGATAAAATGGTTACAGAAAGGAAATCTGTAGCCATTTTTTTGTCTGTTTGAGTGAGTTTTCGTTTCCATTGCACGGTGCAGTCGGCAGTGGAAAGGATAATTATGAGACGATACGGATTTACTGAATATAGGAGGAGCGCGATATGAGCAAAAAGAAAAAAATCATTTTGGCAGTTGTCATCGTTGCAGCTGTCGCAGCAGTAGCCGTTGGTTTTTTCCTGAAAGACCGGCTTGGAAACAGTAAGAGTGGTGGAGATGCAGCTTATGTTGAGTCGGTACAGTCCATGACAGGTGCAGTCAACGCCGGAAGCCAGAATCGGTATATGGGTGTGGTGGAATCACAGGATACCTGGAATATCACACTGAGTTCGGATCAGACCGTAAAACAGATTTTTGTAGCAGTCGGAGATGAAGTGCAGGAAGGAACCCCATTATTTGAGTACAAGACTGATGATCTGAGCCTGCAGATTGCACAGGCAAAACTGGAACTTGAAAGTATCGGAAATCAGATCACCGATTACAACAATCAGATCAAGACACTTACCGCAGAGAAAAATGCAGCATCCAAGGATGAACAGTTTAATTATACGGTACAGATCCAGAGCCTGCAGACATCCATCAAGCAGTCTGAATATGAGCAGCAGAGTAAAAAGTTAGAGATTCAGAAAATGGAAGATACCATGTCACAGTCTACCGTAACCAGCAAGATCAACGGTGTGGTAAAATCCATCAATGAAAATGGCGCTTCTGACCAGTATGGCAATACACAGCCGTTTATGTCAATTTTGACAACTGGTGATTATCGTGTAAAAGGTACCGTGAATGAGACAAATGTTCACAATCTGTCCGAAGGTCAAGCAGTGATTCTTCGTTCCAGAGTAGATGATACAAAAACATGGAGTGGAACGATTGAAAAAATTGATACAGAAAATAAGGAGTCAGATAACAATAATGGGGTCATGTCTTCTACTGGATCGAATTCTGATAATCAGTCTACCAAATATCCGTTTTATGTAAAACTGGATTCTGCAGATGGACTGATGTTAGGTCAGCATCTGTATGTGGAGCTGGATGAGGGACAGACAGAGACAAAGGATGGTATCTGGATTTACAGCGGCTATATTGTACAGGATGAAGATACCCCGTATGTATGGGCAGATAATGGAAAAGGCAAACTGGAGAAACGTACGGTAGAACTTGGTGAATATGACGAAGGTATGGATATGTATGAGATCAAATCCGGTTTGGCACTGGATGATATGATTGCATGGCCGGTATCCGGATTCCGTGAGGGATTAAAGACAACTACAAATGTAGATGAAGGAATGGTGGAAGAATACCCGGATGATGGAGACCTTTCCAGTGATACGGATGAAGGTTATCAGCAGGATTTGTCCGATGAAACCCCGGAAGACAGTAGTATGACAGATTCCTATAATATGGATGAAAATATTGACACAGGTATGGTAGATGAAAATGATATGAAACCGGTGGTAGACGGGACGGAAGATGGAGATTCAGGTGCTGACACAGGAAGTACAGACACTCCGGCAGCAGAATAGGGGGTGGATCTATGCTTTTAAATCTCAGTCATATTTATAAGGATTATCAGCAGGAGAAGCTGGTAGTTCCGGTATTAAAAGACGTCAGCCTTTCCGTGGAAGAAGGCGAATATGTGGCAATCATGGGACCATCCGGTTCCGGAAAAACCACATTGATGAATATTATCGGGTGTCTGGATTTGCCAACCAGCGGAAGTTATGAACTCTCCGGACAGGATGTGCTGGCTTGCAAAGACAGGGAGCTGGCAGATGTGAGACTGAACAGTATCGGATTCGTATTTCAGAGTTTTCATCTGCTGCCCCGGGAGAGTGCACTTGAAAATGTGGCACTTCCATTGATCTATGCAGGTGTGAAAAAAGCAGACCGGGAAAAACGTGCAGCAGCGGCACTGGAGCGTGTGGGACTGGCAGATCGTGTGGATTTCAAACCGACACAGCTTTCCGGTGGACAAAAACAGCGTGTGGCAATTGCCCGTGCAATGGTAAATAATCCGAAGATTCTGCTGGCAGATGAACCGACGGGTGCGTTGGATTCTAAATCCGGAAAGCAGATCATGGAACTGTTTGACCGGTTGAATGAAGAAGGTGTAACAATTGTTATGATCACGCATGATGCCAAGATTGCGTCTTATGCAAAACGTGTGATCCGTATTATTGATGGTGAGATAGAGGAGGCGGCAGAATGAAAAATAAAAAGGTCATGAAACGTGTTCTTGTGATCGCCATTGTTGCCGCTGTGGCAGCCGGAGGAATCGGCGGAGGCATTTATGTACAGCGTTCTAAAATGACGGCAGAAGTGCAGTCGGTAGCAGATCTGAACAATAGTTACTGGGGAGATGAAGTCAACAGTTCTGGTCTGGTGACAAATGATTATTCCCAGACCGTTGAGGTCTCAAAAGATGATGGGATCAAAGAAGTTTATGTAGAAGAAGGGCAGCAGGTTCAGAAAGGTGACAAACTGTTGGCACTGGATACGACAGTTGCAACCCTGAATCTGCAGGGCAAAGAGCTGGAAGTGGAAAATCTGAAAAATCAGATCACACTTGCACAGAATGAATTAAAGAAGTTGAAAAATACAAAACCGTATGTGGAACCGTCAGAACCTGTGACACCGAAGCCTTCGACACCGGATGTTCCGGAAATGAGCGGGGATGCCTACAATTATATTTTGTGGACAGCGGTGCCTTACAATCAGAATGAAGCAGACGGAAGTGCAGAGAATCCATATCGTTATCTGTGTACGGAAGATGCTTATGTGACAGGCAGTTTTTTCAGTCAGTTATCGGAAGCCGGACTTCATGTGGTATTTGAAATCCATGAAAATAACAGTGTATCCGGAGAACTTTTGTCAGAATGGGAAGTGGATGGTTCTCAGATCGTGGTGCCGGATGCAGATACCCGCTGGTCTGTGGCAGATCGTACACAGCTGACGGAGGATACGGATGTGTCAGACACAGATACTGTGGATGATACCGGAGCGGATGCCATTGATCAGGGTGGTTATACCCAGAGTGAACTGAATGGTATGATTTCAGAACAGGAAAAGAAGATTAAAGATCTGGATCTGGATAAGCGAAAAGCAGAGCTGGACGTAGAAAAACTGAAAGCACAGAGCAGCGATGGCATTATCTATGCAAATGTAACCGGAACTGTAAAAAATCTACAGGATAAAGATAATCTTCCAACCGATGGAACACCGTTTATGGAAATCGCAGGTTCTGAAGGACTGTACGTGACCGGTGGAATCAGTGAACTTCTGCTGGATAAAGTAAAACCGGGGCAGACCGTCAGCGTTTCTTCCTGGGAGAGCGGAACAAGCTGTGAGGCAGAAATTACAGAAATCAAAAATTATCCGTCTACAGATGTATCTTCTTACGGGGGCGGCAACAATAACGTGTCTTACTATCCATTTGTTGCGTATATTGAGGATTCCACAGGACTTCGAAATGGAGAGTATGTGGATCTTAACATGACGGTATCCGATGAGGAAGATGGTGCGTCAATTTATATTTTCAAAGGCTATGTGCGTTCTGAAAATGGAAAGTCTTATGTATTAAAGGCCGATGAAAATGACCGTTTGGTAAAACAGTATGTAAAAACAGGAAAAATCATTTACGGTGATACCATTGAAATTAAATCCGGACTGACAGAGGATGACCGCATTGCATTTCCATATGGAAAGACTGCAAAAGAAGGTATTCGCGTAGTGGATTCAGATGGGGCAGAGTATTAAGGGGAGGTGCGTGAAATGTTAGAAAATATTAGACTGTCCTTTCAGGGCATTTGGTCACATAAAATGCGTTCCTTTCTGACGATGCTTGGTATTATTATCGGTATTGGTGCGATTATTGCGATTGTTTCCACAATTCAGGGAACAAATGAGCAGATCAAGCAGAATTTGGTGGGAGCCGGAAATAACACAGTTACCGTTCAGCTTTATCAGGATGAATGGACGTATGAGATGGATTACAATGGAATCCCGGACGGCGTTCCTGTGATCAGTGATGATACAATGCAGCAGATTCTGGCAGCAGATGGCGTGGAGGACGCTTCCCGTTATACCAGCCGTCAGGGTTACGATACCGTATGCTATGGAAATACCTCTCTTTCCGGCGGTTATGTCATGGGAATCGACCAGAACTATCTGGATACCTGCAGTTATGCGGTAAAAGAAGGTCGTGGATTTGACGGCAACGACTATGCAAAATACAGAAAAGTAGCAATTTTGGATCAGGATTGTGCCTCCTCTCTGTTTCAGGGAGAAGATGCTATTGGAAAAACCATCGAAATATCCGGGGAGCCGTACATCGTTATCGGAATTGCAGACAAAAAAGATGGCTTTGAACCGGTGATTAACTCTATGGATGATTACTATACTTATATGCAGGACAGCAGCGGCAGAGTGTTTATTCCGTCTACAACCTGGCCGATCGTATTTCAGTATGATGAACCGCAGAGCGTCGTTTTGCGGGCAACGGATACAGATTCCATGTCATCAGCAGGTCAGGCAGTAGCTGATATTCTGAATGCAAACCTCGCAGTTCCTGACACTACTATTCAGTACAAAGGACAGGATCTGTTGAAACAGGCACAGGATATTCAGGAACTGAGCCAGTCCACAAACCGGATGCTGATCTGGATCGCAGGAATTTCTCTGTTAGTTGGCGGTATCGGTGTTATGAATATCATGCTGGTATCCGTGACAGAGCGTACGCAGGAAATCGGTCTGAAAAAAGCAATCGGAGCAAAGAAAGGTCATATTCTTGGACAGTTTCTGACGGAGGCAGCCGTACTGACCAGTCTTGGCGGTATTATCGGTGTGGTTGCGGGTATCATATTGGCGGAGGTCATTTCAAAAGTCAGTGAGATGCCGGTAGTGATCAGTGTGCCGGCGGCGATCATTGCGGTAGCATTCTCCATGGGAATTGGAATTATTTTCGGATTATTGCCATCTTATAAGGCAGCAAATCTGAAGCCGATTGATGCTTTAAGAAGAGAATAGGCTTGAATATTGGCAAAAATCAGTGTATACTTTTGAAAGAATAAAATTTCCTCAGGAGGAAGCTATGATTGACATTAAGTTTTTAAGAGAAAACCCGGATATTGTAAAACAGAATATCAAAAATAAATTTCAGGATCACAAACTTGGTCTGGTTGACGAAGTAATCGAATTAGATGCATCATCCAGAGCCGTTCAGCAGGAAGCTGACGATCTGCGTGCCAACAGAAACCGTGTCTCCAAACAGATTGGTGCACTGATGGGGCAGGGCAAAAAAGAAGAAGCTATGGCATTAAAAGAGCAGGTTGCCAAAGATGCAGAGCGTCTGACAGAGCTTGAGGCACAGGAAGGCGAGCTTCAGGAGAAGATCAAAAAGATCATGATGACCATTCCGAACATCATTGATCCGTCTGTCCCGATTGGAAAAGATGATAGCGAGAACGTAGAAGTTGAGCGTTTTGGTGAGCCGGTTGTTCCGGATTTCGAGATCCCATATCATACAGAAATCATGGAAAAATTTGATGGTATCGACCTTGACAGTGCAAGAAAAGTAGCCGGAAACGGTTTTTATTATCTGAAAGGTGACATTGCCCGTCTGCACTCCGCAGTTCTGGCTTATGCCCGTGACTTTATGATCGACCGCGGTTTCACATACTGCATCCCGCCATACATGATCAGAAGCAACGTTGTTACCGGCGTTATGAGTTTTGACGAGATGGATGCCATGATGTACAAGATCGAAGGCGAAGACCTGTATCTGATCGGTACTTCCGAGCATTCCATGATCGGAAGCTTTATCGATACTATGATCGATGAGGATCAGCTGCCGAAGACTCTGACCAGCTATTCTCCGTGCTTCCGTAAAGAGAAAGGTGCTCATGGTATCGAGGAGAGAGGTGTATACCGTATCCACCAGTTTGAAAAACAGGAAATGATCGTTGTCTGCAAACCGGAAGATTCTATGATGTGGTATGAGAAATTATGGCAGAACACCGTAGACCTGTTCCGCAGCCTTGATATCCCGGTTCGTACCTTAGAGTGCTGTTCCGGTGACCTTGCTGACCTGAAAGTAAAATCCGTTGATGTAGAGGCATGGTCTCCACGTCAGAAGAAATATTTTGAGGTAGGAAGCTGCTCTAACCTTGGTGACGCTCAGGCAAGACGTCTGAAGATCCGTGTCAAAGGAAAAGATGGCAAGAAATATCTGGCTCATACATTAAATAATACCGTAGTTGCTCCGCCAAGAATGTTGATCGCATTCTTAGAGAACAACTTAAATGCAGACGGAACTGTAAATATTCCGAAAGCATTACAGCCATACATGGGTGGAAAAACAATAATTGAGTAATTAAGTGACGGCAAGACCTGGCAATAAAGTCGGGTCTTGCCGTTGTTGATTATAAAAGAAAATGCATACTGTTTTAAAGCGTATGATAAGAAAGAGATTTAGTAGAAGATTTCCATTTGGATACTTTTGAATAAGAGTAAAGTTATAGTGTGGAAGTCAGTATGAAATAATCATGTCTGATTAATATGATTAGAAAGTATTATGAATGTATCTGAAAAGTTAGTATTGAAATGCAGGAAAAACTGTGATAGAATACCTACAATTTGTATATATGGCAGAAAAATGAATATTATGCATGAATGATGTATAAACATACAAGAAAAGAGAAAATTCCCTCTTTTTTTTTGCAACAAGCCAGGAAATACATGTTAAAATGTTGTATATTAAAAGTGTATATTGTAAAAAAGAGAAAGGACGGGCGAATAAATGAAAGCATTTCTGATTCTGGAAGACGGTACAGTATTTACCGGAACAAGCATTGGTTCGACAAAGAGCGTGATCAGTGAGATCGTCTTCAATACTTCCATGACTGGTTATCTGGAGGTTTTGACAGACCCATCCTATGCGGGACAGGCAGTCGTAATGACTTATCCGCTGATTGGAAATTATGGAATTACACCGGACATGGAGTCCAAACAGCCATGGCCGGACGGATACATCGTAAGAGAGTTATCCAGAATTCCGAGCAACTTCCGCTGCCAGGGAACCATTCAGGATTTCCTGAAAGAGCATGACATCCCTGGAATCGCAGGAATTGATACGCGAGCACTGACAAAGATCCTGCGTGAAAAAGGAACCATGAACGGCATGATCACCACTGATGAAAATTACAAACTTGATGAAATTCTGCCTCAGCTTCATGTATACAATACAGGAAACGTGGTAGACAAGGTGACCTGCAGTGAGAAAGAAGTGCTGAAAGCAGACGGCTATAAAGTAGCACTGCTGGACTTCGGTGCAAAGAACAACATTGCACAGTCCCTGCACAAACGTGGCTGCGAAGTTACGATCTACCCGGCACACACAACAGCCGAGGAAATCCTTGCTTCCAACCCGGACGGAATCATGCTTTCTAACGGCCCTGGAGACCCGAAAGCCTGCACAGATATCATCAAAGAAGTGAAAAAACTTTACGATTCTGAAGTACCGATTTTTGCGATCTGCTTAGGACATCAGTTGATGGCATTAGCTACCGGCGCAGATACCTACAAATTGAAATATGGACACAGAGGCGGCAATCATCCGGTAAAAGATCTGGAAACAGGTCGTGTATACATTTCATCCCAGAACCATGGATACGCGGTTGATGCAGAAAGTCTTGACCCGGCAGTTGCAGTTCCTGCATTTACAAATGTAAACGACGGAACCAACGAGGGACTCAAGTATACAGGAAAGAATATTTTTACCGTACAGTTCCATCCGGAAGCATGCCCTGGACCACAGGATTCCGGATACCTGTTTGACAAGTTTATTGAAATGATGGGAGGACAGAAATAATGCCAAAGAGATCAGATATCAAAAAAGTATTAGTAATCGGTTCCGGTCCGATTATTATCGGACAGGCAGCTGAGTTTGATTATGCGGGTACACAGGCATGCCGTTCCCTGAAAGAGGAAGGCATTGAAGTTTGTCTGGTAAACTCCAACCCGGCAACCATCATGACAGATAAACAGATCGCAGATCAGGTATACATTGAGCCGCTGACTGTCGATGTGTTAAAACAGATTATTTTAAAAGAAAAACCGGACAGCGTACTTCCGACTCTGGGTGGACAGGCAGGTTTGAACCTTGGTATGGAGCTGGCAGAATCCGGATTTTTAGAGGAAAACGGTGTAAAACTGATCGGTACCACAGCTGAGACAATTTTCCGTGCGGAGGATCGTCAGGCTTTCAAAGATACTATGGAAAAAATCGGTGAGCCGTGTGCGGCTTCCCTGGTTGTAAATACAGTGGAAGATGGTATCAAATTTACAAATACCATCGGTTACCCGGTTGTACTGCGTCCGGCCTTTACCTTAGGCGGAAGCGGCGGCGGTATCGCCCACAACGAAGAAGAGCTGGTTGAGATCCTGACCAACGGTCTGCGTCTGAGCCGTGTCGGAGAAGTTCTGGTTGAACGCTGCATCGCCGGATGGAAAGAGATTGAGTACGAAGTAATGCGTGATGCTAACGGAAACTGCATCACAGTATGTAATATGGAGAATATCGACCCGGTTGGTGTTCATACCGGTGACTCCATCGTAGTAGCACCGTCCCAGACACTGGGCGACAAAGAGTACCAGATGCTGCGTACATCTGCGTTAAATATCATCAGCGAGCTGAATATCACTGGTGGTTGTAACGTACAGTATGCGTTAAATCCGGATTCCTTTGAGTACTGCGTTATCGAGGTAAACCCGCGAGTAAGCCGTTCTTCTGCACTGGCTTCCAAAGCAACCGGATATCCGATCGCAAAAGTTGCTGCAAAGATCGCACTTGGTTACACACTGGATGAGATCAAAAATGCCATTACAGGAAAAACTTACGCAAGTTTCGAGCCGATGCTGGATTACTGTGTTGTAAAAATCCCGCGTCTGCCGTTTGATAAATTTATCACTGCAAAACGTACTCTGACCACACAGATGAAAGCAACTGGTGAGGTTATGAGTATCTGCACAAACTTCGAGGGCGCGCTGATGAAAGCCATCCGTTCCCTGGAGCAGCATGTAGACAGCCTTGTTACAGATGAGTATGTATCACTTTCCTATGATAAACTGATCGAGCGTCTGAAAGTGGTAGATGACAGAAGAATCTGGGTCATCGCTGAGGCATGCCGTCGTGGAGTTTCTTATGATACGATCCATGACATCACAAAGATCGACAAATGGTTTATTGATAAAATCGCAATTTTGGTTGAGATGGAAGGTCGTCTGCGCAGCGAGGCACTGACTGTTGATCTGCTCCGCGAAGCAAAACGTATCGAGTTCCCGGATAAAGTCATCGCTCAGTTAACCGGAAAAGATGAAGAATACATCAAAAACATGCGTTACGAAAACGGCATCACAGCTTCCTTCAAGATGGTTGATACCTGTGCCGCAGAGTTTGAGGCAACAACACCATATTACTATTCCTGCTTTGATGGTGAAAATGAAGCAGACGGAACAGCAAAGAAGAAAAAAGTTCTGGTACTTGGTTCCGGTCCGATCCGTATCGGACAGGGTATCGAGTTCGACTTCTGCTCCGTACATTGTACATGGTCCTTCGCAAAAGCCGGATATGAGACAATCATTATCAACAACAACCCAGAGACAGTTTCCACTGACTTTGATATTGCTGACAAACTGTATTTCGAGCCGCTGACACCGGAAGATGTAGAGAACGTCGTAAACATCGAAAAACCGGATGGAGCAGTTGTACAGTTCGGTGGACAGACAGCCATCAAACTGACAGAGAGCCTGATGAAGATGGGCGTGCCGATCCTTGGTACAAAAGCAGAAGACGTTGATGCAGCTGAGGACCGTGAGCTCTTTGATGAGATTCTGGAGCAGACAGGTATTCCGAGAGCAGCAGGTGATACCGTATACACCGCTCAGGAAGCAAAAGCAGCAGCAAATCGCATCGGTTATCCGGTACTGGTTCGTCCGTCCTATGTACTTGGCGGACAGGGCATGCACATTGCATTCAATGATGATGAGATCGTAGAATTTATCGATACCATCAACCAGATCGCACAGGATCACCCGATTCTGATCGATAAATACCTGATGGGTAAAGAGATTGAGGTTGATGCGGTATGCGACGGCACAGATATCCTGATCCCGGGTATCATGGAGCATATCGAGCGTACTGGTGTACATTCAGGAGACAGTATTTCCGTATATCCGGCACCGACCATCAGCGATCATGTAAAAGAGACCATCGTAGAGTATACAAAACGTCTGGCAAGAGCACTTCATGTCGTAGGACTGATCAACATTCAGTTCATCGCCATGAACGAGGAAGTATATGTCATCGAAGTGAACCCGCGTTCTTCCAGAACCGTACCATATATCAGTAAAGTAACAGGTATCCCGATCGTAGATCTGGCAACAAAAGTAATCCTTGGTGAGACCATCAAAGGCATGGGTTATGAGCCGGGACTGGCACCGGAGGCAGATTACATTGCCATCAAGATGCCAGTATTCTCCTTCGAGAAACTGCGTGGAGCTGAGATCAGCCTTGGACCGGAAATGAAATCCACCGGTGAGTGCCTTGGTATCGCAAAGAACTTCAACGAAGCATTGTACAAAGCATTTATCGGCGCTGGCATTCAGCTTCCGAAGTACAAACAGATGATCATGACAGTCAAGGATGCGGACAAACCGGAGGCAGTCGGTGTTGCAAAACGTTTCGAAGCACTTGGTTACACTATTTATGCTACAAGAAGTACTGCAAAATATCTGCAGGATCATGGTGTAAATGCACGTCGTGTTAATAAGATTTCTCAGGAATCACCAAACGTTATGGATCTGATCCTTGGTCACAAGATCGATCTTGTTATCGATACACCGACACAGGGACGTGATAAATCCAGAGACGGATTCCTCATTCGTCGAAATGCCATTGAGACAGGTGTTCACTGCCTGACATCTATGGATACGGCAAATGCGCTGGCACTCAGTCTTGAGACAGCAAATGATCAGATGACGATGATCGACATCGCGACCGTGAAAAATCTTTAAAAATTAAATTTAGGGTGGCTTGAAAATTACCACGTTAGGTATGAATAGGAACTCCTGCCATTTTGTCTCAGTCGCTAGCAATCGCTCCTTGAGAAAAAATGGCAGGAGTTCTTTATAAAAAACTTAAGCAGTAAATTTTAAACCACCCAAAACAAGATTTGTTAAAAAAATATCAAAGTTTCACAAAAAGGGTGGATTTTTCACTAACTTTGTGGTAATGTAGGGACTGGGAAGAAATTTAATTACCTGATTGTGGGTATTGCATTGTACGCGTACGTGTGTTAAAGTTAACTTGTAAGATTTTTCAAAGCCTTAGCAAAAAGAGCGAGGAACCATCGAAAAAGAAAAAAAGGATATCTAAACCCGGTTCAGGTGTGCGAATCCTTATTTTTTTGGAGAATTCTGTTAAAAAAATAACAGACTTACGATGACTTTTCACCCTTTCGACTGTGTTAAAAAAATGACAAAAGTAAACGAAAATTCCTTCGAAAATTTAGGAAAAATGACGGAGGAAGCGTTGCAAAAAACAAATGATAGTGCTAAAATATAGCATGTCTAGCGTTGTTCTTTTAACATAATTACTAGAGGTATATTTTAAAAGTCAAGAAGGAGAGAAGAAAAAATGGCAAAGAAAGTTGTATTAGCAGGCGCTTGCCGTACTGCAATTGGTAAAATGGGCGGACAGTTTGGAAATACTCCGGCTGTTGAGTTAGGATCCATCGTTATCAGAGAGGCATTAAAAAGAGCAGGTGTTGCTCCGGAGCAGGTTGACGAGGTTATGATGGGATGCGTTATCCAGGCTTCCCAGGGACAGAACGTTGCTCGTCAGGCATCTATCAAAGCAGGTATCCCGAATGAGGTTCCGGCTTTCACACTGAACGTAGTATGCGGATCCGGTCTGAAATGTGTAAACGAGGCTGCAAACATGATTATGGCTGGTCAGGCTGATATCGTTGTAGCTGGTGGTATGGAGAACATGTCTATGGCTCCATATGCATTAAAGAAAGCACGTTTCGGTTACAGAATGAACAATGCAACTATGATTGATACAATGGTTAACGATGCATTATGGGATGCATTCAATAACTACCATATGATGATCACAGCTGAGAACATTTGTGATCAGTGGGGATTAACACGTGAAGAACTTGATGAGTTCGCAGCAGTTTCCCAGCAGAAAGCAGTAGCAGCTCAGGAGTCTGGAGCATTCGACGATGAGATCGTTCCGGTTCCGGTTAAAGTTAAAAAAGAGACTGTTATGATCACAAAAGATGAGGGACCACGTCCTGGCACAACAAAAGAGACTCTTGCAAAATTAAAATGCTGCTCCGGTAAAGAGGGCGGACTTGTTACAGCAGGTAACGCTTCCGGTATCAACGATGGTGCTGCAGCAATCGTTGTAATGAGCGAAGAGAAAGCAAAAGAGCTTGGTGTTAAACCGATGGCTACATTCGTAGCAGGTGCTCTTGGCGGATGCGCTCCGGAGATCATGGGTATCGGACCTGTTCCGGCTACAAAGAAAGCATTAAAGATCGCTGGTCTTACAATTGATGACATGGATTTGATCGAGGCAAATGAGGCATTTGCAGCTCAGTCTGTAGCAGTACAGAAAGAGTTAGGCTTCAGCTCTGACATCTTAAACGTAAACGGTGGTGCTATCGCACTTGGACATCCGGTAGGAGCTTCAGGATGCCGTATCCTTGTTACACTGCTTCACGCTATGCAGAAGAGAGACGTTACATACGGACTTGCTACACTGTGTATCGGCGGTGGAATGGGTTGTGCTACAATCGTTAAAAAAGAAGCTTAATTTTCAAAAATTAAATTAGAAGGATATTTAAAATCCGGACGAATCTCCGGCATGATTGCGACATGCGAAAATGTCGGAGATATTTTAATAGCTGACATCGTTAGTTATTTAACACATTTGCTATGGAAGCAAAAAATATAATAATTTAGATATGTGATGACTAATCTATGGACAGGATTGTTTGGGTATGGCAGTCGGAATGTTTCATATTAGTATATAATTTCATTATAAGGAGGACATATCATGAAAGTTGGTATTATTGGAGCAGGAACAATGGGATCTGGTATCGCACAGGCTTTTGCACAGACAGAAGGCTATGAAGTATATTTATGCGATATCAATGATGAATTTGCTGCAAACGGCAAGAACAAAATCGCAAAAGGATTCGAGAAAAGAATCGCAAAAGGCAAAATGGATCAGGACAAAGCTGATGCAATCCTTGCTAAAATTACCACAGGTACAAAAGACATTTGTACAGATGCTGATTTAGTAGTTGAAGCAGCATTAGAAGATATGGCAATCAAAAAACAGACATTCAAAGAGCTTCAGGAGATCGTTCCGGCTGAGTGTATTTTTGCAACAAACACATCTTCATTATCTATTACAGAGATCGGTGCAGGTCTTGACAGACCGGTAATCGGAATGCACTTCTTCAATCCGGCACCTGTAATGAAACTGATCGAGGTAATTCAGGGAGCAAATACTCCGGATGAGTTAAGAGACAAAATCGTTGAGATTTCCAAAGAGATCGGCAAAACACCGGTACAGGTTAACGAGGCAGCTGGTTTCGTAGTAAACAGAATCCTTGTTCCGATGATCAACGAAGGTATCTGCGTATTAGAAGCAGGTGTTGCAAGCGTAGAAGATATCGATGCAGCAATGAAATTAGGTGCTAACCACCCAATGGGACCTTTACAGTTAGGTGATTACATTGGTCTTGATATCTGCCTTGCTATCATGGAAGTAATCTATTCTGAGACAGGCGATCCTAAATATCGTCCGGCTCCATTGCTTAGAAAAATGGTACGTGCAGGTAAACTTGGCTGCAAGACAGGCGTAGGTTTCTACGATTACAGCAAGTAAGAATAGAATAAATACTCTCGAATTATAAGGGGTATAATCCTTATAAGATATATAAGAAGTTAACGGTCGGAATAACAATTTCCGATTATTACATCGGAGAGTGGTGCCAGACATGTGCATTTTGCTACACATGTCTTTGGTGCCTTTTGGAGTTTTGACTGTGCTTCACTAAAAATGGAGGAAAAGTAAAAAATGGATTTCGGATTAAGTAAGAAACATGAAATGGCAAGAAGCCTTTTCAAAGAATTCGCTGAGAACGAAGTAAAACCACTTGCTCAGGAAGTTGACGAAACTGAAAAATTCCCAAGAGCTACCGTTGACAAAATGGCTAAATATGGCTTCCTTGGAATCCCGGTACCGAAGGAACTCGGTGGACAGGGTTGTGACATCCTTACATACGCTATGTGCGTAGAGGAGTTATCAAAAGTTTGCGGTACTACAGGTGTTATCGTATCTGCACATACATCTCTGTGTGTAGACCCGATTCTTACATTTGGTACACCAGAGCAGAAAGCTAAATATGTTCCGGACCTTGCTTCCGGTAAAAAACTCGGTGCTTTCGGTTTAACAGAGCCGATGGCAGGTACAGACGCTCAGGGACAGCAGACAAAGGCTGTTTTAGACGGAGATGAGTGGGTTCTTAACGGATCTAAATGCTTCATCACAAACGGTAAAGAAGCTGACGTATATATCGTAATTGCTGTAACAGGCAAAGTTGAAAAACGTGGCAGAACAATGAAAGAGATCTCTGCTTTCATCGTTGAAAAAGGAACTCCAGGATTTACTTTTGGTGTAAAAGAGAAAAAAATGGGTATCCGTGGTTCATCCACATATGAGTTAATCTTCACAGATTGCCGTATCCCGAAAGAGAACCTTCTTGGAAAACAGGGTAAAGGTTTCAACATCGCTATGCATACACTGGATGGCGGACGTATCGGTATCGCTGCACAGGCACTTGGTCTTGCAGAGGGTGCATTAGAGACAACAATCGCATACGTAAAAGAGAGAAAACAGTTCGGCAGAAGCATCGCTCAGTTCCAGAACACACAGTTCCAGTTAGCAGATATGGCTACAAAAGTAAAAGCTGCTCAGTTAATGGTATACAGAGCTGCATTAAAGAAAGACGAGTACCAGGCTGGTGCTAAAGTTTCTTATTCTGTAGAAGCTGCTATGGCAAAACTTTACGCTGCAGAAGTTGCAATGGAAGTTACAACAAAATGCGTACAGTTACATGGTGGTTATGGTTACATCAGAGAGTACGATGTTGAGCGTATGATGCGTGATGCTAAGATCACAGAGATCTACGAAGGAACTAGCGAAGTTCAGCGTATGGTTATTTCTGGTGCATTACTTAAGTAAGGAGGAAAACAATCGTGAAGATTATTGTTTGTATTAAACAGGTACCTGATACAGCAGGTGGAGTTAAGTTCAATCCGGACGGAACTCTTGACAGAGCAGCAATGCTCACAATCATGAACCCAGATGATAAAGCAGGTCTTGAGGCTGCTTTAAGATTAAAAGATCAGTACGGCGCAGAAGTTACTGTTTTAACAATGGGACTTCCGAAAGCTGGCGATACATTACGCGAAGCATTAGCTATGGGCGCTGACAATGCAGTTCTTGTAACTGACAGATGCCTCGGCGGTGCTGATACATGGGCTACATCTTCTACAATTGCAGCAGCAATTCGTGAGATGGGCGATTACGATCTGATCATCACAGGCCGTCAGGCTATCGATGGTGATACAGCTCAGGTTGGTCCTCAGATTTCTGAGCACCTTGATATCCCGGTTATCTCTTATGCTCGTAAGATCGAGATCGAAGGAGATGCTGTAAAAGTTCAGCGTCAGTATGACGACAGATATCATGTAGTAAAAGCTCAGATGCCTTGCCTGATCACATGCTTAGCAGAGCTGAACGACCCGAGATACATGACTCCGGGCGGAATCTTCGATGCATGCGAAGCAGAGATCGCTACAATGGGTAGAGCAGATCTGAAGACTCTGGAAGACGGAAACATGGGTCTTGCAGGTTCTCCGACAAAGATCGCAAAAGCATCCGACAAAGTAAGAAAAGGTGCTGGAGAGAAAATCACACTGGATACAGAAGAAGCTGTTTCTTATCTGCTTGGTAAGATGACAGAGAAACATGTATGCGGACTGTAAGAGAAAGGAGAAATAACAATGGCAGCAATGGAACAATCCTTAATTGAGCAGTACAAAGACGTATATGTATTCGCTCAGCAGGTAGATAATGAAATTAGCCCGATTGCTTTCGAGTTACTCGGAAAAGCAAAAGATCTTGCAAATGATTTAAATGAGAAAGTAGTAGCAGTATTAATTGGACATAACGTAAAAGACCTTGCAGCTCAGCTTGGCGCTTATGGTGCAGACAAAGTTATCGTTGTAGATGACAAAGAGCTTGAGGTATACAGAACAGAGCCATATACACATGCGCTTGCATCTGTAATCAATGAGTTCAAACCGGAGATCATGTTAGTTGGTGCAACAGCTATCGGTCGTGACCTTGGACCTCGTGTATCTGCACGTGTTCAGACAGGTCTGACAGCAGACTGTACATCCCTTGAGATCGGTAACTTCCCACTGAACCCAATGCCGGGTAGAGAGCAGAAACCAAATCAGTTACTGATGACACGTCCTGCTTTCGGTGGAAACACAATCGCTACAATCGCTTGCCCGGACAACCGTCCGCAGATGGCAACTGTTCGTCCAGGTGTTATGCAGAAGATCGAGCCGATCGCTGATGCTAATCCGGAAGTTGTTGAGTACAACCCAGGATTCACACCGGACAACAAATATGTTGAGATTCTTGACATCGTTAAAAATGTATCTGACGTTGTTGATATCCAGGACGCTAAGATCCTTGTATCTGGTGGCCGTGGAGTTGGAACACCGGAGAACTTCAAAATGCTCGAAGAGCTGGCTGAGGTTGTTGGTGGTACCGTATCCTGCTCTCGTGCAGTAGTAGATGCTGGTTGGAAACCACAGGATCTGCAGGTTGGTCAGACTGGTAAAACAGTTCGTCCGCAGGTTTACTTTGCAATCGGTATTTCCGGAGCAATCCAGCACGTAGCTGGTATGGAAGAGTCTGATCTCATCATCGCAATCAACAAAGACGAAGATGCTCCTATCTTCGATGTAGCTGATTACGGTATCGTTGGAGATCTGAACAAGATCGTTCCACTTCTTACTGAGGAGATCAAAAAAGCTCTTGCAGCTAAATAAAATTTGCCTTGTGGCTTAGAATTTAATATTTAGGACGAAAAAGTGGTATTTTACCTCCGCGGCGAACAATCGCACGCTGAGGTAAAATACCACTTTTTCTTTATCCACACTTTGTAACTGACCTTAAATTTGGGATCGCCACTGCGTCTATGCCGCTGCGCCTTTATGTGGTATAATGTATGTAAAATTTTTTACATAAAATTTACTTAGAATATGATTTCATTTTACGGGGTGTCTTTATAATGATAAATAAAATAAGCTAGTTAGGATTAGCAAACAGAAAAAGCTTAAATAGCAGAGATAAGAGGAACAACAAGTAAAATGTAATAGACATGTGGTGTCAGTTAGTTGAAGTAGATGAGGTGGGAAGATATGATGATTTATATTGTGGAAGATGATAAGAATATTCAGGAAATCGAGAGCTTTGCATTGAAGAATTCCGGTTATGAAGTACGTGGATTTGAATGTACCAAAGATTTTTATGCGGCTTTGGATGAGCAGATTCCGGATCTGGTTTTACTGGATATTATGTTACCGGATGAGGATGGATTACAGATTTTGAAAAAACTGCGTCTGAATCACAGTACAGTGCTTGTCCCAGTTATTATGGTAACGGCAAAAACGACAGAGTTGGACAAGGTAAAAGGGCTGGATCTTGGTGCGGATGATTATCTGACAAAACCGTTTGGTGTTATGGAACTGATTTCCAGAGTAAAAGCATTACTGAGAAGAAGTGCTTCTATCCATAAAAAAGAAGTTTACGAGTTTGAAGATATTACTCTGAATGACAGCAAACACGCGGTACATACTGCACAGGGAAAATGTGATCTGACCTATAAAGAGTATGAATTGCTGAAATATCTGATCATGAATGAAGGTATCGTATTGACCAGAGATCGTCTGATGGAAGAAATCTGGGGCATGGATTTTACCGGTGAATCCCGTACACTTGATATGCATATCAAGACATTACGTCAGAAACTGGGACCATCCGGAAAATTGATTCAGACTGTTCGAAATGTAGGATATAGCCTGAATCATATTAGAAACTAAAAACTTTTGAAAAGCAGATGCAATTGGTATATGTCAGAGTATAGCAAGAACCATATGAATGTCTTGGATCTGCTTTTTAGATAAATAGATGAGGCAGAAGGCATGAGAAAGAAAATTCATAAAAATTTAGTTGGTATTGCGGCACTTGCCATCTTACTGACGATCGGACTGACATTTTGGGCATATTTTATGATGTTGCAGAAACAGATTTTTCAGGATCTTCAAACGGATGTACATGTACTGGCAAGTTCAGATTATATCGTAGAAACATTGGAGCAGAATTATGATGCTAATGCAGACGGGCTGCGCATTACGTTGGTTGATGCGGATGGAAACGTGCTTTATGAGAGCAAAGCCAATGCAAGCAAGATGAAAAATCATATGGAACGACCGGAGATTCAACAGGCATTGAAAAATGGCGAAGGAAAAGCAACGAGACATTCGAATACGATTGGTACTTTATCTTTTTATTATGCGGAAAAATTAGATAATGGCTGCATTATCCGAGTATCCAGAGATATTCCATATGTGGCAAAAATGAGTTTGTATCTGATCCCGGAAAGTATCGCGATTTTTGCAGGGATTTTTGTACTGTGTCTGATTTTGGGTCATATTATGACGAAGCGCTTTATTGAGCCGATTGAAATGCTGGCAGTAGATGTGGAAAAAGTAAGTGAGATACAGGCCTATCCGGAAATTCAGCCGTTTATCGAGACGATTAATCAGCAGCATCGGGAGCTGAAACGAAATTCAAAAATGCGGCAGGAATTTACGGCAAATGTATCCCATGAATTAAAAACGCCACTGACATCTATTTCCGGTTATGCGGAATTGATTGAATCCGGGATTGCGCAGGGGGAAGATACCGTGCGTTTTGCCGGAGAAATTCATAAAAGTTCGCAGCGTCTGTTGACACTGATCAATGATATTCTGCGTCTGTCTCAGTTGGATTCTGTAGAAGAATGTGTGGATACAGAAGCGGTAGATCTGTATGAAATGGCATTGAATTGCCGCGATATGCTTGAGATGCAGGCAAACAAGCATCATGTAGTTGTGCGTGTGAAAGGAGATACAGAGGTGATTCAGGCAAACCGTCGTATGATGGAAGAATTGATATACAATCTGTGTGACAATGCGATTCGGTATAATCATTCTGGTGGTTCGGTCAATGTCACAATTGGAAAGGAAGATCAGCATCCATTTGTAGCTGTGAAAGATACTGGAATTGGTGTATCTAAGGAAGATCAGGAACGAATTTTTGAACGTTTTTATCGTGTGGATAAGAGTCGGTCAAAACAGACGGGTGGAACTGGCTTGGGACTTGCAATCGTAAAACACATTGCGGTGATGCATAAGGCAGAACTGAAAATTGAAAGTGAACTTGGAAAAGGAACGGAAATTAAAATTGTATTCCCAGTGTAGCGGTAAAACATAGTGATAAAGTTTTGATAAAATAATATTAAAAGCTCCAGTTGGTGTTGCTAATAGCAGCAGTGTCTGGAGTTTTTTATGTACTTACAAAATAATGGCGTTATTAATCAGAGTAAATAGCAGTTTTGTGATATAATGAATGTAAATGAGTCAACATGCTATCGAAAACCCCCTTTTTCAGCGCATATATACACTGAAAAAAGGGGGAGTAAAGTACAAAATATTTTTTAATAAAAGAGAGAACTTAGTCAATAAAAATTAACCATGAATTTCGAGAAGTTTCTTCTTGAGTTCATTCTCCATACGCTGCATCTCAGCTTCTGCAGTCTGGCGTTTCTCACGACCTTCGGTCTGAATCTTCAATACCTCATCAAATGTACTGATCAGAGACTCATTGGTATGTTTCAATGTCTCAAGATCCACGATACCGCGTTCAGATTCTTTGGCTGTATCAATCGTAGCAGTTTTGAGAATATCTGCATTCTTACGAAGCAGCTCGTTTGTCATGTCTGTTACTTCACGCTGTGCTTTGGCAGCCTGTGCGGAGTGCTCAATGCCAAGGGCAAGTACCATCTGGCTTTTCCAGAGCGGAATCGTATTAACAATGGTGGACTGGATTTTTTCTGCCATCAGTGTATCATTATTCTGTACCATGCGGATCTGCGGAGCAGTCTGAATGGAAATCATTCTTGTCAGCTCCAGATCATGGATTTTCTTTTCAAAACGGTCACACATGGACTGTAGATCTTTTGCAGCCTGTGCATCTTCTGGCAGATTAGAGGTCTCTGCTTTTGCAACAGCAGCGGCAAGCTCACCGGTGCGGACTTCTTCTAATTTTTTCTTTCCTGCAAGAATATACATGGAAAGTTCTTTGAAGTAAGTCAGGTTGACAGCATACATTTTATCCAACAGGGCAATATCTTTCATCAAAGTTACCTGATGATTTTCCAAAGCGGTGCATACATTGTTTACGTTTACCTCTGCTTTGTCATATTTTGCTTTCATGGCAGTAATCTTGTTAGAGGATTTCTTGAATAATCCCTTGAAGCCCTTATCCTGCTCTGTGATATCAAAACTCTTCAGGTCGACCACCAGAGAAGAAAGCATGTCACCTACTTCGCCAAGATCTTTGGTACGAACGTTGTTCAGTGCTGCTTCAGAGAAATCAGCCATTTTCTTTTGTGTGCCAACGCCATATTGTAAGATTGCCTGCGAATTGTGCAGATCAATTTTTTCAGAAAAGTCATTGACCATCTGTAATTCTTCCGGTGTCAGATTTTTTTCGCTGAAAGCCGGATCAGAAACCTGTTCTGCAAGGTCAGAAGCAGCAGTTGCAGCCGGTGCTTCTTTTGTCTCCGGAGCCACATCGAAAGTCAGTGTTGGTGTGGTTGTAAAATCTTTGAATTCGTTGTCCATAGTAATTTTATCTCCTTAAATAATAATCTTGTTATTGATTTTCATAACAATATGCGCTTGTAATTTGACTATATTTTATTGCGAAAATCAATAAAAATATAGATATTTACCTGTTTCATAATAGAACTACAAAAAGTAAGAACAATTCCCGAAATTACTTATTGTTAAGTGTGAAATCATCTTCTTTTAAGCCTTCCTGTGCCAGCATCGTGTTCAGCACGGAGATATCAGAAGAAATATCCCAAGCGCAGTCTGCGAATAAGCTGTCCAGCAGTTTCTCAAATGCTACATTCAGAGTATCAACCGTCTGCTCAATTTCTGCTTTGGTGTTGCTGATATTTTCTCCTGCAATTGGTTGTTTGTCCAGTTCGCGATAAGCATTCAGCAGTTTTGAGGTGGTTGGCAGATAATAATTCATCATTTTCTGCAGATCAGGAGCGACTTCCGGATGAATTCGGACTTCGTCAAAAATACGCTGTACCAGCTGCTCCATTTTATCCAGCTTGCGGGAAATTTCTTCTCCCGGAATGGCATCATTACATTCACGGATATGGCGGACATAAGCCTGTCCTTCGTCGATCAGTTTCTGACATTCCGCAGATACTTTGTGTTCTTCCTGTTCTTTTTCCATGATTTTTTTCTTTTCATAATATTCCAGTCTTGCGGTGCGGTACTCTTCGTAAGCCTGGTCGGAAAGCAGAAAATAATTGTCCTGTGTATCCACATGGGCTTCATAAAAAAGATGCTGATTGATCATTTTTTGCAGATCTTTTGCAATAAATGCTATGGATTTATGATTGCGGTCCGCGAGCTGCTGAAGCGGCACACTTAAATGGTGATCAATCTGGCGTACATAGCTTCTGTAGCGGTTCAGCAGGCGAATTTTTTTGGTGCCATTGATACCCAACGTGAATCCTGTCGCTGCGAGTACACCAAAAATAATGACCGGAACAATAAACATATGGGAAACTGCAGCACTGAGTGCTGTAAATGTGATCAGTCCTGCCAGTGTGAAAATTCCAATAGAATATCCCAGAGCCATGCTGATGATGGCACCTGCCTGTCCCCCCGGACGTTTGTTATACAGTTCAGGCATCTGAGGTTGATCCGGAGCCGGACGGGTGTGTACCGTTTTGTAGTACGGATTAGAACTGTATGAAGTTTTCACAGAAACTTTTACGGAACTTTTTACGTTGTCTATGGTGTCGTTGATCACGTCTCCGATGGATCGGCTCAAATTTGTAAAATCTCCGGTGGAGATGGCAGAGTCAACGGCATCTTTTATCTTATCACCAACGTCGTTCCAGTTTGAATTTGGCATATAAAAAATCTCCTTTGTTACATCAGGCAAAGATCGGTGCCTGTATTTATAATTCATGAATGTTCCAATATTCTTATTGCAAGATATGGATGGAGCAAAACAGCACAAAAGGCGTTTGTATATTTTGGAAATTTATGCAAATCCTGCAGCTCTTACAATAAAAAAAGATTCGTTTTCATATTTTCTATGATACCTTATCAGAAAGAAAAATACAACTATTGGCAAAGTGGAAAAAAGGGTATAAACTATTAAAAAAGCATAAACAGTTCTACAGAAGAAAAGTGCGAGATGAAAATCCCATTGTGTGACAGGGGACGGACAGAAGACAATTTTCCTGGAGGAACCATAAAAAAGAAAACGTACAGGAGGTTTCAGGATGTACAGAGATATTGCAAAATTAATTATGTATGGAGATATAGACGAGGATTGTATTTTATACCAGATGGGTGAGATTTTCCGGGAATTTGAGGAGGGCACCCAGAGCAACGCGGTGCTGATCCGCAAGGTGTATACACAGATCAAACGTTTGCTGACGGTAGCAACAGATTTCGGATTTGATAAAAATCTGTGGCACAATTATCTGGCTTACTTCCTTATTACAAATGAAAATCCGTTCAGCATCACCTGTGAAAAAATCGGTGCAAACGATGGAAGTGTCAACCATTTTGCGAGAAATGATTTTGCAGCCATCAAAAATCTGTTTGAGTATGATTTTTCTGAAATTGAGAAATCCCTTGGTATTGACTGCTTTACACAGATTTCCAATTATCATGCCATTGAGAAAAAAGAATTGATGTACAATAAAAATGTCAGCGAAAAAGTACAGGCATTGAGCAGCCGCATGGAGCAGGCAAAAGATGTGGAAGGATTTTTCACCGCAGTAACTGAATTTTACCGTGATTACGGTGTTGGCATGTTTGGATTAAACAAAGCGTTCCGTATTCAGGATCGTACCGATAGCAAACTTGTATTTTTACCGATCAACAATATGGACAAAGTTATGCTGTCTGATCTGGTTGGCTATGAGATCCAGAAGAAAAAACTGGTGGATAATACCCGTGCTTTCGTGGAAGGCAAAAAAGCAAACAATGTGCTGCTCTTTGGTGACAGCGGAACCGGTAAATCAACCAGTATTAAAGCCATTGTCAATGAGTTTTACGATCAGGGACTGCGCATGATCGAGATTTATAAACATCAGTTCAAAGATCTGTCAAATGTTATTGCAGCCGTAAAAAACAGAAACTACAAGTTCATTATTTATATGGATGATCTTTCTTTTGAGGAATTTGAGATTGAATATAAATTCCTGAAAGCAGTCATTGAAGGTGGTGTTGAGACGAAACCGGATAATATTCTGATCTATGCGACATCCAACCGTCGTCACCTGATCCGTGAGACATGGAGCGACCGTAACGATGTGCAGCAGGATGAGGGAATGCATCGTTCCGATACAATGCAGGAGAAGCTTTCTCTGGTTAATCGTTTTGGTGTTACGATCAATTACTCCAAACCGAGCCAGAAAGAGTACTTTGACATTGTGATCCATCTGGCAGCAAAAGCAGGCATCAAGATGTCTGAGGATGAGCTGAAAGCAGAGGCAAATAAATGGGAGCTGAGCCATGGCGGAATTTCCGGAAGAACTGCGCAGCAGTTTATCTATTATCTGCAGGGGCAGGAAGATGAGAAATAGTCTGTTTGATGAATAAGAAAAAATAGATAAAAAGCGGAAAGATAGTTTTTCGTGTAACAACTGATAAATTTGGAACGCTGGACAGGAATATAATAAGAATGAAATTTGTAGAGATAAGTTGGAAGGTAACATCTGATAAATATGGAACTGTATGATTTTATTCTTATTACATAAGAGCATATGAGGAAAAGGAATACAATGTAGAAGGGGGTTTTTCTATGAGGATAGAATTTATTGGTGCAGCGCATGAGGTAACAGGTAGTTGTCATTATCTGAAGATCGGAGAAAAACATATTCTGGTGGACTGTGGTATGGAGCAGGGGGCAGACATCTACGAAAATCAGGATATTCCGGTAAATGCAGCAGCGATTGATTATGTGTTTGTGACACACGCACACATTGATCATTCCGGATTACTGCCGCTTTTGTATGCAAGAGGTTTCCGGGGACAGATTTTTGCCACAAATGCCACCACGCAGCTCTGTAACATTATGTTAAAAGACAGTGCGCACATTCAGGAGTTTGAGGCGGAATGGAGAAACCGGAAAGCCCGCAGAGCCGGACAGCCGGAAGTGGTTCCGATGTACAGTGTAAACGATGCACAGGGCGTTTTGAATTATTTTGTACCGTGTGATTATGACAAAAAAGTGCATGTGTGTGACGAATTGACCGTATGCTTCCGTGATGCGGGACATTTGCTTGGATCTTCTTTTATTGAAATGTGGGCAAAAGAAGGGGAGGATGAGTGTAAACTGATTTTCTCCGGTGATATTGGAAACGGTAATCGTGCGCTGATTCGTGATCCGGAAATTCCGGAATCCGCGGATTATCTGATCATGGAGTCCACTTATGGAGATCGAAATCATGACGTGCCACCTGATTATGCATCTGAACTTGCCCGGGTGCTGGCGGTGACATTTGCCAGAGGCGGAAATGTGGTTATTCCGGCATTTTCCGTAGGACGTACCCAGGAAATGCTGTATTATCTGCGCAAAATTAAACAGGAGCAGATGTTGTCCTCTTTCCAGAATTTTGAGGTGTATGTGGACAGTCCGCTGGCTATTGAGGCAACAAATATTTTCAATAAAAATGTGCTGGAATGTTTCCGTAAAGATGATCTGGAAATGATCAAAAGTGGTGTGAACCCGATTGGTTTTCCGGGATTAAAGACCACGGTTTCCAGTGATGAATCCAGAGGCATCAATTTTATCAAGACGCCGAAGGTAATTATTTCTGCTTCCGGAATGTGTGAGGCAGGTCGTATCCGCCATCATCTGAAACATAATCTGTGGAGGGAAGAGTGTACCATCGTATTTGTTGGTTATCAGGTTCCGGGTACATTAGGTTATCAGCTGTTGAACGGCGCAAAAGAGGTAAAACTTTTCGGTGAGACAGTGCATGTCAATGCAGAAATCCTGAATCTGCCGGGCATCAGTGGTCATGCGGATAAGGATCATCTGACCGCATGGGTACAGGGCATGAAGCAGAAACCAAAACGGGTATTTGTGGTTCATGGACAGGATCAGGTAACGGATAATTTTGCGGCACATTTAAAAGAAGTGGTTGGTGTGGACGCGGTTGCACCGTATAGCGGTGATATTTATGATCTGCAGCAGAATCTGTGCGTGGTACAGGGCAGCAGAAAACTGGCAGAGAAACGTAAGACCAAGAAAGCTGGAAACAGTGTATTTGACCGGTTACTGGCAGCAGGTCAGCGCCTGATCGCAGTAATTCATAAAAATAAAGAAATCGCAAATAAAGATATGGCGAAGTTTGCGGATCAGATCAATGCGCTGTGTGATAAGTGGGACAGATAAGTATATATGATAGCTTGTTAAAGTAAAATTTTCAAAGCCATTCGGAATATGATTTTTCGGATGGCTTTGTATTACATAGAATGACAGAAAAAGCTTCATGTAAGTAAAAAGCATACTTTTTGCAGATTTATATAGATTAAAAAAGTATGGAAAAGAATTTATCTCAGTCTGAGTTGAGACTCCCACTTCTGCAAGTGGTGAGTAGTAACAAGTATTTCTCAGTGGGAGTTCAATCTTCGACTGAGATAAATGCTCCGCGAGGGCGCACATTGTCTGGGAGACAATGGTTTTGCGCCGACCGGAACGGAGTGTAGAGTGCAGTGATTCTGAAAAGAAGATGTCAGCTTGCGCTGACCAGAATCACGCACCAAGTCTCACGTGCGTTCGACTTGAATCAAACGTGATTTGCACTTTTTTTGGAAATTTATATAACTTAAAGAAATTTAAAGTATATCGAGGAGGAGTACCAATGATTAACGAAGTTATGGAGTACAATAAGAAATTTGTGGAGGATAAAGCATACGAACCGTATCTGACCAGCAAGTATCCGGACAAAAAACTGGCAATTCTGACCTGTATGGATACACGTCTGACAGAGTTACTTCCGGCAGCACTTGGTCTGAAAAATGGCGATGCAAAAATTATAAAAAATGCCGGCGGCGTGATCACACATCCATACGGTAGTGTGGTTCGAAGCCTGTTAGTAGCGATTATTGAGCTTGGTGTAGAAGAAGTTATGGTTATCGGACATACAGACTGTGGGGTACAGGGTATGGATGGTGGAAAACTTCTGGAAGAGTTGACACACAGAGGCGTTTCACAGGAACATATCAATATTGTGCGAAACAGTGGTATTGATCTGGAAAAATGGCTTGGTGGCTTTGAATGTGTGGAGCAGTCTGTCAGAGATACCGTGATTGCATTGAAAAATCACACACTGATGCCAAAGGATATCACGATCACTGGATTTATCATGGATTCCGTAACCGGTGAATTACGTCAGGTGCCAGTAGAAGAATAAGCGATTTTACACTTTTCTAATATCGGAAGCAGTGCTATACTGATAGAGATTATAAAACATATGATAAAAACATACGAAGGAGAAATTTCATGCCTGTATTTGATTTTAATAATAAACCAGATAAAAATTCACATGGAAAATGTACTTACACCATGGTTTTTTCCAATGCTTCCGAAGCATCCGCAGAATCTCCGATTCTGTTACTGGATAACAAGATTCGCCAGTGGAAGCATCATTCATGTGGTGTTTTTACCAATCCTGTAAAACGCACTTCCTTTGAATTTGAGGAAGAAGATGGCAAGATCAGTGCGGATATTTTACAGATTGATGCACGTTTTGTCAGCCTGTTGCGCTGGCTTGGTGAAAACCATATTACCGTACGCCTTTCCGGAGAAAACCGTCCAGATGGTTATGCTGTATACAAGATCCGTGAGATTGCCTTTGGAGGTGGCACAAAACTGTCCGCTGAGGACGGATTTTTACAGTTTATGATGGAGCGTCTGTTTGCCAGCAACGCACCGACAGAGGTGTTTGACGAAGAAGAACAGGAAGAAGAAGGCGACAGCATGAAGCTGACCAGTCTGCAGAGTATCACAGATTTTATGAACTGTGCAGGACGCACTTTGCCGGATAACATTCGTCTGTGGGCGCGTCGAAATTTGGCAGTTGCCCGTTCCCATGAAGTTTCCGCGGAGGAGCGCCGTCATGCACAGCGTGCTCTTTCTATTATGATGAACATCCGTTGGAAGAGCAATTATTTTGAAGCAATCGACCCGGAAGAAGCACGTCGGATTCTGGATGAAGAATTATATGGTATGGAGCGTGTAAAACAGCGTATCATCGAGACAATCATCCAGATCAACCGTACCCATACACTGCCGGCTTATGGTCTGCTTCTGATCGGACCTGCCGGAACCGGAAAATCCCAGATTGCCTATGCGGTAGCACGTATTCTGAAACTGCCGTGGACCACGCTGGACATGAGTTCCATCCATGATCCGGAGCAGCTGACCGGAAGTTCCCGTGTTTATGCCAATGCAAAGCCGGGTATTATCATGGAGGCATTTTCCGCAGCAGGAGAATCCGGACTGGTATTTATCATCAATGAGTTAGATAAGGCTTCCAATGGAAAAGGAAATGGCAATCCGGCAGATGTACTGCTGACCTTGCTGGATAACCTTGGATTTACGGATAACTACATGGAATGCATGGTTCCGACGGTTGGCGTATATCCGATCGCAACTGCCAATGACAAAGACCGCATCAGCGCACCGTTGATGTCACGTTTTGCAGTCATTGAGATTCCGGATTATACACCGGAGGAGAAAAAGACAATTTTCGCCCGTTTTTCACTGCCGAAAGTATTAAAACGTATGGGCATGAGTGAGGACGAGTGCATCGTGACACCGGAAGGCTTAGATGCAGTTGTGAAAAAATATGAGAACACAACCGGTATCCGTGATCTGGAGCAGGCAGCAGAGCATATCGCTGCAAATGCACTGTACCAGATCGAGGTAGATCATGTGACATCCGTTACTTTTGATGCGGATGCAGTAGACTCTTTGCTGGAGTAATGCCTCAGATCATAATACACAGATCCTTTGGCAACTTTTGAAGCCACATGTGCGCCAAAGACACCCAGTCGTGCCATGATTGCCAGTCCGAACCGGCGGAAGGCATATTCGGCACCAAAAATCTGACGGATATCCTTCACGGATTTGAAATCATAAAAATATTTGGACGCTTCATAAAAAGTTTCCTGCAATTCCCAAGGCGACATATGCTTGGGGAGAAAGGTGACATTCATCATGTCAAAGCGGCTCCAGTCGCTGGTGATCATACGGTGATCCTGACAAAACTGGTCGTAAACTGGTGTGCCGGGAAAGGGTGTCAAAATAGCAGGTTGTAACTGATAGGCATGGATAGATTTTGCGAAAGCAACACTTCTGTCCATGTCTTTTTTTGTATCTTCATCCAGTCCAAGAACGATGCTTGTAATCATACGGATTTTGTATTTTTCGCAGGCAGCACCGGCTTTTCGGATATCTTCGATATTCTGTCCTTTATGGATCTCATCTAAGGCATTCTGGTTCAGCGATTCAATGCCGATCAACACTCTGGTCAGATGCGCGTCATGTAAAAGCTGCAATAATTCCGCATCATTCGCCAGATCCGTTCGCCCAAAGAAAAAGCTCTCTTTGAACGTAAGATGTTCGGCGATCATCCGGCGGCAGATATCTTTTGCCCGTTCTTTGTCCGCGGTAAAATTGTCATCTTCAAAATTCAGATAGCGAAAGCCCATTTGTTTATACATGCGGATCTCATCAATGACGTTATCCACACTGCGCTGTCGGTAAGGGGCAAACATGCGGGACGTGGTGCAGAACGTGCAGCGGTAGGGGCATCCTCTGGTGGAAATAACATTTGCCGCGACGCAGGGTGTTTTCAGAATCGAATAATCTGGAAATGGTGCCTCATCCACATTGGTCAGAGAGATCCCCTGCACGATCCGGGTGTTTAAACGTCCTTCCACTACATCTAAAATAACTTTTTCGCCTTCCCCGACAATGACCTGATCTGCATGCTGCAGGGCTTCTTCGGGAAGCCAGGTCGGATGCATACCGCCCATGATCACGCGGGCATTGGAATGTTTGTGGATGATGTCTGCCAGTTCATAACCTCTGGGAGCATTGGAGGTCATCAGTGACAGGCAGAAAATATCCGTATCCTTTAGCAGATGTTTTAACGGCAGGCGGGCGTTTAATTCTTCATAGGCTTCCACCTGATACCCGGCTTTTTTTAAAATGCCACCAAGGATCAACGGACCTGTGATGGAGTTGGACTGTCCGTAAATTTTCCCACCAAGACGATAGAGAGGAATCCGGCGCAGGTCGGAAGCAGGTACAATAAATACAATTTTCATAATTAAAAACCTCACAGAAACTATCTTTTTTGCAAGTATTGCCATTCCGTGGGAATCTATGCCAAAGTAAATCAAAATCGCAACAGTCGACTTGTATAAAAAATTATGGTACAATGAGCGCAATTGGATGAGGAATGCAGAGGACATTCTTAAAATTATGAGGTAAGTGAGATATATGGCAAATACAAATAGAAGAAAACACATCTGTACCGGACTGATGGCGCATGTGGATTCCGGAAAAACCACGCTGTCAGAGGCACTTTTGTATACTTCCGGAGCAATTCGAAAACTTGGAAAAGTAGATACAAAAGATGCATTTCTGGATACCGATGAGCGGGAGCGTGCCAGAGGAATTACGATTTTTTCCAAACAGGCGGAACTGACTTGGCGCGACACGGATCTGACATTATTAGATACACCGGGGCATGTGGATTTTTCTGCGGAGATGGAGCGTGTGCTTCAGGTGCTGGATTACGCAGTGCTGCTGATCAGTGGATCAGATGGTGTGCAGGGACATACGCAGACACTGTGGAATCTGTTGCAGCAGTATGAGATTCCAACGTTCTTTTTTGTAAATAAAATGGATCAGCCGGGAGCGGATCAGGCAGCTGTGATGACCGAATTAAAAGAACGGTTATCCGAAGGATGCATTGACTTTTCCGCTTCGTCCGTTTTGGCAGATGCAGTGATAGCAGACGTTGCAGACGCGAAAAAGGATTATGATGCTAAGCAGACGATGGACTCTGGAATGAATACAGATCAGAGTGTTTTATCTTTGGAAACATGGTATGAGGAACTGGCAACCTGTCAGGAGGAAGCACTGGAAACATATCTGGAAACCGGAACGGTGTCTGAGGCGCAGATTCGGGCAATGATCCGGGACAGAGAAGTATTTCCGTGTTATTTTGGTTCTGCCCTGAAAATGGAAGGAATCGAAACCTTTTTAAATGGATTTGAGTTCTGGACGGAAGAAGATACCTATCCATCGGAATTTTCTGCAAAAGTGTACAAGATTTCCAGGGATGAGCAGGGCAACCGTCTGACGCATTTAAAAGTAACCGGCGGTGTATTAAAAGTAAAAGATCTTCTTCGCACGAAGTCAGACGGGGAAGATGACGTGTTGGAAAAAGTCAACCAGATTCGTGTATATTCCGGCGAAAAATACGAAGTCCGTCAGCGGGCAGAAGCCGGAGAAATCTGTGCGGTCACCGGGCTTGCAGAGACCTATCCTGGACAGGGACTGGGAGAAGAAGCGGAAACGCTGCCACCGCTGTTAGAGCCAGTTCTGACCTGTCAGGTTTGTCTCCCGGAAGGCTGTGATCCGGCGCTGATGCTGCCAAAACTGAAACTGCTGGAAGAAGAACAGCCAGAACTGCACATCGTCTGGGATGAGCAGTTACAGGAGATTCAGGCACAGATCATGGGAGAAATCCAGACAGAAATTTTACAGAGCGTTATTGCAGAGCGCTTTGGCATAGATGTTACTTTTGGAAAATCCCATATTGTATACAAAGAAACGATTGCAAATACGGTGGAGGGCGTCGGACATTTTGAACCGTTGCGTCATTATGCGGAAGTGCATTTATTACTGGAGCCGCTTCCGGCAGGCAGCGGGTTACAGATTGACGTAGATTGTAGCGAGGATATGTTAGATAAAAACTGGCAGCGCCTGATCGTGACGCACCTTCTGGAGCGGGAACATCGTGGCGTACTGACAGGATCTGCTATCACAGATATGAAAATTACATTGATCGCCGGTCGGGCACATCAGAAACATACCGAGGGCGGAGATTTCCGTCAGGCGACTTACCGTGCTATTCGTCAGGGTTTGATGGAAGCGGAATCGGTATTGTTAGAGCCATATTATCAATTTCGGATAGAACTCCCGGAGCAGATGATTGGGCGGGCAATGACAGATATTGAAAAAATGAACGGCACTTTTGAAATTACACAGGCACAGGGAGGGCTTTCGGTATTGACCGGACGCGCGCCAGTCAGTGAAATGCAGGATTATCCGAAAGAAGTGGCAGCTTACACGAAAGGCTTCGGACGTATTTTCCTCACATTGGATGGCTATGCGCCATGCCATAATGCGGCAGAAGTCATTGATGCGATTGGATATGATGCGGAACACGATACAGCCAATCCATCCGGTTCGGTATTTTGTGCGCATGGTGCAGGTTTTACAGTTCCATGGAACGAAGTAAAAGAGCATATGCATGTGGAAGGATGGCAGCCGGAAACCGTGAAAAGGGAAGAACTTCCGGAACGGGCAACACGAAGTGTCATGGATGAGTGGATCGGTGTGGATGAAGTAGATGCCATTCTGGAAAAAACATTTTATGCAAACAGCGGCGCTCGAACCCGCAGAAACGGTGTTGTACGCCGGCGCAGAGTGGAAAGTCGGACGGAATCTGTTACCAGAAATTTTACATCACAGCCGAAAAAACAGGAATATCTGCTGGTGGACGGTTACAATATCATCTTTGCCTGGGATGAACTCAAAGACCTTGCAAGAGAAAATATGGATTCTGCCAGAGGTATTTTATTAGACAAGCTGTGTAACTATCAGGGTATGAAGCAGATCGAAGTCATTGCTGTGTTCGATGCATACCGTGTGATCGGACATGAGACAGAATGCTTCGATTATCACAACATTCATGTCGTATTTACAAAAGAAGCAGAAACTGCCGATCAGTATATTGAAAAATTTGCACATACCAATGCGTCAAAATATCAGGTCACGGTGGCAACTTCCGATGGACTGGAGCAGGTCATCATCCGTGGCGAGGGCTGTCGGTTGCTGTCAGCCAGAGATCTGCATGCAGAAATGGAGCTGGCAGGAAAGCAGCTCAGTGAGACATATATGCAGGAGTCAACAACGAAAAATCGCCTGATCGGAGAACTTCTGGAGGCACAAAAGAAAAATGGTGCCTCAACGTAAGTATGTAAGTATATGAAGAGAACTCCAGCTATTTTGTCTTGTCCGCTAATAATCGCGTTCCAAGAAAAAATAGCTGAAGTTCTCTATTTCAGTTAAGAGTGAATATGGGCAAGTTTATTCAGTAACGTAAATGCAGAAAAAAGAAATCTTCTCCTCAAAGCAGGCATTTTAGCCTGCGTGAGGTGACGATTTCTTTTTTCTGTTCACAACCTAAATAAAACTTCAACTTGTCATAATGTATCGGATTTCCCATTTTTCAACCTGCAGTTTACCGTCAATAACTTGCAAAATGCGAAAAATGTGGTATAATTAGCACTCAATAGGACACTTTGCTAACAGAAGGAGGCGATCGTATGTTAGTTTTACCAGTATATGATTTACTGCTCCTTCCGGGCGTCACATTTAATTTCAAAAAAGACGTTCTGGAACGCATGCAGGTTGAAAAAGTAGAAAAGGGAGAAGAAATTCTGTTTCTGATCCAGAAAGAAGAAAAGAAGCGGGAAGACCTTATCGTAGATGATTTTCAGGAAAAAGGTCTGGTAGGAACCGTAGAAAATGTGGATGATGAGGGAAATATCAGTATCCGTGTTCACAATCGTGTGGATGTTTCTGACATAGAGATAACGGATGGAGCTTTTACCGCGGATGCAGCGATCTGTTCCGAAATCGCAGATCTGCCGGAGGAAGAAGAAAAAGAGATTTATAAAGAAGCGAAAAAGAGTCTGATCCAGTTTGTCAGCGGTTTTCAGTGGGGAGTCTGGGCGCGGGCGTTTATTCAGCACTGGAGTAACATGACAGAGATCATCTGTGCGCTGTCCGCTTATTTGAGTATTACGCCGGAGGAAAAATATGCGATCATTGCTTCAGATTCCGTGCGGGAACGTACAGAACTGATTGAGCAGTCCATTTATGAATTTATCGAGATGGCGCATGTCAGTGATGAGGCAGAAAGCGCGCAGCAGGAGACACATGAACGTGTTTACCGGGAGTCTGCCTTGAAGAAGCAGATTGAATTTTTGCAGGAGCAGTTAGATGAGATGCATCCGGAAAATATTTCCGATGTCCGCAAATTTGAGAAAAAGATTCAGGAATCCGGTATGAATGAGGAAGCCAGAAAAGAAGCGGAAAAGGTGCTGAACCGTATGAAACAGGAGGGCAAAGACAGCCATGAATACGGTCTGCTCTATGATTATCTGGATTTTATGACTTCCCTGAACTGGAAAGTGGCAGCGCCGGTAGAAATTGATTTAAATCAGGCGGAGCAGGTGCTGGATGAGCAGCATTACGGCTTGAAAAAAGTAAAAGAGCGTATCATAGAGCAGATTGCGGTGATGGCATTGAATAAGAAGCAGTCTGGTTCTATCCTGCTTTTTGTCGGTGCGCCGGGTACTGGTAAGACCAGTATCTGCCAGAGCATTGCCAAAGCACTGAACCGGGAATATGTGCGGATCAGTCTTGGTGGTGTCCGGGATGAGGCAGAGATCCGTGGCCACAGAAGAACCTATATCGGAGCGATGCCGGGACGAATTATGGAAGGCATGAAGCGCAGCGGCAGTTCGAATCCGGTCATGGTACTGGATGAAGTGGATAAACTGTCCCATGATTACAGCGGAGATCCAGCAAGTGCGCTGCTGGAAGTTCTTGATCCGGAGCAGAATTTCAGTTTTACTGATCACTATATGAATGTGCCGTATGATCTGTCAAATGTATTGTTTATCTGTACAGCGAACTCTGTTGATACGATTCCGGAGCCATTGCTGAACCGTATGGAAGTGATTCAGTTCCCAGGTTATACCGCCGTGGAAAAATTTGAAATCGCAAAAAAATATCTGCTTCCGAATGCGATGTCCACCATGGGACTGAAAAAGCAGAATCTGAAGGTAACGGACGATGCCATGCGTGCGATCATCAGTGAATACACAATGGAATCCGGTGTCCGCGGTTTAAAGAAAAAACTGGAGACACTGTGCCGTCAGGCAGCGGTAAAACTGGTCAAAGGCGAGCAGAAGAGTATTACCGTAGGGGTAAAACGTCTGAAAGAATTTTTGGGACGTAAGCAGTTACATCACGATGTGCGTATGCAGGAAGCACAGCCGGGGGTGGTAACCGGACTGGCATGGACCAGCGCAGGAGGAGAAATCCTCTTTATTGAGACTGCAAAAATCCGCGGTGACGGAAAAGTGAAAGTAACCGGACAACTGGGTGACGTAATGAAAGAGTCTGTGCAGATCGCGCTGACACTGGTGAAATCCATGTTTCCGGAGGAGGCAGAAGTCTTAAAAGAATCAGATCTGCATATCCATGTGCCGGCAGGCGCAGTTCCAAAGGATGGTCCGTCAGCAGGTATTACGATCGTGACAGCGTTGACATCTATGCTGTTGAACAAAGGTATTTCCCCGGAATTTGCCATGACGGGTGAAGTATCATTGCGCGGCGGTGTAATGCCGATCGGTGGTCTTCCTGAAAAACTGATGGCGGCACAGAGAGCCGGTATCAAGAACGTATTTATCCCGTATGATAACCGCGAAGATCTGGAGGATGTGGCAGAGGAAGTAAAAGCAGAGTTACATATTATTCCGGTCAAACGTGTGGAAGAAGTATTGAAGCATACTGGTCTGATAAGTGAAGATAAATAAACAGAAAAAGAACGTGTCTCTTAATATGTAAGGCACGTTCTTTTTCCATGTTTCATACAAGGTTTGAAAAGAATCGTCGTTAAAATCTGTTGTCTGAAATAAGTATATCAGCTATGATTCCTTCGCTGTATTTGGCTTTTTATATGGTTTTTGAGTGAGATCGGAGCGAATATTTTTTACGACCTCCAGCATCAGTTGTTGCTGCTCATCTGACAGGAGGACAAAATAATCCAGAAACTCTTTCTGCGTCTCATTCACCGGATATAATGTACTTTGATTATCCATGAAAAACTGTGACAGTGTGATATCAAAAGATTCGCAGATATATTCTAATGTTGCGATAGAAGGAATGGTATTTCTCTTACGCATATTAGAAATCGTGGAAGTTGATAATCCGGACAGTTTCGAAAGCTGATAATCGTTTAAATGTTGTCTCGCCATAATCTCGTCAATTCTTTTTAGTACATCCATGTTGAAACCTCCTGAAACTTCTGCCCGTATAAATAGTAGTAAACAATCGTATAAATTGCTTATACAAGTATTCTACCTAGTTTTATAGAAATAAAATAGCGTACATATGTATGCTAAAATTACTCAAGTGTGATATAAAAAATCTGTTTATACTTTTTTTATTTGACAAAATATTAGCAAAAGGGTAGCATGAGTGCTAGAAGTGTCTTATTTCAGTCAGTGTATACACGAAATTTTCAGAGTGTTTGACTTGTGTAGATACATTTTGCATCCATGGTTAGAGTATGGGTGTTTGATCGAATAACGGAACAGGAGGAGAAACTATGTACGATAAAGAGATGCTGGATAACTTTTCCAGAGATTATGCACAGAAATGTCGGGTGACAGACCAGATTTCCGCTGAATTGTTTGACGCAAACGGTGTGCTGCGTGGACTTCGTGATAAAAATGGAAATGGTGTCGTTGCCGGTTTGACCAATATATCAAAAATTGAATCCTTCCGAATGGAAAATGGACAGAAGATCCCATGTGATGGTAATCTCTGGTATCGTGGATACAATGTCATTGATCTGGTAAAAGGATTCGAGGGCAAACGTTACGGATTTGAAGAAGTTACTTATCTGTTGCTGTTTGGCGAACTCCCATCCCCGGCACAGTTGAAAACTTTCTGTGAAGCACTGGCAAATGCACGGCATCTGCCGACGAATTTTACGCGAGACGTTATTATGAAAGCACCGAGTGCCGATCTGATGAACTCTCTGACCAGAAGTGTATTGACACTGGCATCCTATGATGACGGGATTAGCGACAGTTCTTTACAGACGGTTCTGATGCAGTGTATGAAGCTGATCAGTGAGATGCCGATGCTTGCCGTATATGGTTATCATTCCTATAATCACTTTCTTCGGGATGAGAGCCTGTATATTCACCGTCCGCAGCCGGAGCTGTCCACCGCGGAAAATATTTTGCTGATGCTCAGACCGGATAAAAAATACACAGCACTGGAGGCACAGGTTCTGGATGCTGCACTGGTGCTTCATATGGAGCATGGCGGTGGAAACAACTCAACATTTACGACACGTGTTGTTACTTCGGCAGGTTCCGATACGTATTCCGTTATCGCGGCAGCACTGTCCTCTCTGAAAGGACCGAAGCACGGCGGTGCCAATATCAAGGTCGTTCAGATGATGGATGAGATCCGTCGGGAAGTATCTGACTGGGGTGATGAAGACGAAGTAAAAGCATACCTTGGAAAACTGGTTGATAAGCAGGCGTTTGATCGAAAAGGTCTGATCTACGGAATGGGACATGCCGTATATTCCCTGTCTGATCCGCGTGCCCGCGTATTCAAACATTTTGTAGAAGCACTTGCGATTGAAAAAGGCAGAGAAAAAGATTTTGCCCTGTATTCCATGATTGAGCGCCTGGCACCGGAAGTCATTGCTGAGAAGCGTAAAATTTACAAAGGTGTAAGTGCCAACGTCGATTTTTACAGTGGATTTGTATACAGCATGCTGGATATTCCGCTGGAACTTTATACACCGATTTTTGCCATGGCACGAATCGTTGGATGGAGTGCACACCGCATTGAAGAACTGGTAAATGCGGATAAGATTATTCGTCCGGCATACAAGAGTATCATGCAGGAACGCGATTATGTGCCGATGGATGAGCGTAAGTAATATTTTTTTACAGATAGTGGGCAGTTGTTCGCGCAGGAGGATGCAAGGAATTTATGTGTTCAAGTCGAACGCACGTGAGACTTGGTGCGTGATTCTGGTCAGCGCAAGCTGACATCTTCTTTTCAGAATCACTGCACTCTACCCTCCGTTCCGGTCGGCGCAAAACCATTGTCTCCCAGACAATGTGCGCCCTCGCGGAGCATTTATCTCAGTCGGAGATTGAACTCCCACTGAGAAATACTTGTTACTACTCACCACTTGCAGAAGTGGGAGTCTCAACTCAGACTGAGATGAATCTATGGGATGCGTGAACGGTTATTGAGAGACAGACTGCAAAAGTGTTTGATAAAAGTTGAAATAAATTGGGGGACATGAAAAATATGTTTCATGAGATTGATGAAAATACATGGGATCGGAAAGAGATATACGATGTATTTTATGGTTATACCTATGCAATGACGGTACAGCTGGATATGACAGAACTGTATGCACAGATGAAAGAGCATGGATACAAATTTTATCCGACGATCTGTTGGCTGATCACAAAGACAGTAAATTCAGATGTGGACTACCGTTTCGGAAAAGTCCATGGTATAATAGGATATTATGATCAGATGAATACCAGCTATACGCTGAGAAGAAGTGCAAAACCGCATCTGTTCACTCACATGGTGACCGAATATAACGAAGACTTTGAGACATATTATGAGCAGTTCTTGAAGGATAAGCAGAAAGCAGAAGCTGCTGACTGCCTGTATTATTATGAAGATGCCAGACCGGACAGCGTTGATGTGTCGACGACACCGGATACGTCATTTACGGCAATCTCTTATTCCATTCCAGATACGTTTTATCAGCGTGGCGGAGATAATATGCGTTATACACCGTTTACAACGGTTGGACGTTTTTATCAGAAAGACGGACGCGTGATGCTGCCGGTAACGGGCAGTTTCCATCATGCAGTCAATGACGGTTATCATGCGGAGAAATTTTTCCGGTTATTGCAGGAGAATATCAAAAAAGGAGTAACGCAGACGCATGATCGATAAAAATCTTTTTCTGGAAACATTACATGAAGTTGCTGAGATCGCAGCTACTTCCGGAGAAAAAATCAAACCGGAGGAAGTTCATAAATATTTCGAAGGAATGGAGCTTTCCCCGGAGCAGGAAAAAATGGTATATGAGTATCTGAATCTTCCACCGGAAGCAAAACAGGCACCGGTGACAGAGGAAGAAGAAGTTACCGAAGACGCTGAGGATATAGAGACCGTGGAAGTATATTCCACGACAGATTCTTCCAAAGACATTCAGATCGGTGCTGACCATGCCGCAGAAGACGAAGAAGATGATGTGCCACAGGCAAAAGATGTGGAAAAATTGTCTGATTCCGTTTACTATCGGATGTATCTGGATGAAGTCAGAGGACGCGGAGAGGCAGACGAAGCAAAAATGCGAGAGCTGTATCAGCAGATTTTGCAGGGAGATCAGGATGCTGTCAACGGAATCGTAGACGGATGGTTGATGCGGATCATTCACATGGCGGGTATGTATGATGATGTGCCGGTCAATATGGAGGATCTGATTCAGGAAGGAAATATGGCGCTCTGGATGGCGCTGAGTGCATTGCCGGAGGTAGAAGGAGCCGCAGAGCTGGATTCTTATCTGGAAAAACAGGTAGTGGCAGCATTTGAAAATCATATCCGCGAGGTGACTGGCGATACCGATCAGGTGCAGGCGGTGCTTGGAAAGGCAGCGCTGCTGCATGAGGCACGTAAGTATCTGGCAAAGGAGAATTCACAGGATCCATCGATTAGACAGCTTAGTGAGTACACACATATTTCGCCGGAAGAAATACAGGATATACTGGCGCTCCAGAAGGAAAAAACGGAGTAAAAGTAGTGAAGAAAAACGACTCAATATTGAATCACGGGGACTAAGACGTCCCCTTAGATTAAATATTGAGTCGTTTTTCATACAAGTTACTGAAAGATTCGTTTTTTCTTTCTTCCGCGCCCTTCTATAAATTAAAGTATAAAAAGCGAAATTTTACCGTTCTTCCGGTAGCAGATATTTATTGAACAGCGGAATGACCGGATTTAGGTTGTTTTTTCTCCAGACAGCGACGAGATGCAGTGGATCTGTCTTGTAAAATGGCAATGACAGCACCGCAGTATTGGAGTTGGAGATACAGTTTTCGTCCAGTACGGAGAATCCCAGTCCGGCTTCTACTTTCAACAGAATATTCTGGATGGAGGATGCGTAAATGGTATTGGACGGTGTAAATCCATGTCGTTCGCAAAACTGCACGATGTTGTTGTAGGCACCTTTTGAAATGGCAGGATCGATGGCGATCATGGTTTCTGTACTCAGAGAGTCGAAATGAATTTCGTCTGATTTGGCCAGTGGGTGTGCCTTTGAAATGACACATTTTGGTGCTGATTCGAAGAAAACCTGATAGATGATATCATCGGTCGGATAATCGATTAGGTCAAAATCAAGTGTCAGCGCAATATCAATTTTACCATTCATAAGGGATTCCCTCAGTTCCTGAAAGTTTCCACTGATGATATCGATCTTGATGTTCGGATGTTTTTCGCGAAGTGCATGCAAGGTATGCGGCAGAAAGTTTTCGGAACGCTGTGTTTCGATGACACCGAGTACGATGGATCCATTTTCTCCAAGTTCGGCGTTGCGTGCTTTTTGCACGGCAGCTTCCCCTAATTTTAATAATTTTGAAAATTCTTCGTATAATACCGCACCACAGGGGGTGAGGCGTACGTATTTTTTTGTACGGACAAAAAGCTGCATTCCAAGTTCTTCCTCAAGATTGGAAATGTTTCGGCTTAAGGAAGACTGTGCCACAAACAGATGATTTGCGGCTTCTGTGAAGTTTAAGTATTCAGCTACATTCAAAAAACATTTAATCTGAAAAATTGTCATCGTATTTCTCCATGAATTATTGAATATAAATAAAAAGATAAGTTTGTTAAGCAAAAAATAAAAAAGTTTAAGCAAAAAGTTAAGCGCAAATAAAAGTCTGGTTACCGGCATATAGAGTATGTTAGTAAATAGGTGCAATTATCTGCATGAAAATTTAAGGTCTGCGCAGCAGCACAATTTCTTCCTTGTACGGTGGATACGTTTTTTTCGGATTTTCCGGATCGACTAAGTATGGAGTCTCCAGAATCTTCGGAATGTTTTCAAAATCCGGATGATGAACAATGGTGTGCAGTGCATCAAAACCAATCTCACCCTGTCCGATATTTGCATGGCGGTCTTTGTGTGAGCCACAAGGATTTTTACTGTCATTGATATGAAATACCGCAATCTGATCTTTTCCGAGTATCCGGTCAAACTGCTCGATTACACCGTCAAAATCATTTATAATGTCGTAACCTGCATCGTGTGTATGGCAGGTATCAAAACAGACACGCAGACGTTCCGGATGACAGACTCCGTCATAAATCGCAGCGAGTTCTTCAAAGGTTCTTCCGATTTCGGAACCTTTTCCTGCCATCGTTTCCAGTGCGATATAGCATCCTTCGGATTCTGCCAGCACTTCATTTAATCCTTTGATGATCTGAGCTGTTCCGGCTTCCACACCGGCACCGACATGTGCTCCCGGATGCAGGATCAGAATCTGACTTTTCATGGCAACGGTGCGCTGAACTTCCAGTGTCAGAAAATCAACGGCAAGCTGAAACGTTTCCGGTTTTACCGTATTTGCCAGATTGATGATGTAGGGCGCATGTACGACGAATTCTTCCATGCCGTACTGATGCATGGCTTCCCATCCGGCATCGATATTTAATTCTTCCACCGGTTTGCGTCTGGTATTCTGTGGAGCCCCGGTATACAGCATGAACGTATGGGCTCCATACCCGGCAGCTTCCCTGACAGAATTTAAGAACATGTCTTTTCCGGACATGCTCACATGAGAACCTATTTTCAACATATTTCCTGTCTGCCGCGCTTGTAAAAAACACGGCATTTCCCCTTATTCATAGTTGTTTCCAGTTAAAACGATTATATAAGATATATATTTTCGTATATGTATTTAGTATAGTACAAAAAATAAAATTTGCCTAGCGGTAAGTAGAAAAAGAAGGACCATCTTAAGTGAAAAAACTTTTGCCCAAAAGCGCGTTGAAATGAAAAGTTCTCACTTTAAGGTTGGCAAACGGATGGAAATTAGGTACAATAAAAAGTAATTATGTATGAAAAGATGACTTTTTATAGCGACACAGTGAAAATACATAAAAATGTGTGTTCAGAATGATTCCTATCAGAAATGCTCTGTGTGGGTGCACATTGTCTGAGAGACGATGGTTTTATGCCGACTGAAACAAAGTGTAGAGTATAGTAATTCTGAGCGTATAAAAAAGATTGGGAGAGGAAAAAGAATGCCTAAATTTGAGGTGGAATTAAAAAAAGTAGTGGATGATTCCTATGAGATTGAGATCGGACATGGACTTCTGGATCTCGTCGTAGCGGATCTTGCAAACGGTCTGGTTGGAAAACTTCATAAATTTGCGATTATCACAGACAGCAATGTGGAACCGTTGTATGCACGTCCATTGGAACAGAAATTGCTGGATGCCGGATATCAGACCGATGTTTTCGCGTTCCCGGCAGGAGAAAAAAGTAAGACACGCCAGACAAAGGCGATGATCGAGGATGCGATGCTGGAAAAAGGCTATCGCCGCGACTGCTGTATTCTGGCAGTAGGTGGTGGTGTTGTTACCGATCTGGCAGGATTTATCGCAGGTACTTATGGCAGAGGAGTACCGTTTATTAATTATGCAACCAGTCTGTTGGCAGCAGCAGATGCTTCCGTGGGTGGCAAGACTGCAGTAGATACCCCGCTGGCAACAAATCTGATCGGACTGATCAATCAGCCGAAAAAAGTATATCTGGATCTGGATACCTGGAAAACATTGCCACAGCGCGAGATTTACAGCGGACTGGCAGAGACCATCAAGCATGCGTGTCTGGCTGATGCAGCATTTTTCGATTATCTGGAAGCGCATATGGATGAAATCCTGGAGCTTGATCAGGAAGCATGTGAGCATATCGCAGAGAAAAACTGTAGCATCAAATATCATGTAGTTATGCAGGATGAACGCGAGCTTGGATTGCGCGAAGTGTTAAATCTTGGACATACCGTGGGACGTGCGGTGGAGACCGTCAGCGATTATCGCCTGCTGCATGGTGAGGCAGTTTCTATCGGTCTGGTGGCTGAGGCGCGTCTGGCACAGAACATGGGATATTTGTCAGAAGCAGATGCTGAGCGTGTGATCGCATTGCTGAAACGCGCAAAATTGCCAACAGAGATTCCGGAATATATCGACCGGGAAGCACTGGTGAAGAAACTGTATACAGACAAAAAAGTACGTGACGGGAAATTGCGTTTTGTCATTCAGGATGGCATCGGTGCCATCGCAACCTTCGGTGAGAATGTTTATGCATCTCCAATCTCTGAGGAAAAAGCAAGAGAGATCATTATGCAGTTATAGTACATGCTATAATTTGTAAAATACTCACCGCTTGTAAAAGTGGGAGTCTCAATTCCAACTGAGATAATGGAGGCAAAACGCAGGAATGAGATATGAGCGCAAAAAGGAGGAAAATTCGGAAGTTTTTTATGAAGTGCTGGACAACAGTACAAAAGCAGCAGAATTTTCCTATCAACAGAAATTCGATGAGACGGGACAGGTCTGTGAACAGTTCTGGATCAGGCGGATTCATCTGGAGCAGAAGTGTCTGGACTACCGTTATTTGGATGCGATACTGCAGTTTATCCAGTATAAATGCTGGTGCAGTGGCTGTCGGTCCATGTATGTCAGACTCAGCGCCAGAAATTTGATGGATATCGAGCGATACAAGCGTTATGGTTTTTATGTGATCGCGCAGGAAGAACAGACGACCGTACAGGGGGAGGTTTCCTGTGCCTATGTTCTGAAATATCCATTGCCCAGAGAGTGGGAAGAAATGATGAATAAAAAAGAGAGGGCTTTTTACTATGAAGGAAAGAGATAAATTCGGGTCCCGATTGGGATTCATACTTGTGTCTGCCGGGTGCGCGGTCGGACTGGGAAATGTGTGGAAATTTCCCTATATCTGTGGTCAGAACGGCGGCGCGGCTTTCATTCTGATCTATCTGGTATTTTTGGCAATTCTTGGTTTGCCGATCCTGATCAGTGAGTTTGCGGTTGGACGAGGAAGCCGCTTAGGAGCATCTAAGGCATATGAAAAATTAGAACCGGCAGGAACCAAATGGCATCATTTTAAATGGTTTTCTATTTTCGGAAACTATCTGCTGATGATGTTTTACACCATGGTCGGCGGATGGATGCTGTTTTACATTTACCGCAGCGCCAGCGGAAAACTGACAACCATGTCTGCAGATGAAGTTGGAGCAGCATTTTCCGATATGCTGGCTTCTCCGGGAACGATGGTTGGCTGGATGATTCTGGCGGTTTTGATTGCTTTTGGAATCTGTGCACTTGGCTTGCAGGGCGGTATGGAAAAAATCATGAAAGTCATGATGAGTATTCTGATCGTGTTGATTGTCATTCTGGCGATTCATTCTCTGGTGTTGCCAAACGCCATGGAAGGTGTAAAATTCTATCTGGTGCCGAATCTGGATGCCATCAAGAGTCGTGGTCTTGGAGCCGTAGTATTTGACGCCATGACGCATTCATTCTTTACATTGAGTGTTGGTATCGGTGCCATGGAAATTTTCGGAAGCTACCAGAAGCGGGAGCATTCCATTCCGGGCGAGGCAAAAAATATTGTTATTCTGGATACGTTTGTTGCATTAATGGCAGGATTTATTATTATTCCGGCATGTTTTGCATATGGTGTACAGCCGGATGCAGGTCCGTCCCTGCTGTTTATCACCTTACCAAACGTATTTAACAACATGGCAGGCGGCAGAGTATGGGGAACCTGTTTCTTCATCTTTATGTCCTTTGCGGCGCTGTCTACCATCATTGCCGTATTTGAAAATATCATATCCTTTTATATGGATATGGGCGGCTGGAGCAGAAAAAAAGCAGTTGTGTTCAATATTGTGCTTATTATCGCACTGTCTCTGCCGGCGGTACTTGGATTTAACCTGTTATCCGGTTTCCAGCCGATGGGTGCAGGAACTTCCGTGATGGATCTGGAAGATTTTCTGGTATCCTATAACCTACTTCCACTTGGAAGTATGATTTTTGTCCTGTTCTGTGTAAAGAAAAATGGATGGGGCTGGGACAATTTCCGCAAGGAAGCAAACGAAGGAAAAGGTATGAAGATTTCCAACAAACTTCAGTTTTATATGACCTATATCCTTCCGGCAATCATTGTTGTGGTATATCTGAAGGGATACTATGACACATTTGCGAAGATGGGACCGAAGGTTTTGGCAGGCTGGATGGCATTTGCGGCAGCACTGTTGATCACAATTTTTACCCTGTCTTCTTTAAAGAAAAAAGAAAAATAGTGAAGTTTCGGAGCCATGTCATTGTTGCATGGCTCTGACTTATTGTGAAAAAAGACTACTAGTGTTAGTTTAAAAACAGAATGTGTATGAATAAGAGTACCTTTTGCCAGATAAGAGTGCTTATGGAATATATGGAGTGAAATATATTATGTAGAAAAAGGTAATGCATTTTTGAAGTGAAATAGATATATAGAGTTGAATAAATTGGAAAGAGAGAAGTAGAATGAGAGTGTTAGAAAATTTGGAGCCGAAAGAAGTTTTTTCGTATTTTGAAGATATTTGCAGTATTCCACATGGATCCGGAAATACGCAGCAGATCAGTGATTACTGTGTAAATTTTGCAAAAGAACATGGTCTGAAATGCCGTCAGGAAGCATGTGGTAACGTGATTATTTGGAAAGATGCCACATCGGGGTATGAGCAGGCACCGACAGTAATCTTGCAGGGCCACATGGATATGGTAGCGGTCAAAGATGCCGACTGTACGCTGGATCTGGAAAAAGACGGCCTGCTTCTGGAAATCGATGGTGACTGGGTGCAGGCAAAGGGGACATCTCTTGGTGCGGATGATGGAATCGCAGTGGCTTACGCACTGGCTATTCTGGCAGCAGACGACATTCCGCATCCGGCTCTGGAAGCTGTATTTACGGTAGGAGAGGAAGTCGGACTGATAGGGGCAACGGCACTGGATGCCTCTGACCTGACGGGAAAAATCCTGATGAATATGGATTCTGAAAATGACGGTATTTTCCTGATCGGATGCGCTGGTGCGGCTACGGTGGCTTGCTGTTTACCGGTTAAAAAAGAGACTGTGTCTGGTCAGATGTATGATTGGCATATAGACGGACTGATGGGCGGTCATTCCGGTATGGAGATTGATAAAGAGCGTGCCAATGCAAATAAGGCATTTGGTCGTTTCTTAGCTTATTGTATGGAAAAAACAGGTTTGTCTATCGTTTCTGCAAATGGTGGAGAGAAGGAAAATGCTATTGCAAAACAGTGTGATGCGGTTCTGGTGGTTCCAGAAGAAGATATTGCGGCATTTGAAGATGCAGTTTCTGCGTTTGAGACAATTTTGAAAAAGGAACATCACTTTACAGATCCAGATTTGCACATTTATGTAGAGAAAAAAGAGTATGGGGAGTACGAAGCGTTGGATAAAGAGACAGCGCAGAAACTGATGGCGCTGCTGATCCATCTGCCAAACGGTGTGCAGAAACGGATTCCGGAGTTCCCGGACAGTGTACAGACTTCACTGAATATGGGAACTTTAGGGCAGGCAGAGGATGAGATTTCCATGACATTTTCTGTTCGAAGCAGTGTGACCAGTGAGAAAGAGTGGCTCATGAGCCAGATGGAGCATTTGACAAAAGCGTTTGGTGGATATTGTAGAATTTCCGGTGTGTATCCGGCATGGGAGTATCAGGAAGATTCCGCGATTCGTCCGTTGATGATCGAGACTTACGAGGAGATTACAGGTAAAAAGCCAGAGACGGAGGCGATTCATGCCGGAGTGGAGTGCGGTATTTTCAGTGAAAAACTGCCGGGACTGGATTGTATTTCTTATGGACCGCAGATCAATGATATTCATACGACCAGAGAGAGGATTAGTGTTTCTTCGGTGAAACGGAATTGGGCGTTGACGCTGGCGGTGTTGAAGAAGTTGAAATAGTTGTGGCTTAACGGGAGGTAGTGAACGAAATTTCAGAATTTGTAATGTTTTGAACGGAAGGTAGTGAACAAAATTTCAGAATGGGGGATTTTGAACGTAAAGTTGTGAACAAAATTTCAGGATTTTGTCTCAGTCGCCAGCAATCGCTCCTTGAGAAAAAATACTGAAATTTTGAATCCCAGTTATTGATTGTGTACCATTGTGATTCTGAAATTTTGCATTGCAGTTATTGATCGTGTGTTATTGCGATTCTGAAAATTCGCTTCTCAGTTATGACATGTTTGTTCAAGCAAGATGAACTTTTAGTAGAAAGTGAGAAAATCAATGGAGAAAATGGATGCGTGGGAGAGAAGGACGGTTGTATATCGTAGATTATTTCATAAATATCCGGAACCGGGCTGGCTGACTTTTTTTGCAACGATTTTTATTGCGGAGCATCTGGAGAAGGCTGGTTTTAAGGTTCTTGTTGGCAGGGAGATTTTGAAGGATGAGAAACGTATGGATCCGCCAACGGAGGAGGAAACAGCTCTCTGGGAGCAGCGGGCGGTGAAGCTGGCAATAGAACAGGGAATAGCGGAAGATAAAGTGGCAACATGGATAACGCGGATGGATCATCGTACCGGAATTGTGGCAATTTTGGATACAAAGCGGGAAGGAAAGACGAAGGCTTTTCGGTTTGATATGGATGCGTTGACTGTGGCAGAAAGTATGGATGTTGACAGAGTGCCGGTGAAGGAGCAGTTTGTTTCGCAATATCAGGGTGTTTGTCATGCTTGCGGGCATGATGGACATATGGCATTGGGGCTGACTTTTGCAGAGTATCTGGCAGAACAGGTGAAGCAGAAGCAACATGGAAATTTAGAACATTGTGTGGAAAATCAAGTAAAACAACATGGAAGATCAATAGATTGTGTGGACAGAACGTCGGCTGGTGAGGTAATATCAAATGGAAATGTATCTAAATTTAATGAAACGATAGCAGATTTATCAGGTTCAGTTGCAGGAAAAATCTGCGGTCGATATATGTTTATTTTTCAACCGGCGGAAGAAGGCGTGCGCGGTGCCTTTGCTTTCCGACATCAGTGGAATTTTGGCAAAATAGATGAATTGTATTGTTGTCATATCGGATTTGCACCGGAAGATACTTTTGTGGCAGGAGCGAAGGGTTTTCTTGCTACCAGCAAGTTTGATGTGACTTTTACTGGAAAAAGCGCTCATGCGGGATTGGCACCAGAGCGGGGACGTAATGCTTTATTGGCAGCAGCGAAGGCCACCATGGATATGCAGGTATTTCCACGACCGAAAACAGGAATCACACGATTGAATGTGGGAAAAATGGAAGCCGGAGAAGCCCGTAATACGATTCCTGCTCACGCAAAAATGATCGTGGAGACAAGAGGCGAAACGGGAGAACTGAATACTTATATGAAGGAACAGGCACTTTCCTGTATTGAGCGGGCAGCAAAAGAGTATGGTGTTACATATGAAGTGCAGTTTCAGGGAGAGAGCGTCAGTGCTGCTAGTGATGAAGCGCTTAGTCAGAAAGTACTGGCGGTGGCGAAATCGACTGGCTGTTTTTTGGATTATATGTTGACGAAGGATTTTGGGGCCAGCGACGATGGAGCTGTGTTTATGGATATGGTAGAACAGCAGAGCGGAAAAGCAGTTTATATGCTTTTGGGAACCAGAATCAGAGGATTGCATCATGAATCGGTGTTTGATTTTGATGAATCGGTATTGGATAAAGGTTTTACGCTATATAAAAATATACACGAATGTATGTAAACGTATATGCTAATATATTCTCATATAGGAATAAAAATGTTGGTATTAATAAGGAATCTTTATAGATTTTTCGTATAAGTTAATATCCGGAACCATAAAATGGTACAGTTTGCGCAGGCGGTCATGAAGTTCTTCCTGCGTCAGTTCAGAAGGAGTCTGAGAAAGAATCCAGTTATCATATATTGTATCAAAAATGCAGGAGCGTATGCCGGTCGGCTGCGCTCCGTTTTTGGTATAAAAACGATTACGATTTATCCGTTGACAGCGCTGTAAGTCATTTTTGGCTGTTTCAATGGATTCCGTCTCTATAATAACAGGTAGACCATCTGTAAAACGCCCACATTCATTTAAAAGAAGGCTTCCCAAACCCTTGGAACGGGCGGTAGAATGCACTGCCAGATAATCTAATAGATAAAAATCAGCATCCGGGCAGGTAGTAAGAAATGCAACCCCTTCAACATTAGATTCGTTATTTTTTAAGGGAAAACTACGCTGATCGGAAGTGATGCAGAGGACTCTATAAAGTTTCGTATCCATCATGCGAAGGATATTTTTTAATGGTTTTACTTCCTTTGCAGGAAAATAGGGGATGATAAAATTCTGGTATAAATATGGTACCTGTGCGGTTGTAGCTGAAAAAATGTGATATGAAGGCATATGTAATCCTTTCTTCCTAAAACGTGAATGAAAATGTAGGGATATTATAAGTAGCCTAGATTATTCACGGCACAGTCGTAAAAGTGGCTGAAAACCATATAGTTTCTATATTTTAACTGAATATTGCTTTTCGCCTATCAGGCGAATGAAAAAAGAGCATCCATTTGTGGTAAAATTAAGGTGTCGAATCTTAAAAAATAACCCAAAGGGGCCCTTTATGAGTATTGTAAACACCTTAGCCTTAGAAAGCAATAGACAGATTAAAATAAATTTTGATGGAGGAGATTTATCCTCCGATGCAGGCTTACTTCTTATCAAAGAATTTGTAAGCAAACTTGGTATTGATAAGCTTTTTGTCAAATCTTTCAAGACCAATGATTCTGCATTATTCAGATATCACACGGATCAGGAAAACCTGCTCCAGATGATATATTGGCGGGAAATATGATAACAGTAAAAGAAACGCAGAAAATGCAGGAATATACGCAGGAACGAATCGCTCAGGCAGAGCATAGAGATATAGAATTTCCAACAGATGTAAAAGAACAGATTTTTGAATATGCGAATCTGATCGGCGAGGAAGAGAAAGTTAGGACTTCGGAAGTAGAAGAACAGTTCGAGTATATGTATCAGCTGTTCTTTTTTTGTTTTCGGGCGTTAAAACGGTAATGTTTTTCTTGTGTACAGTAGAGAGCTATAGTATAATAAAACCAGTTTTTTTGCATAAGTTTAAAAGCTATAATAAGGAAATCGGCAAACCAGATGAAAGTCTGGGACGCAAAGCTACAGGGCCTTTAAAATGGCAGCCAGTTGCATAAAATGAGGTGCACTGTCTGTCTGACGGTGCCTTTTTACGGTGTTATTTCACAGACGTAACAATAATGATTTTATCAGGAAAGAATGAGGAAAATAAAAGTATGAAAAAGGCAAAACGTTGTCTGATTGCAGTGGTGTCAGGTGTACTTGTAGCATCTGCTGTCTTGTCTGGATGTGGACAGTCAAAGAAAGAAGTATCTAAAAATGATGATCATCTTACCGTTTATCTGTGGGAAAATCGTTTGATGAAAAATATTGCACCCTATATCCATGAACAGTTTCCTGATCAGGATATTGAATTTATTATTGGTAACAATGATACCGATTTATACAGTTATTTTAAAGAACATGATGAATTACCGGATATCATAACAGTACGTCGATTCTCCGGAACAGATGCACAGGACTTACAGCCTTATCTTATGGATTTTGCTTCTTATGATGTTGTTTCCAAGTACTATTCTTATGCGGTGCAATATTATAAGAATGAGGAGGATGAAATCCAGTGGCTGCCAATCTGTGGTATTCCGCAGACGATCATTGCCAACAAAACACTGTTTGATCAGTATGGTGTAAAGATTCCAGAAAATTATGAGGAATATGTACAGGCCTGTCAGCAGTTTTATGATAATGGCATAAAACCGTATTCCATGGATCTTGGGGAAGACTGGTCAAATAATGAAATCATCCAGGCGGCGGCAATCGGTGAGTTTACAAGCCTGGATGGTATTGAATGGCGAAACGGTGCAGAGACTGCAGCGGATGAAGTAAAGTTTGATGATACATTATGGAAACGTATTTTTTCAGAAACCAGTCAGTTTCTTAAGGACTCGCACTTTGGTAAAGAAGATATCAATATTGACATCAATACAGGAACCCAGATGTTTGTCGAAGGAAAATCAGCAATGTTTCATGGACATCCGACGGTTATGCAGCAGCTGCAGAAACAGATGGATGCGGAGCTGATCCGTATTCCTTACTTTTCACAGACATCGGATGAATCCTATGTGTACATGACTCCGTCATTAAACATTGCATTTAACAAAAACCTGGAAAAAGACCGGGAGAAACTGGATACTGCACTGGATGTGCTGGATTGTATGATTTCAGAAGAGGGGCAAAATCTGATTGCGGATGGAAGCGGTGTTATTTCATTGAATACAGATGTTCCAACCATGATGCAGGATGTACCTGGACTGGAAGATGAAATTAATAATAATGCTGTTTATATCCGATATTCCGCCCAAAAATCATTTGATGCAAGTCTTGAGGCTGTTCACGGATTACTGTCAGGGGAAATGGATGAAACACAGGCTTTTGATACTTTTCGCAGTGTAATGAATCGTAAAGATCCAGAAAAAAAAGCAACGGTGAATTTTGAAAATGAATATTCCATTTCACTGAACGATAGAAACGGCCGTGATGCAGCATCTTCCATTTTAACTACGATCAGAGAAGAAAATGATGCACAGCTGGCTCTGGCACCATATTATTATTTCACTTCTTCTATGTACAAAGGAGAATGCACCAGTAGCCGGATTGGGATGATGACAGCGAAGAGTTCAGATACAGCATTATATTTTGCAAAACTTAATGGTAAACAGGTTTATGAACTCGTGGAAAATTATCTCGCCGAATCTGATGAGAATTTTTATGTAACCAATAAATACGAATTACCAATTGCATCCGGTATGAAAATGATCGTCAATCAAGCGGAAAGTGGATTTTCGTTAAAGGACTTAACAGTTAATGATAAGAAAATAGACAAAGAAAAGGAATACTCGATTCTTCTTACAGACACCACAATGTCTGTTTTGAAAAAAATAAATCCGAAATGTGAGATTGAGCAGCTTAAAGATACAACATTATCAAGTGCATGGATCGAAGCAATGTCAAAAGGACAGCAGCCGTCAGCACCGGAAGACTATATAGAGGTTGAACAGTAAAAGTGGAGATAGAACAAACGGTAAATAAAAGAAAAAAAATAACAAGGCTGTTGCTTATACTACTTATTATTCTTTTAAGCTTAGGTTGTATCAAGTATCTTATAAGTAAGTCTAGCAAGTATATCAGCGAAAATGGAAAAAGCAGTATGGGAGCTGTTGTTGAGCAGATACAGCAGACCTATGATCTTCAGGTGAGTGGATACTACAACCAGCTGCAGTTGGTTGAGGAATTTTTACTTCATGAGAGGGAGCTGTCTCTTGAAACGGATGTGAACAAAAGTTTCTTTGAAGCATGGGAAAAAGAATCGGAAAGTACACTTATATTCCTTCAGGAAAATGGTCAGGCAATATCAGCAGGTGGAACAAAAATGCGGATTGATATGCCAAGTAAACTTCTGCTGGACTTAAAGAACGGATACAATATTGGAAAACTGGTACGTCTTGATTATGATCAGAAGAAAAAAGACGGTTATCTGGTTGCGATTCCATGTCAGGAATACACTATCAATGGAGAAACTTATACGGCAATTGGAACTGTGTATGATCATTCGAAACTGGATTCCATGTTAAAACTGAAAGGTTATGACGGGAAAGCATATTTGTTCATGCTGGATCATGACGGAAATATTACGTATACGAACCAGAGTGGAGATAAATACCTGCGTAATTATTCTTTGTTAAAACATTTAAAAGCGGAACAGGCTATTACAGAAGAAGAGGCTGATTTGTTCAAAAAGAAGTTTGATAACAGAGAATCCGGAGTTGTATTTTTAGGAAAACAGAACCCCTATTATCTGGGGTATTGCCCGATAGAAAGCAACAACACCATTTTGGTATGCATTGTGGCAAAGGGAGTTGTTGACAATGCGCTGACGGATTACCAGAAAACGGTGTTGTTTACAACAATACTCATGGCAGGGTTTATACTTTTACTTTTTACCGGATTATTCTACAGTATTTCCAGACTCAGTCTTGCAGATCAAAAAGCAGAATATGAAAAAAGAAATAATGAACTTCATTTACAAACAATGAAGGAAATGGAAGCAGTCAATCAAAAACTGAAAAAGGCAAAGAACGTTGCAACAGAGGCTTTACAGACAGCTGAAAATGCAAATAAGGCGAAAACGGATTTCCTGTCTAATATGTCACATGATATTCGTACACCTATGAATGCAATCATTGGTATTACGTCTTTGATCAGACATGATGCAGGTAATAAAGCAAAAGTTATAGAGTATGCAGATAAAATAGATATTTCATCACAGCATCTGTTAGGAATCATTAATGATATTTTGGATATGAGTAAGATTGAAGCAGGAAAAACAGTCTTCAAGTATTCTGACTTTTCTATTCTGGATCTTGTACAGGAACTTGACACTATATTTCATACTCAAATATATGAAAAGCAGCAAACCCTTACAATCATAAAAGAAAATATTCAGCATGAGTGGGTGAATGGGGATCAGGTTCACCTGATGCAGATTTTCAGCAACCTGCTTTCCAATGCAGTGAAGTATACCCAGGAAGGTGGGGAAATTCAGTTCTTTGTAGAAGAATGTGAGACAAAGTCATCTGTCTATGCAAAGTATCGTTTCTTAGTTAGTGATAATGGTATGGGAATGTCGGCAGATTTCAAGGATACAATTTTTGATGCGTTTACCCGTGCGGAAAGTTCCCTTACAAATAAAATACAGGGAACCGGACTTGGAATGGCGATTACTAAGAATCTGGTTGAGGCAATGGGAGGTACCATTGATGTGGACAGTGAACCGGGACAGGGAAGCTGTTTTGAAGTTCTCATAGATCTGAAGATTGCAGAGGATAGAACGGTTGCTCTGGCGGCACAAGAAGAAACAGATGAGCAGGATGGAAATATCCTTCAGGGAATGAAATTCCTGTGTGCAGAGGATAATGAGTTGAACGCAGAGATTCTGACGGAATTGTTAAAGATAGCAGGTGCGGAATGTACCATCTGTGAAAATGGCGAAGAGATTTTGAAAGCATTTGAGCAGTCTGCTCCAGGTGATTATGACATGATCCTGATGGATGTGCAGATGCCTGTTATGAATGGCTATGAGGCGACGAAGGCAATCCGCAGAAGCTCCCATGAGCTGGCAAAGAAGATTCCGATCATTGCCATGACTGCCAATGCATTCTCAGAGGACATTCAGCATTCCCTTGCGGCTGGCATGAATGCACATGTTTCAAAACCGGTTGAGATGAAGGTGCTGGAAAAGACGATCAGAAGTATAAAATCAGGCGGGGGGGGGTACCGAACCGCAGGTCACTGAACAGTGACGAATGGAAAGTAACCGGACATAGAAGAATCAAAAAGGATAGTTAGGGATAGACAGAAAATGAAAGGAAAAAGAGTGATTGCAGGCATTCTGCTTGTGGGAATTTTAGCAGTCACCCTGGCGGGGTGTAAAAACACAGACAGCAGTAAAAAAGAAACCGAAAAGCCGGTCATTACGCTTGGCAGTGACAATTATCCTCCATACAATTATCTGAATGAGGATGGTGTACCGACGGGAATCGATGTAGAACTGGCTACAGAAGCTTTCAAAAGAATGGGCTATCAGGTGGAGGGTGTCCAGATCAACTGGGAGAAGAAAAAAGAACTGGTGGAGAGCGGAGAGATTGACTGTATCATGGGCTGCTTTTCTATGGAAGGGCGCCTTGACGATTACCGCTGGGCGGGACCATATATAGCAAGCCGTCAGGTGGTCGCTGTAAATGAGAATAGTGATATTTATAAACTGAGTGACCTGGAGGGAAAGAACCTGGCTGTCCAGTCCACAACCAAACCGGAAGGCATCTTTCTGAACCGGACGGATGAGAGAATCCCCAAGCTGGGCAATCTGATTAGTCTGGGACACAGGGAGCTGATCTATACATTTCTGGGAAAAGGATATGTAGACGCAGTCGCCGCACATGAGGAATCTGTTGTCCAGTATATGAAGGATTATGACGCAAGCTTTCGTATCCTGGAAGAACCTTTGATGATCACTGGAATAGGTGTTGCTTTTGCAAAAGATGATGACAGAGGAATCTGTGAGCAGATGAGCCAGACGCTGGAAGAAATGCGTCAGGATGGCACATCCCTGAAAATCATTGAAAAATATCTGGATGATCCCCAGAAGTATCTGGAGGTGGATGATCTTGGATATTAAAAGAAAGAAAAAAGAAAAACGAATCCAGCTATTCGGTGGTCTGATTGGAATCTGTGTGGCTGTAGTTTCTCTGTTTTATTTCTTTCATGCGGAGAAAGCGGAAGCAGAGAAAAGAATGGTAGAGATTGTAAATTATGTCAAAGTGCAGTGTTCCACCTATACCCATTATAATGAATCTTCGGAATCCAAAAGTCTTCTCCGTGCCATTGAAAGTGCCCGACAGATGAGTACAAATATTAACATGGAAACAGAAAACGGCGGTCAGCTAAGCAAGGATTTTCTGAAAGAAAATCTGCAGACTCTCTGGGTGGATGGCATCATTGTACTGGATACAGAAGGAAAGACAGACTGTGAATACAGCGCGGACGAGTCTCTGGCTAATGAGATTACGGAGTATCTTCAAAAAGAAATTATCATGGATTTTGCCGGATATGAAGAAAGATCTTATTCGGAACGGCTTACCAGGGAAGATGGATCCTTTATTGACATTGCAGCCTGCGCCAGAAAAGATGCACCGGGTATCGTTGCAATCTATTATTACACATCTCCTGAATTTGCCAGAAACTATACGCTGACGATACAGGGGCTTTTAAATGGTTATAGTATCCAGAAAGATGGAACGATTATTGTTGCAGATGACGGGATCGTTGTTGCCAGCAATGATGAGAGTCTGTTGGGACAGAATACAGCCGACAACGAAGTTGTTCAGGCAATGAAAAAGCATACAGACAGTCAGCATATCTATCATTTTAGGAAGGAAGGAATTGGATGTTATGGAATCATGCTGAAGCAGCGTGATTATTATATCTACGCATATCTTCCGGATACGGAAGTGTTTTGTAATCTTCCATTAAGTGTTATAGGTGTTATTTTTCTTTATTTTCTGATGTCCGGCATATTCTGGTTCTGGACATACAGAACCAATCTGGCGCACTGGAAACAAGAATTTGAAAAAGATGAAAAATATAAAGCAGAACTTCTGATAGCAGCAAAAAAGGCAGAAGCCGCCAATGAGGCAAAAACAGAATTCCTTCATCGTATGAGCCACGATATCAGGACTCCGATTAATGGAATCTACGGTTTGATCAATATGGCAGACCATTATGCAGATGATATGGAGAAGCAGAAGGAATACAGAACAAAGGTTAAAGCGGCATCCAATCTGTTGCTGGAACTGGTAAATGATGTTCTGGACATGAGTAAGCTGGAGTCGGGTGAAGTTGTTCTGGAAGAGAGTCCATTTAATCTGAGCAAAATCTCTGAGGAAGTGCTTGTTGTAATTGAACAGATTGCTGCAGAACAGAATATCCGGATTGTATGGGAGAAAAAAGAAATCATACACCGTGATCTTATTGGAAGTCCGGGGTATGTAAAACGTGTGATGATGAATATCCTGTCCAATGCAGTGAAATATAACAGAGAAAATGGACATATTTATCTTAGCTACATGGAAATCCCATCCGAACAGCCAGGAATGACGACAATGGAATTTATCTGCCGGGATACAGGAATCGGAATGACTGAGGAGTTCCAGAAACATATTTTTGAACCATTTGCACAGGAATATACGGGAAGCCGCACAAAGTTTGTCGGAACCGGACTGGGAATGGCCATTGCAAGGAAGCTGGTCGAGAAAATGGGTGGAACCATTACTTTTGAAAGTGAAAAAGGCGTAGGGACGACATTTGTGATCAGGGTTCCATTTAAAATAGATCCGGATGCGGATAAACGTGAAGAACAGAAGGATGTATCCGAAAAATCTATAAAGGGATTGCATATTCTTCTGGCGGAAGATAATGAGCTGAATATGGAAATCGCTGAATTTATGCTTCAGAATGAGGGCGCGGACGTGATTAAAGCGTGGAATGGGCAGGAAGCGGTTGAGCTGTTCAGCAAAAGTGAACCTGGTGAATTTGATGTCATTCTTATGGACATTATGATGCCTGTAATGAATGGTTATGAAGCCACAAAGATGATCAGGTCTCTGGACAGAGAGGATGCAAAGGAGGTACCGATCATTGCAATGACAGCAAATGCGTTCACGGAGGACAGAATAAGAGCAAAAGCAGCAGGGATGGATGAACATGTTGCTAAGCCAGTTGATGTGGAATTACTGATAAAAGTAATTTATAAATTGGTTAAATAATTGATACGACAGTGTCAAATAAGCGGTGAAATATAGACAGGAGGACTAAAATATGACAATGCAAGAGTGTTATGAAGCTAAGAAGGGACTGTAGCATTAAGTGATGCGACATGACTTTCTGCCTTGAATCAAGTGCTTGGAAGATCATAAAAAACGAGTGGATAAAGGAAAGAAAAATGTGGATAAAAAACAAAAAATACTGATTGTAGATGATGCAAAATTTAACAGGGACATATTGAAGGAGATTCTTGGAGATGCTTATAACTATCTGGAAGCCGAAAACGGAAATCAGGCAATCCAGATGATAGGAGAAAATATTGGAATTGATCTGATGCTTTTAGATATCAATATGCCACAGATGAATGGTTTTGAAGTCTTGAAAATAATGAAAAGAAGCCAGTGTATTGCTGAAACTCCTGTAATCATGATATCTTCTGAAGATGCTGTTGATACTATGCGTAAGGCATATGAGCTGGGAATCACAGATTATATCACACGACCGTTTGATTCTGTGATTGTAAAGAAAAGAGTCCAAAACACTTTAGGGCTCTATGCGAATCAAAAGCATCTGATTAATGTAGTTTATGATCAGGTTTACGAAAAAGAAGAAAATAATAACATCATGATCCAGATTATGAGTAATATATTGGGATCCCGCAACAGCGAGAGCAGAGAACACATCCTGCATATTAAAACAGCAACGGAGATGATGCTGAGACAACTGGTAAAAGTAACAGATGCTTATCCTTTGACAGAGACAGATATTGCTTTGATTACAACTGCTTCTTCCCTTCATGATATTGGTAAGATTCGTATTCCGGAAGAAATATTGAATAAGCCAGGCAGACTTACCGATGAAGAATTTCAAATTATGAAAACCCATAGTGAGCTTGGCGCAGCTATAATTAAGGATATGGACTTTCCACAAGATCATCCACTGGTGCATACCGCATGGGAAATCAGCAGATGGCACCATGAAAGATGGGACGGAAAGGGTTATCCGGATGGCTTGAAAGGTGAAGAAATACCAATCTCTGCACAGGTGGTATCAATTGTCGATGTTTATGATGCACTTACAAGTGAAAGATGTTATAAGAAAGCATTTGATCATGACACAGCGATTCAAATGATCCTGGATGGGCAATGCGGACAATTTAACCCAATCCTTCTGAAATGTTTGAAAGAACTGAGGCTTCAATTTTCAAATATGTTTGATAAGGAAATGGATGAAAATAGCTATTACCATGAAGTACAGAGACTTTCTAATGAAATACTTAGCGACAGATCTTTACCGAGCCAAAACTATTCACAGAGTGTTGTCAAGGTCATGCAGGAAAAGATCGATTTCTTTAAATCAAACAGTGGAATGAACTCAATTGATTACAATGCAATTTCAGGCCAATTAACTATCTTAAACGGAGAACATCAGATATTATGTCAGAGAGATAATCCGAAATTCAATTTGTTCAAAGAATTTGGAGTAAATGAAGAAGATGTTCAATGTATTCGTGTTTTATTACATCAGACATCTGTACAAAATAAAGAAATATCTGCCACGATAAAAGCGATGGTGGAAAATAACAGTCAGATGTATAGAATGAAATTGCATACATTGTGGTCGCCTTTAAAGAAGGATGGATACATTGGAATCATTGGATATTTTGACACTGTAAAATAAATATGAAGATTACAATCATAGAGTGTATGGAATCAAATCCATACGCTCTTTTTCTTGAAAGTGGTAGCTGAAATTGACTTTATTCGCACTTGGAATTATAATTTAAAAATAGAAACATAATTGATCGTGAACTCACTATAATATGGAGATGAAGGCATGGAATATCTTTCAATCAGTCAAACAGCTGAAAAATGGGGACTGTCGAAACGACGAGTGCAGGTTCTTTGCTCTGAAAAAAGCAGTGAGACGGCAGATCTTTTTATGTCAGTTATCATGTATCGTTTAAAAGAAAATGGTAGAGCAGCGGTAATTCTGCTAGATGGATTTTTATTTGGAACAGACAATGCAAAAGTAGCAATTAAAACAAAACTGTTTTCTGAGTTTAACCGAATCAAGTAAGTCCCCTGCTTCAATTGCGAAAAGCAATAAGCAGTGGGTGGGGACTTGCTTGTATCAGGAGGAGTGCAAGCTCCTTCTGATAAACTGCGGAGCAGTTATTCGGTTATGATCAAGTAGCGAAGCGGATTGCGAATATCCGCTTGACTGTACATACAATTGTACGTATGCCTGGAAGTGTTTTTTCTCCGTATACATCAATCACATAGGTGTTTTATAAACACCACAAACCCTTTGATTTTAAGGGCACTAAAAAAGCCTAATTCTTTTTTCGAAGAATTAGACTTTTTCAGTGCCCTTGATTTATAAGGCTTCCGCACCAAATTAAGTAATGCGGAAGATGGGACTTGAACCCACACGATTGCAATAATCACAAGATCCTTAGTCTTGCTCGTCTGCCAGTTCCGACACTTCCGCATTTGTCATTATGTAGTTGTTTCAAACGACTTGATTATAATAACAAAATAAGTAGGAGATGTCAAGCTATATTTAAAAATTATTTAAAAATGCAAAGACATCATCCCAGTATTCATCTCCCAGAAGATACATGGCTTCTCCATGGCCTGCGCCCGGAGCGGTGATTTTTTCTTTGTTATCACCAGGTTTTGCCTGATATAAAGTATCCATCATTTCATATGGAATGAAATCATCGGCTGTGCCATGGATGAACAGCATTGGTTTTTCACAGTTTTTTACCTGATCCAGAGCAGATGCTTCTTTGAATGAATAACCGGCTTTTGCTATGGCAAACAGGTTTGCTGTATACATCAGCGGAAATTTCGGCATGCCAAATCGAAGTTTTAATTCACTGGAGAAAATGTCCCATACGCTGGTATAACCGCAGTCTTCAACGAAGGCAACTACCTGATCCGGAGTATCTTCTCCGGCTGTCATCATGGTTGTGGCAGCACCCATGGAAATACCGTGAATAACGATTTTGGCATCGGAATCCTGAGCAATGATCCAGTCAATCCAGGAAAGAATATCTTTTCGGTCTAACCATCCCATTCCAAGATAATTGCCATCCGTATCACCGCAGGCACGAAGATCTGGTGTTAATACCTGATAATTGTGATCGTGATAATGCTGAGCCAGACTGGTTGCACCGAGGTGGTCGCCACGGTAGCCATGCAGGGCAATGACCCAGTCATGGGAGTTGCCATTTGGATAATAGATGCCACTGCAGTGAATATCATCCTCAGATGTGATCTCAACTGTCTGACCGGGATTTTCAGCAAGAAATGCTTCGTTTGCTTCCTGCTGTGCAATTTTTCCTTCTGCAATGGTACGTTCGGTATCATCGGCAGTTTCCGGGATTTCCAGTGCAACAGTTCTGTTTCCACCATCACCAGAGCGGCCAATAGAATAATTTACAAGGTAATTTCCGGCAAACAGGGAAATCAGAACGAGCAGAGCAACAAAAATTGTCAGGATGATCAGTATGATCTTTTTGATGCTGAGTTTTTTCTTTTTTATGATTTTCATTTATGTAAAAACCTTTCTTTGAAATTTGTTTGATTATCAAACTATTTTAATATACATGATTTTAGAGGAATATTCAAGAAAAATAATATTTCAAATGACGTGGTGTTCTTGGGATGAATGTGCGTATTACTATAGAACTTTGTCTGATGAATTATACGTTCTGCAATATAATAGACATTTTTTCAACGGAACCGCTGAAAGATAGGGTATCTGCCTATGAAGCAGCAATCAGTGGCAAAATGCCACATGTGAACGTGTTCAAACAGTTTAAAAACAAAAAAAGCGCGGAAGCCTTGATTATAAGGCTTTTGCACCAAATTAAATAATGCGGAAGATAGGACTTGAAGAAATTGTACCTTCCGTAAATCAAGAAAAGAAAGGCTTTCAGCACACTGTCTGATTGTTACGTGTTCAAAACGTGTTCAAAACGTGTTCAAGTAGTAGAAACAGTCTGGTTAAGTGAAATTAACCAGGCTGTTTTTCTAAATTTTGGGAATAAAACATATCGAACGAAAAAATAGTAGTTTAGAAATTATTAAATGTGCGATATTCTAGAAGCTAGATATTTTTTTGCCTGTATGAGATTGCCGAAAATGTATTCTTATGATATGATAATAAATAACTATATAAATAATTTTTTCAACAAATAAGAATGAGGTGAAAAAAGGAAAATTTGTTACAAGAAACTGGTCGTTTTGCAAGGACAGGATGTCGAGATTCGTACTTATAGAGAAAATTTATCATTTTGCTGGACAGACGATTTCCATTGACTTAGATGACGGTATAAAAAATATGCAATTTTACAAGATGTTTTAGTAAAAATAAAGTAAAGGCGGGATAATGAAATGAAACATAATGTTTTTGATTCAATACCATCCAATATAGTTTCTGATAAAGAAAATGAGTTTGTAAATTTTCTACAGACAGCGGGACTTTATGATTCTATAAAAATAAATGAGGACAATATTGATGACTTGATTTTTTTACTTGATGGAAAAGTTCGGATAAGTGTTTATTGTAAAGAGTGCAAGACAGAACGCGTTTTCACAATGAAACCGTATAAGTATTTTGTAGATGATGGTAAGGAGTGCTATTCAAGAAGTCTTTCAGCGGAAATGAGGAGAATTAAACAGGTGAATGATCTTCAAAATTCATCATCACCTAATGGCTTGGAAAGTCGAAAAAATAAAATATGGGAATGGAAGAACTGGCAAATTGAAGAAGTGTCAAGAGTTTTGTTATTCAAATTTATTTGTAGCATGAATGATGAACATCATCTTGATTATATTGTATTAACAACAGATAATTCGATGATGAAAATTGGGCAGTATCCCTCTGTTGCAGATATGACATTTCCAGAATTGGATGCTTATAAACATGTGATTTCTAAGGAAGATCGTAGAGAACTTGGAACAGCAATAGGACTTTTTGCAAGTGGAATTGGTGCTGGCTCATATGTTTACTTAAGACGAATTCTTGAAAGACTTGTCTATAGTGCAAAAGAAACTGCGGGTGATGATATTGATAAAGAAAAATTTGAACAGGCAAGAGTGGCTGAACGAATTAAAATGTTAAAGGGGTATCTTCCGGATATGCTTGTCAAGAATACAACTATTTATGGAATTCTAAGTAAAGGCATTCATGAATTGAGTGAAGAAGAATGCAGAAAGTATTTTCCTGTTGTGAAACAATGTATTTATCAGATACTTGGTATGTGGGAAAGCTTAAGAAAAAAACAGGATGATGAGATAGCTTTAAGTAAAGCGTTGAGTGCAATAACGACATCAATAAAGTAATAAAATAATAGTTGTATTAACTTAATGAGCAGATTTTTTTGAAAGATAAATGTATCTTCCCTTAATGAGAGTCCACCTTTTCTTGAAAAGAAAATATGATAGTTTTATGACATAATATGAAGAAATAAAATAACAAAAGTAGAAACGGGAGTGGGGTTATATATGTTGAATTCAGAAGTAGGGGAAATAATAAGGCAATTAAAAAATGCTGAAATCAGCGTTTTCGATATCCCGGAAGATTATAAAAATGATATGCAAATTGTAGATTTTGAGCGAAAATTGGGATTTCGGATGTTAGGAAAGAGAGGGTTTGATGTTATTACCAATTCCTTTTTTGTGGAAGAATCTTTATTACGGATAAATGAAGATGGGAGAGAAGTATGCAGGAATATTTTTTCTACATTTGATAATTTTGATTCATACTTTGATTTCCTTCAGGGGGATATTTATGACAATGCTTGTTATATGTTTTGCGATTTCACGAAGCGTATCGTTACTTCACATCAGATAGATATGCAAAAACTAAGGGCGCGAAAGGCATTTGTTGATGATAACGTAGATAACTATTTCTTAGCAGTGTCTGATGAGGAAATTTCTTCTTACGACGATGCAAAGAAAATACATAGTTTATGTAAACGTTGGATTCAAAAATTTAATGCCTGTGATAGTTATGACCAATTCGAAAAAACTGTTAGTAATTATCAAAAATCTCAAATTGCGTCAATTGTAGATGTTACATTTTTCTTCTTTCAATATATATTTGCCGATGTAGATAGCAAAGAACGCTTTAACATTATTATGGAGTATATGTCATCTGAGAAGTATCCAGTGTTTGAGATGATAGAAGGACTGTGCTCAATTTATAATCCAGATGATGTAGAACGGGCATATAATGCTTCTTATAAACATAAGAAAAATTTGAAAGAGTATATTCGGTTGTTAAAAAATAAAAAAATAGATTTTGGCACAAGAGGATATTTTGATAAAAAAACACATTATTATTGCGAAAAAGAACTTGGGTATAAAAAAGGTAATAGATTGATCCCAGATGCAACAATATATCGGTACTTTGAATCTTTCGATGAGTTTGTTGATTACCTTGATGGAGATTTGAGATATTGTGATTTATCAGGGCTGCTTGAATGTGATATTGATTTTTCAGATTATATCGTAGATGAAACAACAAAACTTCCAATTCAGGTGGATTCGGATGGAATTTATTCGATAGAAAAGTATTATCAGAATAAAAAGTTCTATGTAGTGCAACGTTGGCACAATATCTCTGGAGCCATGCTAAAAGAAGATACACATACTTTTGATTATTTTTTTGATTTTGTTGCATTTTTGAAGAATGATTTGTCGGGAGCAGATTTGCTTTTTTGCGATGGTTTAATATTTTTAAGCCAGTGGGATACTATTGATTTTTTTAATGCAAAAATGAAGAGTTCGCTATGCGAAAAGTTTGGTCTGAACTATGAAGTTCAAGAAGTGAATGATGGTGTGATAGAATTCTTTGATTGCGTAGAACAAAATGAAAATGAGACGGCTTTGGTGCTCCAGACTTCGAGAGATTTAGCGGAGGAAGCAGCAGAAAAAGATTTAAGTTCGTGGGATGTTTTTTTAAATTTGAAATGTCAGAGAATTGACTATATTTCAGATTTACATCTTATACATAGACTTAAAAATGCAGGTTGCCGCTCCAAGGAAGACATTAAATATGTGATTCAAAAAATAGCAGAAACCATTGCAAATGAGGCAGGGAGTATATTGTTAATTGATGGTGATGTGGCATCTGATTTCAGCATATTTCAGTTGTTTGTAAAAATTTTGTCGAAAACATTGGGGGGGAATACGCAGGTCATATTTACTCTTGGAAATCATGAATTGTGGAGTTTTCCTGGATTGACAATCAATCAGATTACTTTAAAATACCGTACATGTTTGGAAAAATATGGGATGTATTTACTTCAGAATGATCTCCTGTATAAAGACGGAAGGGATTTATCGTCTTCATTGGATCCGAGTTTGCAAATGATTCAATATGAAGAGTTATGTTCAATGGGCAAAAAACAAATTTCTGAACGGTTGCGGAGCGCAAGATATGTTATTCTTGGAGGATTAGGATTTTCAGGTTATAATACAGAATTTAATGCTGATAATGGCATTTACCGTTTGACTGTAGATAGATCTGAGGAAATAAAGCAATCGAAAGTTTTCGAGGAGTTATACCATCGTTTTTTGCCTGTTCTGGAAAAAAAGAACACCATTATTCTAACGCATACACCGAAGAAGGATTGGTGTAGTGAGACAGTTCCAGATAAAAATTTTGTTTATGTGAGTGGACATACTCACAGAAATTTTTTTCATGATGATGGTGAATATAGAATCTATTCAGACAATCAGATTGGCTACCGTTGCGATACACCACATTTGAAAACATTTTTAATCGATAACGACTACGATTACTTTTCTGGTTATGATGATGGCATTTTTGAAATTACTAGAGAACAATATAATGATTTCTATCGTGGAATAAATATTCAAATGACCTTTCAACGGAATGTAAATGTACTTTATATGTTAAAACGAAATGGTTATTATTGCTTTATCCATAAATCTAAAAGTGGTTCACTCACGATCCTGAATGGAGGTGTTATGAAAAAAATAGGAGTACAGGAGATTCAGTACTATTACGACCATATGGATGCAATGATTGCCACAATAAAAAAACCGCTAGATAAATTTAATTCTTTTCAAAAACATATTGCAAATATAGTGAAAAGAATTGGTGGAGATGGGACAATTCACGGATGCATAATTGATATTGATGTGAACAACCATATATATGTGAATCCGTTTGATTTATCTACTACAGGATACTGGGCATCCGATATGATTAATAAAATTGTATATCCATCTATTCCAGATTTACTGAAAGAGAAATGCCCTGTATTGTTTGGCGAATATGTTAAGCTTATTGATGATAATAGTGAAAATGCATTAGTATTGAAACAGCAAATAAAAACTTCATGGAGTCCTCAGTTATATCTTGATACAAACATTTATAAGGCATCAAGAGAAATAAGAAAAATGCAGAGATTGAACTCCAATGTATTAACCACTTGGTACGAAAATGCTATTCCACAAATAACCAAAAAATGATAGATTTTTTGAATATGAGATGTATTTTCTGGTTAGATTTTTTGAAATTTATAATATTTTAACAGAAACGGTTTACTCGTTTGCAAGCTGTAGGGTGCGAAGGCACCCACGGCATGTGAACGAGTAAACCGTTAAATTATGTCAGAAACCGTGTAAGTGAGATGAAAAGCCAGAAAAAAACAGAGGTCATTTGGATGATAAAAAAGGACTAACAGATTATGTAGGTAAACAAATAGTCATAGAATGAATCGGAAAAATGAAAAATGCCAGCGATAATTTTTTTATCTTTCATAATATAATTGTCAGATGACAAATGGAGTACAATTTATTGCCCGATAGAATGTCGAGAGGCATAAGGGGCAAGACACAGACGTTGTTTTGACGTCAGAAGAGCTGTTGCGTTGTCAACAGTTAAAAAAGGACAGTGTTTGCTGTCTGTTCCGTTCGTGAGACGGAAAAGTATGTGGGTATCATACTTAAAACAGATACTCTCCGGCAGAAAAGCCGGAATGGATGCTTAGCTGCCATGGCTATAAGGAACATGGCTCAGGGCTCACATACCTGAGACCGTCACTGAACGGCATGAGATGTGATCGGTACTGATCCCGAAAGATTTCTGAATCTAATCGGCTGCAAACGCAAGCAGAAAAATGCGTTAGAAAGTCACACACCAGACTGGTCGACGAAGAGCCGACGTTATGAAATGGTGTTGCGGGAGTCTTTTCAGACATCCTGCGGCAAATTGCTTTAACAAAGAAATACAACGGAAAGGAGGCGAGAAAAATGGGAAAAAGTAAATTCAGGAAATATAAAAAAACACTTCATCAACAAGCCTACAGTCATTTGCAGAAGATGATGGCATTGGGAGAGTCAAAGGAAGAAGCTAAAAAAGAAGGAAAAACAGGCGATAAAATATATTCACCTGAGACATACAAGGTCTATATGAAACATATTAATTATTTTATTCGATGGATCAGAAAAGCACATCCGGAAATCACAAGTATGAAAACAGCCAGACGATATGTCAACGAATGGCTGCAGACCAGAGTTGATAAAGAACTGTCTGCCTGGACGGTTCAGACGGAAGCAGCGGCACTGAATAAATACTACGGCATTGCACGGGATGATCCAAAGAGATTTCAATGTCCAAGCAGAAAACGGGTGGATATTAAGCGTAGCCGTGGCGAGAAAGTCAGGGATAAACATTTTTCAAAACAGGCGAATGAGGAATTGATTCATTTTTGTCAGGCTTGTGGTTTTCGGCGGAAGGTACTGGAACATTTACGTGGTGACGACCTGTATGATCGTGCACGAGTGGAACAGAAACTGAAAGATGCCAGAGAAGCAGGAGATATAGCGGTGATTCGTGCATGTGAGGATGCATTAACTTTTTTTCCGGATCAGGATTATTTTATGATTCACCGCCGGGACAAAGGAGGAAAAACAAGAATTTCTCCGATCGTGGGTCCACATAAGCAGGATGTCATTCGGAGAATGCAGAATACCGGTCCTGATGAACTTGTATGGCGGTATGTGAATAAAAACTGTGATGTGCATGGATATCGTGCAGATTATGCAACGTACCTGTACAAGCAGTATGCAAGACCGATAGAAAAATTAGATTATAACCATAAAATCATGTGTGCAGATGGAAAAATGCGGTCAGAGATATATATATGCCGTTCTGATGAAAGCGGAAAAAAGCTTGATCGGAGAGCTGTCCGGATCGTCAGTGTGGCATTAGGACATAACCGGGAGGATACGGCAATTACAACTACATTCGAAATTTATAAGAAATATCAAAACGAGCGGAAAAATTGTAAACGTAAACGCGTAAACGTTTACGAAACATGAGTATCTTTTTGATGAATCATTCGAAAAATAACTGCGGATTATCAACCAGGTGTTGACATTTTAAAAAATTAGTGCAAACATATGTTTGCAAATAAAAATTATACCGAGAGGAGTGATGCCAAACGGCCAGTATTTCGATATTGGACGCCTGTGATATTTTGAAGAAACTGATGTTTTTTCATACGAATGCAGAAGCGTTGTCAATATTGAAATCCGTGCGAAAAAGAAACCATTAGACAGGGTGCTGGATGATATCGACAATATGGAAAAAGAATATTATTTAGCACAACATCCTTATAAAATCTATTATTCACAAAAAGACCAGCGTTACCGTACTTATGTAAAAAATAGTGACGGAAAACGTAAACCGCTGACATCAACATCAAAAGAAGAACTGGAAAAGAAAATAGTAGACTTTTATAAGAAAAAAGAGGAAGCAAAAGTATTAGAACGGCCAACTTTTGAGACATTATATCCCATGTTCATGAAGTATAAAGAAAAAGAAACTTCCAGTGCCAATGCACATAAACTGAACTGGGTATGGGAAAAATATTACAAACAGGATGAACTGGTGGCGAAATATCTGGATGAGATTACCGTAGCATTTTTGAAAGAGTGGTTTTTAGATAAGATAGAAACGCTTCATCTTACCAATAAACAGTTTAAAGAGATGAAATCACTTTTAAATATGTTATCTGATTACGCCATTGATTCTAATTTAACAAAATACAATGTTTCACGGAATGTCCGCAATATATCTTATAAAAAGTTTGCAGTGCCGAAGAAAAAAATATCGGCAGAGCAGATTTATATGGGAGAGGAAGAGACGTCTGTGATTGAGTTGGCGTTACAACAGTTTAAGAAAACCAAAAACATTGCATATCTGGCAATCTGCCTGAATTTTACACTGGGATTACGTGTGGGAGAATTGGTTGCGTTGAAAATAACTGATTTTTCTGAGAAAACGGTGCATATCCAGCGGCAGGAGATAAAAAAGTATGTACATGATGAAAACGGAGTTGTACAGCGGTCAGGATATGAAGTAGTTGAACATACCAAATCGCTGGAATCAAACCGTGAAATCGTGCTTACCAGCAATGCAAAACTGTTTTTTGAACTGATCTGTCAGATAAATGATTCGAGGGGATTTCACTCGGAATATTTACTTTTAAACGCGCAGGGAGAACGAATGCATAATGATGCAATCAATAATACGCTGCGCAGAATCAATAAAAAAATTGAAACATCACAAAAAGGAAATCACAGTATCAGAAAAACGTGTATTTCGAATTTAGCAGCATCGAAGCTTTTGTCAGATGAAGAAATCAGAATGTTTGCAGGGCATAAAGATATTTCTACAACACAGCAAAGTTACATTTTTGCAACGGAACCACTGGAAGATAGGGTATCTGCCTACGAAACAGCAATCAGTGGCAAAATGCCAGATGTGAACGTGTTCAAGGGTGTTCAAACAGTTTAAAAACAAAAAAAGCGCGGAAGCCTTAATTTATAAGGCTTCCGCACCAAATTAAATAATGCGGAAGATGGGGCGCACGAGATCCGGTGGATCTCGGATTTGCGCCGACCGGAGCGAAGCGGAGATATGAACCTTGGGTTCATGTCTCCGTCCGCAAAAAAGACCCCAACCAAAGGTTGAGGTCTTTTGATGCGGAAGATGGGACTTGAACCCACACGACTGCAATAGTCACAAGATCCTTAGTCTTGCTCGTCTGCCAGTTCCGACACTTCCGCATGTGTCGTCATTATTGTTTCCGACAAGAAGAAATGATACCAAAAGTAAGGCATAATGTCAACAGTTTTTCGGAAAAAATATAAAAAATATGCATTTGAAAAAACAGAAAAAAAGTGTTGACATTTAAATGTCGTTGTTGTATTATATGCTTTGTCAGCTGCGGGGCAGCAAAGCAATTTGATATGCAGGAATGGCGGAATTGGCAGACGCGCACGGTTCAGGTCCGTGTGACTATTGCAGTCATGAGGGTTCAAGTCCCTTTTCCTGCATTTTACATCAACGATGCAGCAAACAATTTAATACGCAGGAATGGCGGAATTGGCAGACGCGCACGGTTCAGGTCCGTGTGACTATTGCAGTCATGAGGGTTCAAGTCCCTTTTCCTGCATCATTGAAATCAGCAGAGAATATCTGCTGATTTTTTTGTCGTAAAGAGAAAAATTGGTATCTTAACGATATATCTTTTTTGCGTGAACAATGGAATATTTCTTTTTATAAGTACAATCATTCTCTGGATACATGTAATAATTTTTCCCATCTTTGTTTCCTCCTGTTTGCTATGTTTTATAAGTACAATCATTTTCTGAACACATGTAATGAATAAAATGTAATATACTGATACGAATTTACAGTATTTGGGAAAAATCCTTCTATATTTCTTTACCCTAAAGTAGTAAAATCATTTTTATAAGATGAGTGATAGATATAGTCAAGCGGATATTCGCAATCCGCTTCGCTACTTGCTCATAACCGAATAACTGCTCCGCAGTTTATCAGAAGGAGCTTGCACTCCTCCTGATAAAAGCAAGTCCCCTCCCACTGCTTATTGCTTTTCGCAATTGAAGCAGGGGACTTACTTGATTCGGTTAAAAATCAGTTCAATTTGGGGGCAGACAATGAACACTACAAACATAAAAAAAGAATCTAGAAAAATATCTTTATGGGAAAAATTCAGCTACAGCGGTGGAGACGTGGCAAGCTGCATTACATTTGGTGCAGTCAGTTCTTACCTTTCCTATTATTATACGGATATCGCAGGAATTTCCATTGCGGCAGTGGGCGTGATCTTTGGTGTGACGAGGTTAATAGAAGCACTGGTGAATTTCCTGACGGGAGTCGCCATTGACGGCAGTCATTTCAAAGGGGGCAAGGCAAAGCCTTTTATTTATACCACCACGATTCCGCTGACGATTATGTTTATCCTTGTTTTTATGGTGCCGGATCTGAGCGCACACGGGAAAGTGCTGTTTGCGTTTGTTACCTATTTGCTATTCTGCATTTTGTATGCGGTCAACAATACCGGTTATGGCACGTTGCTGTCATTGCTCACCAGTGATGTAAAAGAACGCCGTGTATTGAACAGTTTTAAAGTATTTGGAAGCGGAACCGGAAGTCTGCTGGTGAGCTTTCTGACCTTGCCGTTGGTGGCGTTGTGCGGTGTGCAGGGACGTTTCAGTTTTGCACCGGTGGCGGTAATTTACGGTGTGATAAATCTGGTGTTACTTGGAAACTGTAGTATTTCCTGTCGGGAACGTGTGCGGACAGAAGGGGAAGCGCGCATGAGTTTAAAAGAATCTCTGCAATGTGCGGTAAAAAGCCGTTCCTGGATTTTGCTCTGTGTGATCGGGGCTTGCGTCATGGTTGTGATGATCCTGCAAAACCAGAGCATTATGTATTATTCCAAATATATTCTGATGGATGAAAGCCGGGCAACTTTAATTCTTACGATCTATACGATGGCGCAGCTTTTGGCGGCGTTGTTTATGGATAAGATGCTCAATCGGCTTGGAAACAGAAACTGCATGCTGTTTGGATTTGGAGCCTTTCTGGTGCTGACAGTGGTTATGTTTGTGTGCAGAAAAAATCTGGTCTTGTTCTGTGTATTTATGCTTTTGGCAGAACTTGGAAAAAGCATGGCAACCAGTCCGTGTTATGCCATCTGTGCAGATACAGTGGATGAAGTGGAATCGTTGACCGGAAAACGCCCGCAGGGTGTGATGACATCTTTTATGATGTGCACGATGAAAGCGGGAACAGCTATCGCCGGTGTGGTATTTTCGGCTGTGCTTCATGCGGGACATTATGCAGCAGAGGCAGCGCAGCAAAGCCCGGAAGCGATTCGTGCAATTTATATGAATCTGTTCTGGCTTCCGATGCTGATCGTGGCAGGCTGCATGGTGCTGGCATTTTTCTTCAAACGGCAGCCGGTTCAAAAATAAGGAAAAAATTAGAGACAAAGAGAGACTTCTCTTTTTACACACTCTGTGCTATAATGTGACGACAAGTGACAAGACAGACAAAATAAAGAAATTAAATGAATTAATTACGCATGAAAATGTATTTGTCTATTCTATGAAAAAGTCATGCTCTTATAGCAATATGAGAAAATATAAAGGAGAGAAGTTTTATGAAAAAAGTACTGAATCACATTTTTATTGATGGTTTGAGTGGAATGGCGCTTGGACTTTTTTCCACACTGATCATCGGAACGATCATTGGACAGATTGGAACTTTAGTTGGAAATGAGATTGGAACTTATCTGATTGCGATTTCCAGTGTGGCAAAAACAGTGACCGGAGCAGGTATTGGTGTCGGTGTCGCTGCAAAGTTTAAACAGGGACCGCTTGTAACAGTTTCTGCTGCGGTGGCCGGTATGATCGGAGCGTTTCCGGCACTGGGAATGGAAAGTTTTGCATTGGGAAAAGCAGGAGAGCCTCTGGGAGCTTTTGTGGCAGCTCTGATCGGCATTGAGTGCGGCAGGCTGGTTGCAGGAAGAACAAAAATTGATATTATTTTGACGCCACTGGTATCCATTTGTACCGGTGCGGCAGCAGGATTCATCGTTGGACCGCCAATTTCCAACTTTATGAAATGGCTTGGAAATCTGGTAAATATTAACGTAGAGGCATCTCCGATCCTTGGTGGTATCGCAGTATCGGTTCTGATGGGAATGATTCTGACATTGCCGATCAGTTCCGCGGCACTTGGCGTTTCCATGGGACTGACAGGACTGGCAGCAGGCGCGGCAACCATCGGATGCTGTTGTCAGATGGTTGGCTTTGCGGTTGCAAGTTATCGTGAAAACAAATTTGGCGGATTTATCGCACAGGGAATCGGAACATCCATGCTTCAGGTACCAAATATTCTGCGCAGGCCGCTGATTTGGCTGCCACCGATTATTTCCAGCGCGATTTTGGGACCGATCGCATCTGCGGTCTTACATATGGTAAGTACACCGATCGGATCAGGAATGGGTTCCGCAGGTTTCGTTGGACAGATCGCAGCTTATGGCGCAATGATTGAGACAGGAATGTCATCCAAAGTGGCACTGATTCAGATTATTCTCATGCATTTTGTTCTGCCGGCAGTTGTGACATTGATTTTCTCAGAAGGAATGAGAAAAGCCGGATGGATCAAAGACGGTGACATGAAACTGGAAGTATAGAATTTGAAAAATAGAAATGATACCAAAATCCATTTACAAAATGTGGGCTATATTTTGTAAATGGATTTTTTTGTGAATGGTACAGGGAATGGTGACGTAAATTCTATGGAATATCGAAGGATTGGTTGAACATTTTTACGGATTGTTATAAAGTAATAGCAACACAAGTAAATGTTTGCTGGAGGTAGAATGGTATGGAAAACTTTGTATATGAAACACCCACGAAAGTTTATTTTGGAAAAGAGGAAGAATTAAACGTTGGAAAAATCATTGCCGGATATGCACCGAAAAAAGTGTTGGTTCATTTTGGTGGTCAGTCTGCCAGAAAAAGTGGACTGTTAGACCGCGTGGAAAAAGCGTTGGAAGCAGAAGGCATTGCTTATGTGGAACTTGGCGGTGTGACAGCAAATCCGGAGCTGAAGCTTGTGCGGGAAGGTATCGCACTCTGCCAGCGGGAAGGCATTGATTTTGTACTGGCAGTCGGTGGAGGTTCTGTACTGGATTCTTCCAAAGACATTGCAAACGGTGTGGCAAATCCGGACGTCGATGTATGGGATTTCTCCCTTGGAAAATGTGTACCGCAGAAAACATTGCGAAAAGGTGCGATTCTGACACTGGCAGCAGCTGGTTCGGAAATGTCCAATTCCTGTGTTATCACAAATACAGAAACAAACGAAAAGCGAGGCTATGGATGTAGCTGCAACCGTATGGATTTTGCCATTGAAAATCCGGAACTGACCTATACCGTGAACCCGTATCAGACAGCTTGTGGTATCGTGGATATTGCAATGCATACGATTGAGCGTTATTTCTGCCCGGGCGAAGACACTTATCTGACGGATGCCATTGCAGAAGCTGTGATCAAAAACGTGATGAAAGCCGGAAAAGACTGTCTGGCAGATCCGGAAAATTATGAAGCGCGTGCAAATATGATGTGGGCATCTTCACTGGCTCATAATGGTCTGACAGGATGTGGACGAAAGACTCAGCTTGTTGTTCACCAATTAGAGCATGAGGTTTCCGGAATGTATACACAGGTGGCACACGGAGCTGGCTTGGCAGCACTCTGGTGCAGTTGGGCACGTTATGTATACAAGGCAAACATCAACCGCTGGTTACAGTATGCACAGAATGTATGGAATGTAGATGTGGATTTTGAACACCCGGAGAAAACCATTGAGACGGCCATTAACATGCAGGAAGCATTTTATGCATCTATTGGAATGCCAACAAATTTGAAAATGCTTGGTGTGAAAGAAACAGATTTGGAGATGCTGGCGTTTAAGTGCTCCAGAGGGAAAACACGTACACTGATTGGTTACAAAGAACTGGCATACGATGACATATTGGAAGTGTTCTGTATGGCGTATGATGTCTAAAAACTCAGTTAGTGGAGAGTAAATGATGAATTTTATTGATTCTTATAAGAAACTTGAAAAATTATGCAATGAGATGTACGGCGATAAGCATGGTGTCTCATTATATATTGATGAAATGATTAATACACCTGTGGGTTCGCGTTATGTTAAAAGTTGGAATGAGGATTTGAACGCAGAATAAGCATTCCCCCGCTTCAAGTGCGTAGAGCACTAAGCAGGGGGGATGCTTATGTCAGTGGGAGTTAAAAGCTCCCACTGACAGGTCGCAAAGCGACTGCGTTCATGAGCAAGTAGCGAAAGCGGATTGCGAATGTCCGCTTTACGCAATTGAAACATTATCGTTGGGTGAGAAATCAAATTGTGCATGAACCGGGATGTACGGAAACAAACATGTGTAACCGTGATGATATACAATGGATAAATAATTTTTATACTCGGATGATGTCTACAAGTGATCCGCTGTCTTTATATCGAAAAACAATCAGGTCAAACAGAAAGACTCATTCATCATCAGGGGGTAAATCGGCATCGCGGCAGTGTGACGATTCACAACAAAAAGGAAAGCACAGTAGATTTTCACAGGAATCTCACAGGTGTGGAGTGTTCGTTTGGGGCACTATAATTGCAGTGATAGTTATATTCCTGTTTTTTAAAGTTATATTATAAATTTTTCTCAGAGATATATCGATATATTTTTATGACTTAGTACCTTGTCTATGGTTTTGAATGGACAAGGTACTTTTTTCGTTTTTATCTATTTTGTGTTTTAGGATAACATCTTTTGTAAAAAAATATTATGAAAATGGAAAATTCTGTAGTAAACGACAGGCTTTTTCCGTTATTATATATAGAAAAGATAAAACACAATCTTTTTACTACGGATATCTGTAACAAAAATTTTCAAATCTTCACTTAAAAGATTTCGGAAATACACGTAAATAACGGGGAGGAAACGTTATGCTTTTGTTTTTAACCATGCTGGACAGCGATGAGGAACAGTCCAAATTTGTTCAGCTTTATCATAAATATCGGTATTTTCTATGGTATCTGGCGCGTGAACGGTTGCAGGACGACCATCTGGCAGAGGATGCGGTACAGGAAACATTTTTAGCACTGACGCGTCATATGGACAAAGTTGGCAGTGTAGAGTCTGCCGCAACGCGGAATTTTTTGGCAACCATTGTAAAAAATAAGGCAACGGATCTATGGAGAAAGCGTCAGGGAATCATGGAAGAGAAAGAAGCTTCCCAAAAACAGGAAGCAGAAGTTTCCGGTGAAGATGTGCTGGATCAGTATCTGGTGAAGGAAAGTTATGAACGCATTTTGCAGGCCATTCAAAAACTGGATGAAATTTATCGTGTGGTATTTGAATATAAATATTTGCATGAACTTTCAGATCGGGAGATTGCCGATCTGCTTGGCGTGACACCAAAAGTTGTAAATGTGCGGATTTTCCGGGCGCGGAAAAAGTTGCAGAATCTTCTGAGAGAGGAGTGTGGGAGCAATGAACAAACAAAATCAGGACAGAGCAGATAAAGTCGCACATGTTTATAAAAAAAGCAGAAAAGTGCGTAGCGCGGACGAAGTACTAAAACGGGCGCTGACAGACTGCATGCAGGAAGAAGCAAACCAGGTGCAGAAAAAGATGGAACGAGAAGGACAGCATGCATTTTCAAAGCCGTTTATTGAAAAAATGCAGTTTGTTTTAAAGCTGGGAAAACAGGCAGAAGAACAGCAGAAAAAGAAAGCACGTGGGCGGCGATGGACCCGTGTGGCAGCCGCATGTATTGTATGTGTGGTTGTGGCAGGCGGAAGCTGGATCGGACTGCGTGGAAATGTTAAAATGTCGCAGAATGAATCGTCTGCTTTAACTGGCAAAACAGAAACGGCAAGCCAGGAGGAAAGCCCTGAAATGGGAAAGTCAGATTATGCTGATACAATAAGTGGAAACGTGGATGCTTCGGATACGCAGGAGAATGAATCTAATGTTTTAAATGAGGATAAGAAAGAAACAGAAAGCAGTCAGGATTCGGCGGGCACAGAGGAAGACGCATCAGCATCTACGGGGATACTTGCACAGAATGTGGATATAAAAGTGTTAGAAGTGACACCAACATCCCTGAAAGTAAGATTGACAAATAACGGTGATGAAGATATTAGTTTTGGAGATGATTACGAAGGCATAGAAGTTTATGATGAGGCGACAGATACATGGATGGAGTGTCAAAAGCAGTATGAAATCGCATGTCACGATATTTTACATTTAGTGAAGTCAGGGGATAAACAGAATTGGTTTGACTGGTACGTAGACTGGGCAAATGTATACGGTTCTCTTGAGGCAGGGCATTACCGCCTGCTGAAAAATATTTCTATTGGAAATATCGATGGTGGTGATCAGTATGTGCAGTCAATTCAGATTGAATTTGATGTCAGATAACAGCAGCGATTGCAGGAGGAGAAGGATCATGAGAGAAAAGAAAAAAGCGAGAAAATGTTCTGTTTTGAGAAAATGGATACTTTGTATGTTGTTGGCTGGATGTATGCTATTAACAATCGGATGTGGAAAAAGCGCAATGTCAAGTGCAAACGGTGGTGCCACAAATCGCAGTGAAAGTGGTTTCGGTGCTTTTCGGGCAGATAATCAGAAAACAGCCAGTGAGGGAACAACGGCTGAGGATGGTGCCACAGAAGCAACAGTAAATACAGACGATGCCGTGGAACAAAGTGCACAGGACTTTGGAGAACAGGGAGCAGATACGAATGGAACAGAATTTGAACAGATGGAAGGGGTTAACACAGAGCAGAAACTGATCAAAACAGTCAATATGTCAGCGGAGACTACCGAGTTTGATACATTGGTAGCGGATGTGCGGGCAAAGACGGAGAGTGCCGGCGGTTATGTGGAAAGTTCAGATGTTGGCGGAAATTATGGCGGGGATACAACACGTTATGCATATCTTGTACTTCGAATTCCGGCAGAAAAATTGGATGATTTTGTGGGTGGCGTAAAGGATGCGTCCAATGTTCGGACATTTAGTGAAAGCACCGAGGATGTTACGTTGCAGTATACAGATATGGATACTCATATCAAAGCGCTGCGGGAAGAACTGGATGCACTATTTTCCATGATGGAACAGGCAACATCCATGAAAGATATTTTATCCATCCAGTCTCAGATTACAGATGTGCGATATGAGATTGAAAGCTATGAGTCTCAGCTTCGCGTATACGACAATCAGGTTACTTACAGTACCGTCTATCTGGATCTGTATGAGGTGAACCGGGAAAGTTCCACAACGGGAACAACCTTTGGAGAACGTGTGAAAGCAAAATTCAATGATAATATGTATCAGATGGGACAGGGATTTCAGAATTTTATGGTTGGATTACTGGGCGGTCTGCCAATATTGCTCCCGATCGTTGTCATTTGTGTGGTGGTTGTCGTAGTGCTTCGCAAAATCTGGAAAAAGAGAAAAAATGATAAACAGAAGAAAGAGGAAGAATAAGATGACACATGGGAAGGTGTGATACTATGAAAGGGAAGAACATCATTCTGATTATTTCGTTGTGTATAGTTTGCATATTTGGAGTATCAGGATGTAGCAGAGAGAAAACTACAGTCACATCAAATGAAGAGATGAGTAGTACACAAATAAGTACATCCGAAGAGACATCTGTAAAAAATAAAATGATAATTGTATTAAAGGACAATGAGACAGGAGAATCGCTGGAAAGTAAAATCATTGATGATGAAGAGGTGATTTTGTCATTCAATAAAATATGCAGTGAATTTGAAAATCCGATAAATGAGAAGTATTCAAAGGCTTTTTTCGATAGCATAACCAGTGATGAATATACACTATACTTTTCCAGTAGTGATTTTGCTGAAACTGTACTTACAGGAGATGGTGTTGTGATTGTTGAGTGTAATGGTTTTTGTTATGAGCTGATAGTTGGTGGGAAAGAATGGCAGAGCATAGTTGATTATCTGGAAAGTATCTGTTAATGGAAGATGTAAATATTGTTGTATCCTTTTCAATGAATCTTTTGTAATGGGAATCCACCTTGCGGGATTCCCGTTTTTGTGGTAAAATAGAAAAACTTTAGTGAACATTTGTTCACTGACTTGAAAGGATGAAAAAATGGCAGATAAAGTAACATATGACGCGGGAAGTATTTCCGTACTGGAAGGCCTGGAAGCGGTTCGTAAGCGTCCGGGTATGTACATCGGAAGTGTGTCCCGCAAGGGTTTGAACCACCTGATCTATGAGATCGTAGATAATGCGGTGGATGAGCATCTGGCGGGAGCCTGCAGTGAGATTAAGGTCACACTGGAAGCAGACGGTTCCTGCACGGTGGAGGATAATGGACGTGGAATTCCGGTTGGCATGCATGAAAAAGGTGTACCGGCAGCACGTCTTGTTTTTTCTACGCTGCATGCAGGTGGAAAGTTTGATGATTCTGTATACAAGACCAGCGGTGGTCTGCATGGTGTTGGATCTTCGGTTGTAAATGCACTGTCTACCTATCTGGATGTGCAGATCAGCAGAGACGGAGCAATTCACCATGACAGATATGAGCGTGGTGTGGCAGTGGAGCCACTGGTAGATGGTTTATTACCGATTATTGGAAAAACAAAAAAAACAGGAACAAAAATCAATTTTCTTCCGGATCCGGAGATTTTTGAAAAAACACGGTTTAAGGAGGATGAGGTAAAAAGCCGTCTGCATGAGACAGCTTATCTGAATCCAAAGCTGACAATTATATATGAGGATCTTCGCGGAGAAGAACCGGAGCATATCGTGTATCATGAAGAGGAAGGAATCATCGGCTTTGTCCGCGATCTGAACAAAAAGGCGGAAGTGCTTCATGATGTGGTTTATTTCAAGGGTGAGAGCGAAGGTATTACCGTAGAGGCGGCTTTTCAGTATACGAATGAATTTCATGAGAATATCATGGGATTCTGCAACAATATTTACAATGCAGAGGGCGGCACGCATATTACCGGTTTCAAGACGATTTTTACAACCGTTATGAATCAATATGCCCGCCAACTTGGAATTTTGAAGGAAAAGGATGCAAATTTCACCGGTGCAGATGTGCGTAATGGTATGACTGCAGTTATTTCCATCAAGCATCCAGATCCGCGTTTTGAGGGACAGACCAAGACAAAACTGGATAATCAGGATGCGTCCCGTATTACGGCGAAAGTAACCGGCGACGAGATTCAGCTGTTTTTTGACAAAAATCTGGAGACACTGAAAATAGTATTATCCTGCGCGGAGAAAGCGGCAAAAATCCGTAAGACAGAAGAAAAGGCAAAGACAAACTTGCTGACAAAGCAGAAATTTTCTTTTGATTCCAACGGAAAACTGGCAAACTGTGAGAGCAGGGATGCTTCCAAATGTGAGATTTTCATCGTCGAGGGAGATTCTGCCGGTGGTTCCGCAAAGACTGCCCGCGATCGTAATTTCCAGGCGATTCTTCCAATCCGTGGAAAAATTTTGAATGTTGAGAAAGCAAGTATTGATAAAGTGCTGGCCAATGCGGAGATCAAGACCATGATCAATGCGTTTGGATGCGGTTTTTCCGAGGGATACGGCAACGATTTCGATATTTCCAAATTGCGTTATGACAAGATCGTTATTATGGCAGATGCCGACGTGGATGGTGCGCATATTTCCACATTGCTTCTGACCCTGTTCTATCGCTTTATGCCGGAACTGATTTTTGAGGGGCATGTATACATTGCGATGCCGCCACTTTATAAAGTGATTCCGTCAAAGGGAAAAGAAGAATATCTTTATGATGATGCGGCACTGGAGCGTTACCGCAAGACGCACACCGGAAGTTTCACATTGCAGCGTTACAAAGGTCTGGGCGAGATGGATGCAGAACAGCTCTGGGAGACAACGCTGGATCCGGAGACACGTATGCTGAAAAAAGTAGAGATTGAGGATGGACGTATGGCATCGGATGTGACAGAAATGCTGATGGGGACGGATGTACCGCCACGAAAAGCATTTATTTATGAGCATGCTAACGATGCAGAATTAGATATCTAATAAATGAAGTGACGAAATTGCAAGTAAGCAATGTAGAATTGATATCTGATAATAATGGAAGCAGATTTTACAAATATCCGATAAATGAAAAGAATAAAAAGTCCAGATCAGAAAAATAAGTATCTTCTGATTTGGATCAGGATTCGCAGGCGAACCCTGAATGATGATTGTAGGAGAAAAACATGGCAGAAAACAGAGAGCAGATTATCAGGACTGAGTATTCGGAGATCATGCAAAAATCATATATTGACTATGCAATGAGTGTTATTATTGCCCGTGCCCTGCCGGATGTGCGGGACGGATTAAAGCCGGTACAGCGCAGAACGCTGTATGATATGCACGAGCTGGGCATCCGCTATGACCGCCCGTATCGTAAGTGTGCGCGTATAGTCGGCGATACCATGGGTAAATATCATCCGCATGGTGACAGTTCTATTTATGGAGCCCTGGTCGTTATGGCGCAGGACTTCAAATATGGTATGCCGTTGGTGGATGGACACGGAAACTTTGGCTCCATCGAAGGTGATGGCGCCGCAGCAATGCGTTATACCGAGGCACGTCTGCAGAAAATCACGCAGCAGGCGTATCTGGCAGATTTAGACAAAGATGTGGTAGATTTTATCCCGAACTTTGATGCGACAGAGAAGGAACCTTCCGTACTTCCGGTAAAAGTGCCAAACATTCTGATCAACGGTGCAGAGGGCATTGCGGTAGGTATGGCGACCAGCATTCCGCCGCACAATCTGGGTGAAATCATTGACGGCGTGATCGCATATATGAAAAACCCGGATATCACCACAGAAGAAATGATGGAGTACATTCCGGGACCGGATTTCCCGACAGGCGGAATCGTCATCAACAAAGACGAACTGGTTTCTATTTATGAATCCGGAAACGGCAAAATCAAACTGCGTGGAAAAGTAGAGATCGAGCCGATAAAAGGAGGAAAAGAGCGTATCGTTATTACCGAGATCCCATACACCATGATCGGCGCAAATATCGGTAAATTCCTGAATGATGTATACAGTCTGGTTGAGACGAAAAAAACATCCGATATTGTGGATATTTCCAACCAGTCTTCCAAGGCAGGTATCCGTATCGTCATTGATCTGAAAAAAGGAGCCGATGCGCAGAACCTGTGCAACCTTTTATATAAGAAGACACGACTGGAAGATACTTTTGGCGTAAACATGTTGGCCGTAGCAAATGGCAAACCGGAGACCATGGGACTGGTGTCCGTGATCCGTCACAACGTACAGTTTCAGTATGAGCTTGCAACCCGCAAGTATACAACACTGTTGAAAAAAGAACAGGACAAGTGTGAGATTCAGGAAGGTCTGATCAAGGCCTGTGATGTCATTGATCTGATCATCGAAATCCTGCGCGGAAGCAAAAATATCAAACAGGCGAAAAAATGCCTGATCACCGGAGAGACGGAAGGAATCAAATTCAAATCTAAACTTTCCGAAAAGACAGCTTCCATGCTTCATTTTTCCGAGCGTCAGGCGACTGCCATTTTGGAAATGCGTCTGTACAAGCTGATTGGACTGGAGATCGAAGCCCTGATGGCAGAACATGAGGAGACACTGAAAAACATTGCACTGTATCAGGAAATCCTTGGAAGCCGCGCGGCAATGGCAAAAGTCATCATCAAAGAGTTGAAAGCACTGAAAAAAGAATTTTCCCATCCACGACTGACTGTGATCGAAAACGGAAAAGCTGCTGTATACAAAGAAAAAGAGGCAGAAGCGGTGCCGGTTGTATTGTTGATGGATCGCTTCGGTTATGTGAAAACTGTGGACAATTCTGTATATGAGCGAAACAAGGAAGCAGCAGACAGTGAGAATAAACAGATTGTTCCGTGCATGAGTGACGGAAAAATCTGTCTGTTTACGGATAATGGTCAGATGCATCTGGTAAAAGTTGCTGATATTCCATATGGAAAATTTCGTGATAAAGGAATTCCGGTGGATAATATCAGTAATTATGACAGCAGCAGTGAGAACATTATCTCTGTCATGGCTCTGGAGCATATCATGGATAAAAAACTGCTGTTTGTGACAGAACAGTCTATGTGTAAAGTGGTATCCGGCAGCGAATTTGACGTATCAAAGAAAACCACTGCAGCCACAAAACTGCAGGAAAACGATAAGATTCTGTATCTGGCAGTGGCGGAGCCGGAGTCTACAATGGTACTTCAGTCACAGAAAAACTATTTCCTGCGTTTTGCCACAGAAGATATCCCGGAGAAGAAAAAAGGAGCGGTCGGTGTGCGCGGCATGCGCATGACCGATGGCGAATTGCTTACGGCAGTATGGCAGTTGACGGGAGAAGAAGAACAGATTATCATGATCAAAGAAAAAGCCGTTCATCTGAACCGGCTGAGAATCGCAAACCGTGATACGCGGGGCGTGAAGAAGTAATTCCTGTTTAGGTGAAAGCAAAAAAGATGAATAGTCCAACTGGAGGAGTTTCACTCAATCATGATAAGACTGTTCATCTTTTCTTACATATTTATTGTTTGTGAGCATGTATAGTGCTTCAAATAATGTGTAATCCGCTGGACGACCTTTTATCTTCTGGAAACACTTCCTAACCGAAAGATACCGGAATGATCTATTGAACTTCAGGTGCGTTTTTATTGTGTAAATTATGCGCGAGTCGTAACAGAAATATTGTTATTGTGTAAATTCTCGCGTGGCGCAGTGTGCAGGCAAGTTTGGTGACTTAATTTCGTCTTCGATACCTCACGTTTAGCCACCAAATTTACCTAAACAGGAATTTAATTGAAGAATTCCTGTGCAGCCCGTACGAGGTACTCGGTATCTTTGACACCGGCTGTTTCGTATGGTGAGTGCATAGCCAGCTGTGGCAGTCCAATATCTACGGTATTTAATGCAACCTGTGTGTTGGAGATGTTTCCAAGTGTGGATCCGCCGGCGATATCAGAGCGGTTGGTAAAGGTCTGAACCGGAACATCAGCCTGATTACAGATATCACGAAACATAGCTGCTGATACGGCGTCTGTACAGTACTTCTGGTTGGCATTGAATTTAATCACAATACCGTTATTGAGATAAGGACGGTTGGTTGGATCGGCCATATCAGTGTGATTTGGATGAACTGCGTGAGCATTGTCAGCGGAGAGCATCAGGCTGTTAGCCAGATGAATGCGGTAATCCTCTCTGTCATAGCCTAATACTTCATGGATACGCTGCAGGGTATCACGTAAAAAAGTAGACGCAGCTCCCTGTTTGGTGCCGCTTCCGACCTCTTCGTTATCAAATACACAATGTAAAGCAAGAAAATTGTTTTTTCCTCCGTACAAGAAACCTTTCATGGATGAAAATGCACATTGCAGATCATCGAGTTGCGGAGCGGAAATGAATTCCTCATTGGCTCCCCAGATGCTGGCAGATTCTCTGTTATATAAGAAGAGATCGTGTCCGAGAATATCGTTGACAGACACATTTGCTGCCTGAGCGATTGTTTCCGTAAAGGTGTCCTTTGCTGTACTCATACCGTAAAGCGGAAGCATGTCTTTTTGTGCATTATATTTATAGCCGCTGTTTACTTCCCTGTTCATATGGATGGCCAGGTTGGGTATCATGACCAGATCACGGTCTACATTGACCAGTTTACTTTCCAGTTTCCCGGTGGAAGGATTTTTGAGGATCAGACGTCCGGCTACAGAAAGCGGACGGTCAAACCAAGGTGCAAAAATCATGCCACCGTAGCATTCCACGTTGAGTTTGATATATTGTTTTTCCACTTCTATTTCCGGATTTTCCTTGATTTTAAAGGAAGGAGAGTCGCTGTGGCTGGCCATGATACGCATGCCGTCAAATCCATTTTCCGGGATGGAAAAAGCAATGATGGAAGAGTCGTTTCGAGTGACAAAATATTGTCCGCCGGCTTTCAGACTCCAGCGCTCGTTTTCTTCCAGGGCTGTAAATCCATTTGCCAGGAACTCTTTTTTCATCGTATCTACTGCATGAAAAGCAGATGGACTTGTCTTTATAAACTGTATTAATTCTGTTGCAATATCTGACTGCATAAACATTCACCTCGAATAATATAATTAGTAATAAAGCATTAAAAATGCCATGCATTATTGTAGCATAAAACATACATTTATGGAAAATGAAATTGAATCTGATTTATTATGAAAAATAGTGATTCTTGAAAAAATGTGGAAAAAAGCGGAAAAAGCATATGGAATAATGACGAAAAGAATGGTGATATCAAAGGTAAAATAGTTGGATTTGCACAGAACAGATTGATAATTGCATAACAATCGTTGACAAGCCTATTTTGCATATGCTAGTATAATGCCTAGACAATTTTTGCAGGCTTTTATAGACATGGCATCATTTTTGATATGAAATAAGAATGTATGGCATGAAATATGAAAGTTGCGGAGATTAGTTATTCACAATGAAGTATGGAAGTTAGAACATACTTTATGACTATTGAAGGGAGAGTTAATACATCATGACTTGGACTATTATTATTCCAATCATCGGCATCATTGCTTTATTGGTTGCCGCAGGATTAGCTGCCAATGTAAAAAAACAGTCTGAAGGTACAGACCGTATGAAAGAAATTGCAGCAGCAATCCATGAAGGTGCTCGCGCGTTCTTATTCGCTGAGTACAAAATTCTCGCAATCATTATTGTCATTGTATTCGTGGCAGTAGGATTTGCAATTGGCTGGACAACAGCTATTTGTTTCTTAATTGGAGCTTTCTTCTCTATTATTGCTGGTTTCTGTGGTATGACAGTTGCTACAAGAGCAAATGTCAGAACAGCAAATGCTGCAAAAGAGAAAGGTATGGCAGCTGCTTTATCCGTTGCATTCCGTGGCGGTGCAGTTATGGGACTTTGTGTAGTTGGACTTGGTCTGTTTGGTGTCAGCATCATTTATGTTCTGACAGGAAACGCATCCATCCTGTTCGGCTTCAGTCTCGGTGCTTCTTTCGTTGCTTTATTTGCCCGTGTTGGTGGTGGTATCTATACAAAAGCTGCTGACGTTGGAGCTGACCTTGTTGGTAAAGTAGAAGCTGGTATCCCGGAAGATGATCCTCGTAACCCGGCCGTTATCGCTGATAACGTAGGTGACAACGTAGGTGACGTTGCTGGTATGGGAGCTGACCTTTTCGAGTCTTATGTAGGTTCTATCATTTCTGCAATCACACTTGGTATTGCAGCATCTACATCTTACATCGGAGCAGCAGGAACCATTGGAGCAGCTTTCTATCCGTTAGTACTTTCCGCAGTTGGAATCATCGCTTCTATCATCGGTATTTTCTTTGTACGTGGTAAAGATGGTGTGAATCCGCAGAAAGCACTGAACACTGGTGAGAATGTTTCTTATATGATCACAATCGTGCTCGCTGCAATTCTTTCCAAAGTTATGCTTGGTTCTATGAAACCGTTTGTTGCAATCGTTGCAGGTCTGATTGTTGGTCTGCTGATCGGTAAAATCACAGAGTGGTATACATCTGATCATTACAGACATGTACAGAAAATCGCAGATCAGTCTGAGACAGGATCTGCTACAAATATCATCAGTGGTCTTGCAGTTGGTATGCAGTCCTGTGCATTACCGGTTGTTCTGATCGCAGTTGCAATTATCGTAGCTTTCATGATGGCTGGTGTATACGGTATCGCTCTTGCAGCCGTAGGTATGCTTGCTACAACAGGAAGCACAGTAGCCGTTGATGCATATGGTCCGATCGCAGATAATGCAGGTGGTATTGCAGAGATGTCCGGTCTGGATGAGAGCGTTCGTGACATCACAGACTCTCTGGATTCTGTAGGTAATACAACAGCAGCTATCGGTAAAGGTTTTGCTATCGGTTCCGCAGCTCTGACAGCTCTTGCACTTTTCGTAAGTTATGCAGAAGCAGTTAATCTGATGGAGTCCGGTATCAGTATCCTGAACCCGGTTGTTATCGCTGGTCTGTTCATCGGTGCCATGTTACCATTCCTGTTCTCATCCATCACAATGGAAGCAGTTTCCAAAGCTGCTTACAAAATGATCGAGGAAGTTCGTCGTCAGTTCAGAGCTGACAAAGGAATCCTTGAGGGAACAAGCAAACCGGATTACAAAACTTGCGTAGGTATCTCTACACAGGCATCCTTAAAAGAGATGATCGTTCCGGGTGTTCTTGCAATCGTTGTTCCGATTGTCGTTGGTCTCCTGCTTGGTACAGAAGCTCTTGGTGGTCTGCTTGCAGGTGCTCTGGTTACTGGTGTTATGATGGCTATCTTCATGGCTAACGCCGGTGGAGCATGGGACAACGCTAAGAAATTCATCGAGGGTGGAAATCATGGTGGAAAAGGAAGCGAGCCGCACAAAGCAGCCGTTGTTGGTGATACTGTAGGTGATCCGTTCAAGGATACATCAGGTCCTTCCATCAATATCCTGATCAAACTTATGACAATCGTGTCATTAGTATTCGCCCCACTGTTCTTACAGGTTGGTGGACTGTTATTTTTCTAAGATAAGATAATAGATCGTTGACGAAGAATATTCATATGTGTTTGATGAAATAAATATTGGATAAGAAGAGAGAACCTCCGGTTCCTGTCTCAGGCAGGAATCGGAGGTTCTCTTTTTGTTGTACAAAGCTATATAAAAAACAGCCGGGACGTTATTGTAAGTAGTTTACGAATTATTTTGGCAGATATATCAGAAAAGGTTTGGAATTGGTAAAAATATATAAAAAATAAAATGATTGTAGAATTATATTGTAAAATAAGGATAAAAGTGATAGTATTACTATCATAAAAGAAGGTGATAAACATATGAGTGGAGATAAAATAGCACTCAGCACAAGAGAACGACAGGCACAGCAGAAAAGAAAGCAGATTCTGACGGCATCGATAACCTTGTTTGAGAAAAAATGTATCGAAGACACTTCAATAGAAGAAATTGCGAAACATGCCGGTGTGGGTGCTGCGACGGTATATCGTTATTTTTCTACGAAAATCGAACTGGTGATTGAAACTGCGGGACACTACTGGGAACAGGTGGCAGGAAAATATCTGACAGAGCTGGAAAGAGCGGAATCTGTTTCTTTAAAGAAGTGGAGCGGTTATCAGCGTTTGGAACAGATTTTACATATTTTCTGCCGGATTTTTGAAGAAGAGAAAGCATTTTTGAAATTTTTACAGGAATTTGATGTGTTTGTAAAAAAATATGAGATTTCCAAAGAAGGTCTGTCTGATTACGAAGATGGCATTTTGAAGTTGAAACCATATGTGACAAATGCACTGGAAACAGGGCTGGAAGATCGGAGTCTTACTTTTTCCTGTTCGGTAGATGAAATGTATTTTTCACTGACACATACCCTGTTGTCACTGATGGAAAAACTGGCAGTGGGAGGAGACATTTTAACTTCAGATCAGATGGTAGAAGGAAACGTACAGCTTCAGGTGATGACAAGGTTGATTTTGAAGGGACTGACACAGAATGGTTCTGATTATGAATGATGCTGTGTGGACTTTGGAGATGGTTGGAGGGGTTATTCCATTATAGAATAACAGATAAATAATGTAGTTTAAATTTTTTTATGATGAATCATGAGAAAAGATAAGATAGAAAAGGAGACGGTATTATTATGAAGAAACTTTCAACGGCAAAAATATGGCAGTTTGCAGCAGGTCAGTTTGGCTGGGCAATGCTGTCAGGAATTATTTCAAACTGGCTGGTATACTTTTATCAGCCGGATCAGGTAGCAATCAGTCAGGGACAGACGGTATTTATTCCACAGGGACTGGTGGTATTTGGTATTTTTACGATTATCGGAGGAATTACCGCGTTCGGACGTATTTTTGATGCGTTTACCGATCCGATGATCGCATCGTTATCCGACCGGTGTACCTCGAAACACGGTCGAAGAATTCCGTTTTTGAAATGGGCATCCCTGCCCCTGGCACTTTCCACGGTGTTGGTGTTCTGGTCACCGGTGAATAAAAACAGCCGGATCAATGCAGTATTTTTATTAATTATGATTCTGGCATATTATTTATCAATTACGGCATATTGCACACCTTATAATGCGCTGATTCCGGAACTCGGACATACGCAGCAGGAGCGTCTGAATATTTCCACAGTGATTTCTTTTACATTTATTGCAGGAACTGCAGTCGCTTATCTGGCACCGACGATCTGGGGCATGTTTATTCCGGCGTTTGGAAGAGTCGGGGCAATTCGTGTGACTTTTACGATTATGGCAGTGATTGCATTTATCTGTATGCTTGTTCCGGTATTTTGTATCAAGGAAAAAGAGTATGTCAATACGGCTCCGGCAAAAGAATCCGCATTCCGTTCTCTTGTGGAAACATTTAAAAATGGGGAATTTCGCAAATTTGTCGGATCTGATATTTTTTACTGGATTGCACTGACCATGTTCCAGACCGGACTTCCGTTTTTTGTGACCAGTCTGTTACGTCTTCCGGAGACAATGACAACGATTTATTTTGTTGGAATGACTGCATTGTCTCTGGTATTTTATATACCGGTTAATAAGCTGACACCGAAGATCGGAAAGAAAAAGATGATTCTGTTTGCATTTGTGGTATTCAGTCTGGCTTATTTTTATACCGGTTTTATGGGGAAAATCTCTTTTATTCCGGAAAATGTGCAGGGACTGATTCTCATGGTAGTGGCAGCGCTGCCGATGGCAATTTTCGGAATTCTCCCGCAGGCAGTGGTTGCAGATATCGCACAGAGTGATGCTATAACTTCCGGAAGCAACCGGGAAGGCATGTTTTATGCAGCAAGAACCTTTGCATTTAAACTTGGGCAGAGCCTTTCCATGCTGATTTTTACAGCTGTTTCTACGATTGGAGCGGGAAACGGAACCGGTTATCGGGTCGCAGCATTTGGAGCAGCAGTATTTTGCTGTGTTGGCGGTATTATCCTTGCGTTTTATAATGAAAAAAGAATTAACGGGATTATTAGCGGGAAATAATCTTATATGAAAAGGAATAACACTATGGAAATTATACAGGAAATAAATTATGATGTAACGATGAAGGAAACGGTGGAGCTATATTTGAAACAACGATGTAAAAGTGGGTACACAGACAGTTCTGATGCAACAGGAAAATTGCATGTGATGCGTTATGAGGCAGACACCCCAAAAGGCGTAATCATGATCTGTCATGGATTTACGGAATCTTATCCGAAATATGATGAACTGGTCTATTACTTTTTGCAGGCTGGGTATCATGTGTATCTGGCGGAACATTGCGGACATGGATGGAGCTATCGTCTGACAGAAGATTCTTCGCTGGTACATATTGATACATGGAAACGTTATGTCAGAGATTTTCTGAAGGTTTGTCAGATGGCAAAAAAGGAATATCCGGATTTGCCGTTCAATCTGTTTGCCCATTCGATGGGAGGGGCGATTGGAGCGATTGCAGTATCATGGAAGCCAGAGTGGTTTGCACATGTGATTTTGAATTCACCGATGATCCGGCCGCATACCGCAAATGTTCCCTGGGGGATTTCTGCATCCGTATCAACGCTTCAGTGTCTGATTGGAAAAGCAGAGCATTATGTCATGGGACAGAAACCTTATGATGCCAGCGAAACGTTTGAGACTAGTGCGTCAACATCAAAGGCGAGATTTACCCGGTTTAACGAACGCAGAAAAGCAACAAAAGAGATGCAGATCTGTGCGGCATCTTATGGCTGGTTGGCAAATGCTGCAAAGATGAACACTTACCTGATGCATCATGCTTGGAAAACGTATACAGCCCCGATGCTGATCGTTCAGGCAGAGCAGGACGATTATGTGTGGACAAGTGAAATACAGAAATTTGCGGATAAGATTAAAAAGAACGGTGTGGCTGACTGTGAATATCTCTATCTGCCGGGAACTAAGCATGAAACCTATAGCAGCGATGATGAGACGATGGACAGGTATGTGAATACAGTGCTGGAATTTTTTCAGAAATAACTTGTTAGATTTTTTTAATCGCTATATACTGTTTTACATGCAAGAATATGCGAAACAGCATAGAAAGACATAACAAAGCGAAGGAGAAACAAAAAATGGGGATTTTTGATCGATTTAAGGTTTTAACGGTAAATGATGCTATCAATGAGTCAAGAACAGATAAAAATGCAGTGCTGATTGATGTTCGTGCCAAGGATGTATATAAACGGGGATATATCAGTGGCAGTATCAATATTCCAATGATGCAGTTAGAACTGATCGAAAAACGTGTGCCGGATAAGGAAAAGAAGATTTATATCGTTGGAAGCTATGATAATGATCCAAAAAAAGCTGCGAAAAAATTGAAAAAAATGGGATATGAAAATGCAATTCCGGGTGGAAGAATGGAAGAACATGAAGGCTCATTGAAGAAGCTGAAATAAATAGTAATTTGAGGCTATGTAAAAATATAACAGAAGCTTCCAAGAAAATTTGAAATAAGTGCTAATAATTGTTAAATTAATTTATAAATGCGGCATAATATCAAAAAAATGATATTATGCCGTATTTGTATTGTGATTTGCGGAAAGAAAATATATTATAGTATGAAGAGATAATTAGCAGGAACGCGAGGAGTCATGATATAGAATGAGAGCTGAAAATGATGGAAAAGAAAGAAATCAGAAAACAGTATAAGATGCTGCGAAATAAAATGAGCGAGATGGAAGTAAAAGAAAAATCAGATCGAATCTGCCAGAATATCATTTCAAGCAATTTATTTCAGCAGGCAGAAAAAATGCTGGTATATGCGCCGCTTGGAAATGAAGTAGATATCTGTCCGGTGATGGAAGAAGGCTGGCGGCAGCAGAAACGGATTGCTTTCCCGAAAGTATTTGGAGAAACAATGCGATATTTTGAAATCAGCAGTTTTTCACAACTGGAGGAAGGTACTTTTCATGTGATGGAACCGGTGGAGACAAATCCAATTGATTGGGAAGAAGCTCTGGTGCTTGTGCCGGGAGTAGCTTTTGACCGTCAGGGTAGCCGTATGGGATATGGCAAAGGCTACTATGACCGGTTTTTTGAAGGAAAAACAGATTGTGTAAAAGTAGGAGTGGCTTATGAACTGCAGGTGGCGGATCAACTGCCAACAGAAGAAAATGATCTTCCTATGGAATATCTCGTGACAGAAAAAGGAGTATGGAAAAGGCAATGAATTATATAGAAGCAATGGATTTTCTGGAAGAAACAAAAAAATATGGCAGTCAGTTAGGTTTGACCAGCATTCAGAATCTGATGGCAGAACTTGGCAATATACAGGATGAAATTCCACTGGTGCATATCGGCGGTACAAACGGAAAAGGTTCTGTGGGCGCTATGCTTTCACAGGTCCTGACAGAATCCGGATATCGTGTGGGAAGATTCTGCACGCCGGATGTATTTGCTTATGAAGATGAATTTCAGATGAATGGTATAAATATAAAAAAAGAGCGGCTGGCACAGCTTTTTACCAAGGTAAAAGCGGCCTGTGAGAAACTGGTGGCACAGGGAAAGGCACATCCTACCCGGTTTGAGGTGGAAACCGCGGCAGCTTTTTTATGGTTTTATGAGGAAAAATGTGATATTGCATTGCTGGAAGTCGGAATGGGCGGTGCGACAGATGCGACCAATCTGATCAGAAAGCCACTGGTCAGCGTGTTGACATCCATCAGTATGGATCACATCCGTTTCCTTGGAAACTCACTGGCAGAGATCGCAACTGTAAAAAGCGGCATTATCAAATCGCAGGTGCCGATAGTTACCATGCAGCAGAAACCGGAGGCAATGGAAGTCATTAAAAGGAAAGCAGAAGAAATGCAGGCAGAACTGTTTCTTGCGGATGCCACGCAGGTCCAGAATGTGACACAAATAGGTGGCCGGTATGCGTTTGAGTGGAAAACACCGATGAATAGTAATAAGGTATGTATTGCAGCGGATACTGTAAAAAATAATATTCGGAAAGACGAGTCAGCAAGTGATTCCCCATGCATTACGGTTAACCTGTCTCTCTGTGGTGCATTTCAGGTAGAAAATGCGGTCTGTGTGTTAAATATATTGCATATTTTACAGAAAAAGTATCCGAAAATCACAGAAACTGTGATTCAACAGGGACTTTCACATACCACCTGGCACGGTCGTATGGAACAAATTGGAACGGAACCGGATTTCTATCTGGATGGGGCACACAATGAAGATGCAGTGCGCAAACTGAGAAAAACATTGGACGATGGTTTTTCTGAGCGTAGAATCGTATATATTATGGGCGTTCTGGCGGACAAAGATTATGAAAAAATGATTGCAATGATGTTTCAGCCGGGAGATCATGTGTATACAGTGACACCAAAGAATCCCCGTGCATTGGACGGAAAAGAGCTGGAAAAGCAACTTTTGAGACAAAATATTCACGCACAATATTGTGAAAATATCCAGGATGCGGTATTATATGCTTTACGGGATGCGCAGAAAGAGGATATGATACTGGCTTTTGGTTCTCTGTCATATCTGAGGGATGTGTGTAATACATATGAGAGTGAAAAATAAACTACTGGTGTTAGGATAAAAATCACATAAGTAAATTAGTTCGTGTAGACAATTTGAGTAGCATTGATTGCAAAATTAGGTTAGTCAGATTAAAACTTTGCATGGAAGAGACAGTCGGAATGGGTAAATTTGCATGAAAAAAATAATTTGATAATGGATAACACCAGAACAGTAACAGTTGCACAGAAACAGGAAAAGAAAGATTTATGAAATTTACGGAAAAACTACTGAAACACCCGGAATTTTTGCAATTGCAGAAACGTGTGCAGGAGATGGAACAGGACAGAATGTACTGTCATCATGAACTGTCACATGCGCTGGATGTCTGCCGGATGGCATGGATGATGTATCTGGAAGATGAATATAGGACACATTTGAAAGACCATTGGCAAAAAACAGAAACGAGAGCGCATGTCAATGCACTGGAAAACAATATGACAATTGCAGGACAACATGTGACAGATATGCAAAATGACAATGTTGACTATGCAGAGGAAACATACCTGAATGCAGATAACATCCAAGAGAAAAAAGATCAGTTTTATGTGACCGGTCTGTTGCATGATATTGGCAGAGTGGCGCAGTATGAGACCGGGGAACATCACAGCGTTGCCGGTGTGCGGATTGCAAAAAAACTGTTGATGGAAATTGAATATCCGACAGAATGGATGAAGGAAACATTACAGATCGTGGGTGTGCATCATGGCAGAGAAGAAGATGAAGGAGAGCTTTATACGATGGAATACTATATTCGCAGAGCGGATCATCTTTCAAGAAACTGTTTTTTCTGTGAGGCATCAGACTCCTGTAAATGGAAGAAAGAAGAACGTAATCAGACGATTTGCTGGTAAACTTATAGTGAGGGCTAATGTGATTTTTTACATGAAAACAGTGGCTAAAATACAAAACAGTGAAGAAAAACGGAAATAGTCGATGATATATTTGATTTTAGAAGATATGGGAAACAGCTAGAAAAATTGCGGAACGTTTTGACAATAAAGAAGAACATAACAATTTAGTAGAGGGAAAGAAATGATAATAGGAAAGAAAAATTTCGACACGGATCATGAGACTTATATTATGGGCATTTTGAATGTGACCCCGGATTCATTTTCTGATGGTGGCAATTTCAATTGTATGGATGCTGCACTGCGTCATACAGAAGAAATGCTGGCAGAGGGAGCAGATATCATCGATATTGGTGGAGAATCTACCAGACCGGGACATGTACAGATCACAGATCAGGAAGAAATTGACCGTGTGGCACCAATCATTGAGGCGGTAAAAGCCAGATTTGATGTTCCGGTATCTCTGGACACTTATAAAAGTGCGGTAGCAGAAGCTGGAATTGCAGTCGGTGCGGATTTGATCAATGATATCTGGGGACTGAAATACGATCCGAAGATGGCAGATGTGATCGCAAAAGCAGATGCGGCATGTTGCCTGATGCATAATCGCGACAATAGCGATTATGGCGATTTTTTAAGTGAATGGTATCAGGAAACCGCCGAGTGCGTAGAACTGGCGAAAAAGGCTGGTATCGCAGATGACAGGATTATTCTGGATCCGGGCGTTGGATTTGGAAAAACTTATGAGCAGAATCTGACAACGATTAAATATATGGATGATCTGAAAAAGCTGGGCTATCCGTTGTTGCTTGGGACTTCACGTAAATCTGTGATTGGACTGACGCTTGATACACCGGTGACTGACCGTGCTGTGGGAACAGCTGTTACGACTGTATTTGCCGTTCAGCAGGGGTATGCATTTGTGCGTGTGCATGATATAAAAGCTAATAAACAGGCTATTCAGATGACAAAAGCGATTTTGAATGCGTAAAAAATCTGGATGATTGGTCTTCGGATACCTGTAATGATGAAAATACAGATTCGAGACAGGAAAAAATGAAAATAAAAAGCTGGCTGTGGAAAATTCAGCCATTGGAATGCAAACAGAGAGGAGAGAAGAATCCGATATGGATCGTATTAAAATACAAAATCTGGAAGTATTCGGGCATCATGGCGTATTTTCGGAAGAAACCAAACTGGGACAGAAGTTTCTGATCAATGCGACGTTATATACTGATACGAGAGCAGCAGGATATTCCGATGAACTGGAATATTCCACAGATTATGGAAAAATCTGCCATTTTATGACAAAGTATATGCAGACACATACTTTTAAGTTGATCGAGGCTGTGGCAGAGCAGATGGCACAGGCATTGCTGCTGGAATTCCCTTTATTACAGAAGCTTGACCTAGAGATTCAGAAACCATGGGCACCGATTGGTCTGCCACTGGAAAATGTATCCGTAGAAATCAGTCGTGGCTGGCATAAGGTGTATCTGTCTGTCGGTTCCAATCTCGGGGAACGGCAGCAGTTTTTGCAGGCAGCAGTGAACTTGTTGCATGAATGTAGAGAAATCCGTAAAGTAAAAGTATCCAATCTGATAGAGACAGCACCTTACGGCTATACAGATCAGCCGCCATTTTTAAATGGGGCAGTAGAACTGGAGACTTTATTTACACCGCAGGAATTACTGCATCTATTGAATAAAATCGAAGCAGAACTTGGTCGGGAACGTCTGATTCACTGGGGTCCACGTACTGTCGATCTGGATATTATTTTTTATGACGATGAAATAATCGCAGAAGCGGATCTGATCATTCCACATGTGGATATGCAGAATCGCCTGTTTGTACTGGAACCATTGAATATGCTTTGTCCGGGAAAAGTACACCCGGTATTGCACAGAACGGTGGCACAACTGCGTCAGGAACTGCTGGAAAAGGCAGAACACAGATAAGTACTGATATAAAGAAAAAGAGTAATTGGAGTAGTAAATGAAGAAATATAAATTTATTTTCTGGGACATGGACGGAACAATGGCAAACACCTACGAAGGCGTGAAAAAATGTCTGGAATATGCCCTGGAACCCTATGGAATTCATCTGGAAGGTGAACAGGAAATCCGTAAATTTATCGGACCGCCATTTCGCCTGTCTTTTAGAAAATATCTGGGATTTGAAGAGAATCAGATAGAGGAAGCAATTGCACGTTACCGGGAGCGTTATATTCCGACTGGTGTATATGAATGTGAATTGTTTGAAGGGATACGCGAGACGATTCAGGCTTTTCAAGAAGCCGGTTATATTCAGGTAATCACTTCTTCCAAGCCGGAGGCACAGTGCCGCCAGATCCTGGAAAAATTTAATCTGATCTCAGAATTGGATGAAGTTGTGGGAGCAAGCCACGATGGGAAAATCGATACGAAAATGCAGGTATTGCGAGAGGCATTTCGTCGCATGGAACAGCAGTATGCTGATTTTTCAAAAGAGAAAACCGTACTTCTTGGGGATACCCATTATGATGCGGATGGTGCAAAAGAAGCTGGCATTGACTGTATTGGAGTAAGCTATGGATTTGGAACCGCAGAGGAATTACTGAGTGCCGGTGCAGTAGCAGTTTATGATGACCAGAAGATACTCAGAGAAGCATTGCTGTAGCGTATTACAATTTTGAAATGAAGTGAATTCTTACATCTACTGAAAAATGTATGCAAACGATATTTCTGAAATTATTCTTTAAAAAAGAAAGTTATCAGGAATAAGTGGATTCGTAATTGTTTGAGTGTACATAAAAAAATCAGAGAAGAAAGAATCACAGCAATTTATATAAAAAAAGAAAAATGGAGTCGTTGACACGAGCCAGAATTAAGGGAGGACGTCATGAAGCGAAAGGAAAAATTGCGGCAGATCGCAAAAGAGGCAAAATCTGTCCTTTGGGCAGTCATTGCAATTATCGTGTTCTGGATAGTTGCAGGTTTTGGGGTAAGTAAGTTACATATCACCGTTTTCCATACTCCGTTATGGGCCATCACGGGATGCATCGGTACCTGGATTTTTTCCATTATTGTCGTTGTATATCTGATGAAACGCGTATTCAAAGATTTTAATCTGGAGGAGGAAAACGAAGATGAATAAGAATATTCTGGCTTTGATGCCGGTGTTTATCTTTATGATCGGTATGCTGATCGTAAGTATTTATGTGCGCCGGGCCTCTGCAAAGAGAGCATCGGAAGGATTTGTAAAAGATTATTTTATCGGTTCCAGAAGTCTGGGCGGTTTTGTACTGGCGATGACCACGGTAGCAACTTACAGTTCGGTAAGTTCCTTTGTCGGCGGACCGGGACAGGCCTGGAGTATTGGATTCGGATGGATCTACATGTCTGTGGTTCAGGTAACCGCATTGTTGCTGGTACTTGGTATTTTAGGCAAAAAAATGGCGATGGTATCACGGAAAATTGATGCGGTTACCATTATTGACGTGATCCGTCACCGTTATCAGTCTGATGTACTGGCAAATATTTCGGCGATTATTATCGTCATTTTCTTTGCGGCAACCATGGTGGCACAGTTTGTCGGTGGCGCAAAATTATTCGAAGCAGTAACCGGATATTCTTATCTGACCGGTCTGATCGTATTTGGTCTGGTAGTAGTTATCTACACAACCGTCGGAGGATTCCGTGGTGTGGCAATCACAGATGCCATCTGTGCCATGGTCATGCTTGTGGGCATGGTAATACTAATGATTGGTATCATCCGTCAGGGTGGCGGTTACGAGACAATTATGAATAACATCGCATCGACCAAGCCGGAGATGTTGGAGCCATTATCCGGTGGCAATATGCCGGTGAGTCTGTATATCTCCCAGTGGATGCTGGTGGGGATCTTTACTCTGGGACTTCCGCAGTCTGCAGTACGCTGCTTAAGCTACAAAGATACAAAATCCCTGCATCATGCCATTATTCTGGGAACTGTTGTAGTTGGTGCCATGAATATCGGTATGAACTTTATTGGTGTGTTATCCGCAGGTGTTCTGACAGGAAATCTGGCAGATTATGGCAACAGTGTGGACAATATCATTCCGCTGGCCATCGCAGGTTCCTTAAAACCACTGATCGCCGGTATCTGTATCATCGGACCGATTGCAGCATCGATTTCCACGATTTCTTCTCTGCTGCTCAGCACTACATCTTCCATTGTAAAAGATGTGTATATGTATGAGAAGGAGAAAAAAGGACATGCGGTTTCTGAAAAAACAACAACCCTGCTGAGCCAGATCTGTACGCTGGTAATCGGACTGATTATTTTTGGAATTTCCATCAATCCGCCAAGTGTAATCTGGAAAATTAACATGTTTGCTTTCGGTGGACTGGAAAGTGCCTTTTTCTGGATCTTCCTGCTTGGCATGTTCTGGAAAAAAGCAAATAAGGCCGGAGCTATCAGTGCGATCATCGGTGGAACGGTATGCTACTGTGTGACCATGTTTTTCGGACTGAAAATTGCAAATCTGCACCAGATTCTGATTGGTATCAGCGTATCATTAGTATGTATGGTGATCGGATCGATAGCTGGTAAAAAGACCGATGAGAAAGTATTGAAGTTGTACTTTTAGAGTATGTTAATTTAGAAACATTCCGGATTCGGTCTGACAGTGTATAAAGGAATATTGTGCCGGAATATTTACCAGCAAGATAAATATCATGCATTGACAGAATCTGTGATGAACGAAAATAAAAAGATTAAAATGTACATACAATAAAGAAAATTTACCTGTACGGCATAAATTTTATGCCTGCAGGTAAATTTTTTTACAAAAAATATCAAAACTAAATTGCATGATAATATTGGAAATAAACAGACAATTAGAACAAATAAAAAACAATAATATAATATTTTGAAAGTTGTCAAATAATCTGACAATTTAAGAAAAAAAGTGGGTTTACAATTTAAAAAAAAAGGCGTATAGTAAACGCAATGAATAACAAACCCAGTAATTAATGCATGAATGGCAGGTTATGAGGGAAAAAAGAACTGTTTTTGCAGGTTTCTACATAATGACATTCATGAAAATTCATTGATTATAACAGAAAGGAAAATGTTATGAAACTTCATATGAACGAGAGCAACGCCAAGGCTGTCGGCATGTACGATCCAAGGTTCGAGCATGACAACTGCGGTATTGGTGCTGTGGTAAACATTAAAGGTGTGAAAACACATCAGACGGTTGAGAACGCATTAAAAATTGTTGAAAACTTAAAACATAGAGCTGGCAAAGACGCCGAAGGAAAAACTGGTGATGGAGTAGGTATTCTGTTACAGATATCTCACAGATTCTTCTCCAAAACCATGAAATCCTCCGGCGTCTTTTTAGGTGAAGAAAGAGATTACGGAATTGGTATGTTTTTCTTCCCACAGGACGAGTTAAAGCGCAATCAGGCAAAGAAGATGTTTGAAGTCATCATAGAAAAAGAGGGTCTGGAGCTGCTGGCATGGCGTGAAGTGCCGACTGATCCGACTGTCATTGGACAGAAAGCCGTAGACTGCATGCCATACATTATGCAGGCATTCATCAAACGTCCGGATGACGTGGAAAAAGGTTTGGACTTTGACCGCCGTCTGTATGTGGCACGCCGTGTTTTTGAACAGTCCAACGACAATACCTATGTGGTATCCCTGTCCAGCAGAACCATCGTATACAAAGGAATGTTCCTGGTAAACGAGCTGCGCCTGTTTTTCAAAGACCTGCAGGATCCGGATTATGAATCTGCCATCGCAATGGTTCATTCCAGATTCTCCACAAACACAAATCCGAGTTGGGAGAGAGCACATCCGAACCGCTTTATGGTACATAACGGTGAGATCAACACAATCAAAGGTAATTCCGATAAGATGCTGGCCCGTGAGGAGACCATGGAATCTGAGCATCTGAAAGGTCAGTTATCCAAGGTACTTCCGGTAGTCAATAAATCCGGTTCCGATTCCGCGATGCTGGATAACACACTGGAGTTCCTAGTAATGAGTGGTATGGAGCTTCCGCTGGCAGTTATGATCACCATTCCGGAGCCATGGGCAAACAACCACCTGATGAGCCAGAAGAAGAAAGATTTCTATCAGTATTATGCAACGATGATGGAGCCGTGGGATGGCCCGGCATCCATCGTGTTCAGTGATGGGGATATCATGGGAGCTGTTCTTGACCGCAATGGTCTGCGGCCATCCCGTTATTACATCACGGATGACGATTACCTGATTCTTGCATCAGAGGTTGGTGTGCTGGATGTAGATCCGACCAAAGTTGTGACAAAAGACCGTCTGCGTCCGGGCAAAATGCTTTTGGTTGATACCGTCAAAGGTCGCGTGATTGATGATGATGAGCTGAAAGAAGCTTACGCTGGCAAACGCCCGTATGGACAGTGGCTGGATGAGTATCTGGTAGAGTTAAAAGATCTGAAAATCCCGAATGTGCGTGTACCGCGTTACACAGGCGACGATCTGCACCGTATCCAGAAAGCTTTCGGTTACTCTTATGAGTCTGTAAAAACAGTTATGCTTCCGATGGCAAAAACAGGTGCCGAGTCCACTGCTGCCATGGGTATTGATACACCGCTGGCTGTGTTATCCGACGATCATCAGCCGCTGTTTAATTACTTCAAACAGTTGTTTGCACAGGTTACAAACCCGCCAATCGATGCTATCCGTGAGGAAATTGTTACATCTACAACGGTTTACGTCGGTGAGGATGGAAATATTCTGGAAGAAGAGCCGAAAAACTGTCAGGTACTGAAAATTAAAAATCCGATCCTGACAAATACAGACCTTCTGAAAATCAAGCATATGAAAAAAGAAGGATTCAAAGTTGGCGTTGTTCCGATCATTTATTATAAAAACACAAGTCTGGAGAAAGCCATTGACCGTCTGTTTGTTGAGGCAGACCGTGCCTACCGTGACGGTACCAACATTCTGATTCTCTCCGACAGAGGTGTGGATGAGAACCATGTTGCAATCCCGTCTCTGCTGGCTGTTTCCGCTATGCAGCAGCATCTGATCCAGACCAAGAAGAGAACAGCAGTAGCCATGATCCTGGAAAGTGGGGAACCACGTGAGATTCATCATTTTGCAACACTGCTTGGTTACGGTGCCTGTGCTATTAACCCATATCTGGCGCAGGATACCATTGAACAGTTAGTAGACGATCATCTGCTTGACAAAGATTACTATGCAGCCATTGATGATTATAACTCTGCAGTCCTGCACGGAATCGTAAAAATTGCTTCCAAGATGGGTATTTCCACGATTCAGTCCTATCAGGGATCCAAAATCTTTGAGGCTATCGGTATCGACAAGAGTGTCATTGACAAATATTTTACAGACACTGTCAGTCGAATCGGCGGTATCACAATTTCTGATATTGAAAATGATGTTAATGAGTTACATTCCATGGCATTTGATCCGCTGGGATTACAGACGGAGCTGACGCTGGACAGCAAGGGACATCACAAGATGCGCAGCGGTGCACAGAAACATCTGTACAATCCGCAGACAATCCATCTGCTGCAGGAGTCCACAAAACGTGGCGATTACAATTTATTTAAAGAGTATACAAAGCTGGTCAACAATGAGACCGATATTATGAATATTCGTGGAACCCTTGATTTCAAATATCCGAAGTCAGGCATTCCGATTGATGAAGTTGAGAGCGTTGACTCCATCGTGACAAGATTTAAAACAGGTGCGATGTCCTACGGTTCTATTTCACAGGAAGCTCATGAGACATTAGCCATTGCCATGAACCGGTTACATGGAAAATCCAACTCTGGTGAGGGTGGTGAGAGCCTGGAGCGTCTGGATACCGAGCGTGGATCTGCCATAAAGCAGGTTGCTTCCGGACGATTTGGTGTTACCAGCCGTTATCTGGTCAGTGCACAGGAGATTCAGATCAAGATGGCACAGGGCGCTAAACCGGGTGAAGGCGGACATTTACCGGGCAAAAAAGTATATCCGTGGATTGCAAAAACAAGACTTTCCACACCGGGTGTAAGTTTGATCTCCCCGCCGCCTCATCACGATATTTACTCCATCGAGGATTTGGAGCAGCTGATCTTTGACCTGAAAAATGCAAACACAAGAGCACGTATTTCCGTAAAACTGGTATCAGAAGCCGGTGTCGGAACCGTCGCAGCCGGTGTTGCAAAAGCAGGTGCACAGGTTATCCTGATCTCCGGTTATGACGGAGGAACCGGTGCCGCTCCGAGAAGTTCCATCCATAACGCAGGACTTCCGTGGGAGCTGGGCCTGGCCGAGACACATCAGACATTGATCATGAACGGTTTGAGAAACAAAGTCCGTATCGAGACAGACGGTAAGCTGATGAGCGGCCGTGACGTTGCTATCGCAGCAATGCTTGGTGCCGAAGAGTTTGGTTTTGCAACCGCTCCGCTGGTAACCATGGGATGCGTCATGATGCGTGTCTGCAACCTGGATACCTGCCCGGTTGGTATTGCTACACAGAATCCAGAGCTGAGAAAACGTTTCGCAGGAAAACCGGAATACGTCATGAATTTCATGCGTTTTATTGCGCAGGAATTACGGGAATATATGGCAAAACTTGGTGTACACACTGTAGATGAGCTGGTTGGACGTTCCGATCTGCTGAAAGTTCGTGAGAACCTGACCGGACATGCGGCAAAACTGGACCTGAAGAATATTCTGGAAAATCCGTTTGCCAGCCCGAAAGATAAAGTCATCTTTGATCCGAAGAAAGTATATGATTTTGAACTGCAGAAAACAGCCGATGAGAAAGTGCTGTTAAAACAGATGAAATCCGCACTGGAGCAGAAACAGAAACGAAGCATTGAAATCAATGTTTCTAACATTAACCGTTCCTTTGGTACGATTTTCGGTTCCGAGATCACAAGAAGATACAAAGAAACTCTGGAAGATGATACTTACGTTGTAAAATGTAACGGAGCCGGTGGACAGAGCTTTGGAGCCTTTATCCCGAACGGTCTGACACTGGAGCTGGAAGGCGACAGCAACGATTACTTCGGAAAAGGACTTTCCGGTGGAAAACTGGTGGTATATCCGCCGAAGGGCATCAAATATCGTCAGGATGAAAATATCGTCATCGGTAACGTGGCACTTTACGGAGCAACAAGCGGAAAAGCCTTTATCAACGGTGTGGCCGGTGAGCGTTTCGCAGTCAGAAACTCCGGTGCCATTGCGGTGGTAGAAGGTGTCGGTGATCACGGATGTGAGTATATGACCGGCGGTCGTGTGGTTGTCATCGGAAAAACAGGCAAGAACTTTGCCGCAGGTATGAGTGGCGGTGTGGCCTATGTACTGGATGAAGACAACGATCTGTATACAAGAACAAACAAAGAAATGGTATTTACCGAGGAACTGACCAATAAATACGACGTACAGGAATTAAAAGAACTGATTCAGGAGCATGTAGCCCTGACCAATTCCGTAAAAGGAAAAGAAATTCTGGACAATTTCGGAGAGTATTTACCGAAATTCAAAAAAGTCGTTCCGTATGATTACCATCATATGCTGACAACCATCGTTCAGATGGAGGAAAAAGGTTACAATGTAGAGCAGGCTCAGATTGAAGCATTTTATCTCAATCAGGAACAGTCCTGATTGAGATAAAAGCTCCGCAAAGGATGCGCAGCGATTCTGAGTGGATGTATGTCAGCATACGCTGACCAGAATCGCGCGCCAGGTCTCACCTGCGTTCGACTTGAAGAAAAACTAGAGCAGCAAGCATAGATGTATGTCTTATGAATGAGGTAAATCAGGAGGATAAAAATGGGAAAACCAACAGGATTTATGGAATATGACCGAGAGGTAAGTAAAGCGGTTGAACCGAAAGAAAGAATCAAAAATTTTGATGAATTCCACATCCACCTCTCAAAGAAAAAACAGGAGATTCAGGGATCGCGCTGCATGGCATGCGGCGTTCCCTTCTGCCAGTCCGGTATGACACTGATGGGCATGACCAGCGGTTGTCCGCTGCACAATCTGGTGCCGGAATGGAATGATCTGATCTATATGGGAACCTGGGAGCAGGCCTATGAGCGTCTGCACAAGACCAATAACTTCCCGGAATTCACATCCCGTGTCTGCCCGGCACTTTGCGAGGCAGCATGTACCTGTGGATTGCATGATGATCCGGTTACTGTTCGTGATAATGAGTACGGAATCATTGAAAATGCATACGAAAAAGGATATGCAAAAGCAAATCCGCCAAAAGTACGCACCGGTAAAAAGGTGGCAGTCATCGGTTCCGGTCCTTCCGGTCTGGCAGTTGCCGATCAGTTGAATCACAGAGGACATCTGGTAACGGTTTACGAGCGCGATGACCGTGTGGGCGGACTTCTGATGTATGGTATTCCGAATATGAAGCTGGAAAAACATATCATTGACCGTAAAGTTAATATTATGAAAGAAGAAGGAATTACCTTTATTGCCGGTGTCAATGTGGGAAAAGATGAAAAAGCAGCAAAACTGCTGAAAGAATACGATGCGGTTGTGCTTGCCTGCGGAGCTAAAAATCCCCGGGATATCAATGTACCGGGCAGAGATGCGAAAGGCATTTATTTTGCAGTGGATTTCCTGTCACAGACTACAAAGAGTCTGCTGGATTCCAACCTGAAAGATAAAAAGTATGTATCCGCGAAAGGTAAAAAAGTTGTGATCATCGGCGGTGGTGACACCGGAAACGACTGTGTGGGAACAAGCATCCGTCATGGAGCAGTATCTGTAACACAGTTAGAGATGATGCCGAAAGCACCGGATCAGCGTACTGAAAATAATCCATGGCCGGAATGGCCGAAGGTCTGCAAGACAGATTACGGTCAGGAAGAAGCCATTGCTGTATTCGGACATGATCCGCGAATCTATCAGACGACGGTAAAAGAGTTCCTGAAAGATAAAAACGGCAATCTGAACGGTCTGATCACAGTAAAACTGGAAGCGAAAAAAGACGAGAAAACCGGTCGTATGAATATGGTTTCGGTGGAAGGCAGTGAGCAGAAACTGGATGCAGATCTGGTACTCATCGCAGCCGGATTCCTTGGTACAGAAAAGTACGTGGCAGATGCTTTTGGCGTCAAGCTGAATGCAAGAACAAACGTTGAGACAGAAGCAGGATACTACAGGACCAATGTGAAAAAAGTCTTTACGGCAGGTGATATGCACAGAGGACAGTCCCTGGTTGTATGGGCCATCCGTGAAGGGCGCGAGGCAGCCAGAGAAGTGGATGAGAGTCTGATGGGATATTCCTATCTGTCTGTACAGTAAATTCTTGTTTAGGGATGGCTTAAAAATTTACTATGTTGGATTTTAATAGGAACTCCTGTAATTTTGTCTCAGTCGCTAGCAATCGCTCCTTGAGAAAAAATTACAGGAGTTCTTAATTTACGCAGTGAATTTTGTAAATTTTTGCGCCACCCTGCACTTCGTGCCACGCATGCATATATACATTGGAATAATACGCTCTGTGTTGCATGCGCTAATTTATCTCAGTCGAGAAGACTCCCACTTCTGCAAGTGGTGAGTAATAACAAGTCTTTCTCAGTGGGAGTACAATCTCCGACTGAGATAAACGCTCCGCGGGGGCGCACATTGTCTGGGAGACAATGGTTTTGCGCCGACCGGAACGAAGTGTAGATGTGCAGTGATTTTGAGAAGAATATGTCAGCTTTCGCTGACCAGAATCACGCACCAAGTCTCAC
>NZ_QULX01000009.1:0-131147 GCF_003481835.1 Roseburia sp. OM02-15
AAAGCGGTTCCAACAATAGCAAAACCCTGCAAAAGCAGGGCTTTGTCTACAGTCTGAGAGCCCGAAGGCTCTTACTCTTATCGTCATTTCTTATTCCTGTAATAATTCCTCACAAATCTGGTCTATATCATAGTCTGGGGCATACTTACTTGCCACTTCACAGATTTCTCGAATTTCATCAGCCTCTGCTCCTAATGCCTCAATAATCTCTTCCACAGTTGATCCTTTTACCAATTTTCCAACTGTCAGTTGCGTCAATGTCTCTATATGTCCCTTCTTTTCTCCTATTATCTTACCTATTGCTAACGATTCCTCTCGCTCCTGCTTCATATGTGTTTCCTGATCATATTCAAAAATACTCATACGTAACACCTCCGCTTCAGAAAATCTTCCAAAATTTCGTTCCGGATACATTCATCCACCGCTTTTTCTATTGCCATGTCGAATTTCATTTGCTCCTGATATTTTCAAACAGTATCCACAAAAATCATATACTGATGTACTGTTAGCTTCATTAGATACTTCCAATGCTACATCTCGTTCTTTCAAAAGTATTCAAGTATACAATCCTTGTATTCTCTAATAAACTCTCCTACTACCTCAACCAGATACAACCTGTTTTCCTACAAAAACTCTATTGAAAAACTTTCCATTTTCTAGCTGCTATTTATTATTTTATCTCTCTGTATTCAGTACTTCTTTTCTGAAGTATTAATTTCGATTTCGGAATATCTCCTTTAATAACAGAACCTGCTGCAATTACAGCGTTATCCCCAATTGTAGTTCCAGCTAGAATTGTTACATTTGCACCTATCCATACATTCTTTCCTATAATTACTGGTGCCGTTTTTATCTTATTCCATGGTTGTGGACCGTCTTTAACATAATAATGATCATGATCTAATATTACTACATTATAACCTATAGCAGTTCCCGCACCTATAACTATCTTTTCACAACTGACAACAGTACAATTTCTATTAAGAAAAACATTCTCTTCTATTTCAACAGTACCTGTCTTGGTCGAAATAATCGCTGTTCCTACACCGATTTCACTTCCTCTACCAATTGATAAATTTTTTGATGACCTAATGTCACAATTATCATCTAATCTAACTTTTGCACCAATTGACAAATTTGCCAACCTATTTATTTTAATTTTTGCTGATTTAGATTTTAATATAACACAATTAAAGTAGAATCCTCTATGTATTATTTTTTTCAATAATAGTTCTACAAATGTCCTACATATTTTTAGTATAATCTTAAGCTTTTCCATAATTTAATCCTTTTAATATTTTTCTGAATTCACGATGACGTATTAACAAAATAGCAAATAAAAGATTCGACAACAAAAATGTTACAACTGATTTACATACAAATCCATAGACACCGTCAATATTAATGAAACTATTCAAAAAATGTATAACCGAAAATGCTATTATCAATATAATAAAATACTTTATCTTAACAATCATAAACTTAGTACATTTCTTATGAAATCCTTTTTTATATATCAAATATGGATCTACAATATTAAAGGTAAAAACTTTTGCGAATATAGTAGCTATAAAAATACCATTCAATCCAATCATTTTTCCAAAGACAATCGATAATACAATATTAAAAAATGCTGCAATGATCGGAACTAACTTTGCTTGTTTAAAAATTCCAAATGAGGTTCTATACTGTGAAGGTATTTGATTAATACCAGTAATATAGAACACAAGAGAAATAATTACAATAGTACTAAAACCTAGCAAATATTTATTTCCTAACCATATATTAATAAATGGATTCAGCAATTCAGTTAAACATATCGTACACACACCAAACACCCAAAAACTTACAAAAAAGAGCAATCTAAATGTACTTTCGTTTTCCTCGTCATTATTTACAACATTATAATTTCCAATTGTTGCTGCAATACTATTACACACTTGCATAAGAACACTATTCAAAGCACTAATAATCATAGAGTAATTTGAATATAATCCAACAAGTTTCGTTGCTATCAAAGTTGATATTAATATATTATCCGTACTATTCAATATTACTGCACCCACTTTATAGCAAAAAATATTTTTAATATTATCAAAAATATTTTTTACTTCTCGTTTTGAAAGTGAAGAGGCATCGTCTCTTAAATACTCATAGTGTTTATCCACATAAAATGATGTCAGCAAATTTATTAACATAGTCCCAACAATTTGAAAAATTAAATATAATAAATAATTTTTCCATATAATCAGAATAATACACTGAAATATTGATTGAATAATCAATACTATTTGTTGAATCAACGCGGCAATATAGTTTTTTTGATCAGCAATTAATAAAGATTTCTTATAAGCGTAAAAGTATGATACATATGTATTCGCAAGAAATAACCAAAAGAGTAACTTAAAATTTTCACTTATTGAAATGTCATTCACGAGCAAATCAATAAATGGCGTTATAACTAATCCAAGTCCTATGATTACTATTCTAATCCATCTATACGCCTTTTTAAAAATCCGCATTAGAGAATTAATTTTCTCATTATTTTGAGTCGCTACAGGTTCATAAAGACTAAATATAATTGCATTTCCAATACCCAACTCTGCAAAAGACAATAAAGAAACAACATTTACCAAGAGTCCATTAAGTGATAAGTAATCATTCCCCAATTGTTTTACAAATATTGTACGAACAATAAATGTTGAAATTAAATTAACAACTTGTAAAGCAAATGCAATACTCGCGTTTTGGAAAAATCTTTTCTTAAACTTATGTTCCATAATCTTACTCCATCAAATTTTTATAGAGCAAAATGGCATTTCTTAAAGATAGTTTGATTTTTTTAAGATAATGCTTTATATGCCTAGCCGCATTCATCACTCCATTATTGTTTTTTTCTCTTAATTTTGTCAAATTATCTCCACCATATATCTTTAACGGTAAAAACCACTCACTTTCTACCATCTTAAATATTTCCGGCTTCTTACGATATGACATTAAATGTATAAGTTGATCATCATCAATTAATCCAACATCATTCAAAGTTTCCATCGCATTTCTATTCAAAATCCACAAATCATTTGCTAAACATGCTGGTATTATAATTAAACATCCCATTATACAATCAGAAAGACGTCTCACTATTTCAAAAACTGGTCTATCATCATATTTTTTATAATAAAAATAATAAATTTTATTTTCAAATTTATAATTCCATTCAAAATCAAACTCTTGAGGATCAATATATAAATCTCCTCCATGATTAAATCCAAAATCAATCCATGCAACTTGTTCTGACGTAAGTTTACGTTCTACAGCATCTTTAACAAAATATGATTTCAGCAACATTAGATACGAATATTCTGAAATATTAGATGTAGCGTTAGGCAAATATCTAAAATCCAAAAAATACTTATCTATAGAAATACGCCTCATTTTTTCCAGTATTTCAGGTTCTATAGAATATATATCTTCAATTTCAATAATAATTGTCTTTTCTTTGAGTCCAAATTTATCTCGAATAGCTAATATAAGATCTTTCATTTCTGGTTGAGTATATACAATTAAATTATTTCTAAGCCGTGCCCACCCCTCAAAATCCTTCATATACTTACTATCCGGTCTAGGTATTGCTTTATAATTCTCACGCCCTATATTAAAAAATGCCGTCACCAATGTTATTTCTTTGCTCATTTTTTATTCTCCTAAGTGCTTCAAAAAATTTTTACTCTTCTCTATCAAAACGTTAAGTTTTTTATATGGTAATTTATAATCAATCATTGTATTATAAACAGTACATCCCTCTGATATAATTCTGTCTCTTAATCCTAAATTTCCAAGTAATGTTGTTATTCGTGAATTAACATTTGCGGATGTTGGTAGATAATCACACCAAAATATTTTTTTAAATATAATTGAAAAAACCGTACCATGAAATGAATTAGTCACTATATATTCTGCATTTTTGAACAAATATAACCAATTTTCCGGTGTAACATTCCTCTTATTAATTAATCCTTTTCTTTTTAGAAGTTGATTATTAATATATATGATTTCATAGCCTTTAGTTTTAGCTAATTTTTTTGCAAATTTAACTATTTTTCTATTCTCTGAAAGTAAATAAACTAAAATATACCTCTCTGGAACTTCGCAAGGAATGCATAGAGATGACCATTCTGATTCATTTAATAACATCGTAGGATCCAATACGGTTTCTACATCGTCTCTAGATAATAGTTTACATAGAAGATTATTTCCCTCTTGTTCTCTTACTGAAATTTTACTAAATGATTTTAACAATCTTTTGTATTCTTTTTCATATTCTATTGGTATTTGATTTAATCCTATACTAGCCGCATAAGACATCTTTTTATTATTGTTTTTGACAAAATCCAAATAATAGCGTTTATCAAATCCTGTTGTTTTATAGTTCCACACTTGATCACTTCCAACCAAAAATAAATCATATACCATTTCAGAATCCATAATATTCTTATCACTATATATAGTGTCACTTATTTTAATATTATTATTAACAAAAGAATCAAATTGACTTCTTTTTACTTTGGAACAACCATTTAGCAAAATTAGTATAGCCATTTTTTTTATAGTAAAATAGTTTGATATTTTATCCGGTTCATAATGTCGCTCTATAAAATCTGAACGATAATCTAATACCTCTGTATCATATCCAAGATCTATTAAAGCTTTCTGCAATGCATAAGTTTGCAAAACAGCACCATAATTTAGTGCTCTATGAAATGTCAATGTAGCGATTTTCAATTACTGAATCCTCCTCAACTGAAAAATTATAGAAATGCGATAGTAGCATTCCCCAAAATAAACAAATAAACATCATATATGTTGGTATCATAATCACATGTGACAATAGTGACATAATAAAAAAAGTTAATATTGATATCAAATACTGACTACGATAAGGGTATTGTTTTTGCTTCATCCTCAAATAATTCTTAATAAGTACAATATATATATATATATAGGCTATAAAGCCAATAACGCCAAAATCGAATAATATTTCAAGAAAATCATTGTGAGCTGTTCCACCTATTATATTTATGACTCCATAATATCCATCTCCTATAACAAAACTACCAAATCCCCTAGTAAAAATTTGTGGAAAAAGCAGCTCATAAATATCTGTTCTTCCAGATCCACCATCATCTGCCATCATCTCAAATTTATCTATTATATTAATATTAAATTTATTCTGAATAATCACAGTGATAATTGCTAATACAATGAGAGATGTTATAATTTTCAATACTCTCATTTTATCTGCAGAATCTTTAATCCAAAGATGTATTATTAATGCCAGCACAAAAATTACCACTGCTGTTCTTTTCAAAGATATAACAACTGCAATTGCCAATAAACTAATCAATATTCTTTTCCACCTCATATGTTGCAAACTCAATATAAATGGCAATTGTAAAACAAGGTAAAAAATTGAATTAAGTTTTCCAGCCCCCGCTTGATATAAAAATAGTTTATTGTACATGAACAAACTCCAATATACAAGAAATAATATACATTGTATATTAACTATTTTCTTTATATCATAACATTCCGAAAATCCATAATAACTCATTATTAATGAGAATGGTATCATAGTACATACAAGCCACACATCTTTAGCCAAATTTGAATGCAAAATTAACATAAAACTCAAAATTAATAGATAGCTAATTATTGTCATTCCCAGGCTATTTCGTTTTACAATTCCAGAATGTTTTATTAAATAAAAAACTGAAAACATGATACTTAATATTCCCAGCAGAGCGTAACAAATAAGCCGTATCTTGTCATTTGTCCAACTTAATTCATAAGTTTTTGCCATATTCTCAAGTAAAAACAGGTTAACTATAGTAAATGGTACACTCCACATATTTTTTCTTATATTAATTTTCATAGTAATTCCTTATGATTCAAAAATAATTTTAATTGCCTCTTCAATTTGTTTATAATAATCTGTCCATTTCATAGTTGAAACACATTTAAATGCCTCATTTTGCATACTATTCAAAGCTAATTTATCATCTTTCAAATATCTACATTTGCTCACCACCATTTCATTATCACCAACCTCAAAAGTAAAGCCATTGACTCCATTAATTATAATGTCGCTTACCCCAGCATTTTTTGATACAATTGGCACTACTTTTTTTGACATTGCTTCAATTACCGACAAACCAAACCCATCGGAAAGTGATGGGAAAATAATAACATCCATATTTTCACATATTTTTAATACTTCATCATGTGTAACATATCCATAAAAATTGCAAATACTTTTATTTGATTTATATATTGGATCATCTTCATCATACTTTCCAACAATATTAAATTCAAAATCATTCACATTCAAATTTCTAATTATTTGTATAAAATCAATAATTCCCTTCTTTTGTGTAACATCTCCAATAAAAATTATCCTAATTTTTGCGCTCTTCTGTTTAATAAAATTGCAATTATCCATATATATACCGTATTTACAAATAAAAATACTATTTTTGTTTATTCCAGAGTAAACAAGCGACTCTTCACTAAATTCTGATGCGACAAAAAAATAATCCGCATTCTCTATTTCATATTTTGAATTTTTTAGCCTTTCCAAATATTTTGCAGACTTCATTTCATTTAATAATTTTTCACTATATTTGGGATATTTCTTCACATTCTCTGAAAAGAAGTAATCCATATAAGCAAAATTAGGAGCAGACATATCAATTATTATTTTAGTCTCAGTTTTATTTTCTCTTAATATTTTTATACATTCTGCACATAAAGTATCATATAAAATAATTGCATCAATATTATTTTTTATAATGTATTTTGCCAATTTACGATTAAATTTTTTTAAAATATAAGTATTTAACCTATCATAAATCTTCCGCGATTTATCTATTCTATGTAACAAAAGTAAAACAAGGCTTTCAAACTCACAAAATTGAATTACTTCTCTATCCTCCAAATAACTGCATTTACGATTATTAGCTCTTTTCAGATTATCTCCTTTTAATAATCTCTTTACTAACGCAGTGATAGAGCTATTTTTGTCATACACCGTAGTAATATACGACTGCAAAGCTCCCATTTGCTTTATTGCGCTAGCAGTTTGAAAAGAATGCTGCTGGTATGGATGTGCAACAATAATATTATATTTTCCCATAATTATCCTCTTCCTCATGTATTCATGACCTATACTTATTTCAAACCTATTCGTGTAATCTTATGTGTTAATGTCAATTTTACACGGTCACTACTTTTTACTTAATTCCTGCTTTAATAACTTTTTATAGAGTTCTAAATATTTTGTATAAGCAATGTTTTTATCAAATAAATCCCTATTTTTTATTTCCAAATTGTCAGAATTATATATTTTTTCAGCAAGCGCCTCTACATCACCAACATCAATAATATTCTTCGCTGGAACACTCTCTATACTACCTCCGGTGTTGTAAGTAATAACTGGTATACCACACGCTTGTGCCTCTAAATTAACTGTAGGATAATTGTCTTCATATGTTGGATTTATAAAAACATCTGCTGCTGAATATAAATCAACTAATTCCTGAACATTATTTGTTCTTGAAATAGTAATTATATTTTTAGGAACTTTCTCTTGTTCATTTCCACTAAAACCAACCATAATAATTTTATTATCTTCCGAAAGAATTTGTGAAAGTCTTATAATATCGTTAAATCCTTTTCGTGGTCCCCATCCATCTGCTACAGCAAGAATTATCTTTTTACCAATCAGTCCATATTTATCGCGAATATTATTATTGCTTTTTTTAAATGTACTTAATTCTATGCCATTATTAATTATCTCAACTGAATGATTTTTTAAATAGGACTGACCGACAAGTGTTCCTAACCATTTCGAAGGTGTTACAATCGTCAAATTATCTACACAATTAAATAAATCTTTCTTCTTTTCAAAATTCTTAGAAGATGCATCTATAAACATACTAGCAGGATATTTCTTTTTTTGAGGACAGGATCCACACATATTATTCTTCCATTTTTCACAAGCAACATAATCAAAATATGTGCAATGCCCTGTAAAAGACCAGCAATCATGAAGTGTCCAGACAACTGGTTTTTTGAAATCTCTTAAAAATTGAAACAAAATTTCAACATTAATATAATACCCATGTATATTGTGTAAATGAACAATGTCTGGATTCCACTCAGTTACCCATTTAATAAATTCTTTAGTGACCTTTTTACTTCCAAATCCAGAATTATCAAATACCCTTGCTTGCATTGCATGCAACTTTACATCACGATTAGTTCCAATTCTTTTTGCGAAACACTTATACTCATTAGGCACTGTTTCTCTTCCATAGGCAATACAACATTCATTTTTGGTTTCGATTAACACTCTTGCAATATCTGTACATATCCTACCTGTACTTCTAATTCCACACACTGAATTAATTTGCAAAACTCTCATTTTTATATCTATTCCTTTCACACTGCTCAAAGCTCAAAACGCTATGAAAAAACGTTGGCTTATTATTGCAACTTTCTTTTTTATAAAGTATCTGTAGGGATATTCAGAACACTACAAATCACGAAAAGTTGATTGCGTTATCTATACTATCAGATGACCGTATTTTTAATGTGTATAGAATACTTTTTAAACACAAATAAATATGCCCCATTACGTAACCTTATCTTTGTTAAAACAACTTTTGTTCTAATTCTAAGCATTTAGTCAATGCTATTTTCTCTCTGTCATTCTATTGAACCTATGATTCTGAAAGCAAATCCTATAGCATTAAAAATTATGTATCTATTGTACTCACTCATCCTAAATATATTAAAGCCATCTGTGAGAAGAAAACTGACAAGAAAGATATCAAACAAATTACTAGCTTGTAACAATGAAATGCAGTGAAAAATTTGTTCGTTTTACTTAAACTAGATACTATATCAAACCGCCTTTGATCCAATATGCCAATTCTGTGGTTAAACGGGAAAAAAGCTAGAAATCCGTAACCATTATCATCGTTTTTATAAGCACAAAAATCTCTAAAAAGCAATCTTAAAAGACCGATATATAATAATCTTTGTACGATTTTCTTAACAAAACGGATATCCTATACTATTCCTGTACTTAAATCTATTTTTCTGTAATAATATCTTTTAACACATTTATATATTTATCCGTACAGTATTTCTTAGAATAATATTTTTCAACTAACCTTCTACCTCTTTTCCCCATTAATATACGCTTACTTTCATTTAAATAAATCTCTTCAATTACCTCTTTTAACAATTGCGGATTTTCTGGTTCAATTGCTATTCCAATCTCATTATCCATTATTAATTTCGATAATTCACTATTCAAATCAAAGCATGCAATCGGCATAGTAGCCGTTGCTAATATACTCCATGTTTTACTTGGTAAGCCAGCCTCTCCTGTTCCTTTTTTACATGTTATAATTGATACATCTCCCAAACTGTATACATATGATACCTCCTCATTTGGTCGCAAATCATGTAATATAATATTAGATAAGTTTTCCTGTAAAATTCTATTCTTAACTTCTTTTTTTTGGGCTCCGTTACCAAATATCACAAACTGGATATCTTCTTTTTCATTCAAAAGTTTTGCTGCATCTATAATCACATCTATTCCTTGAGCTTTTCCTAAATTTCCTGCATATACTACATAAAATTTATCTCTTGACAAATGTAACTCATCAAATAAATAATTATTTTTTTTAGGTATCGGTTGAATTATTTCTTCATCAATCCAATTGTGAATAGTTAATATATCTTTTTCAGGAACACCTTTTCTCATCAAATTTTCTGCCATTGAACTAGATATTGTAATTATTTTATCAGCATTTTCATATGACTTCTTTGAAATCCAATAACCAATCTTCCAAATACAACTTCCTTCCTTGGTTATACCAGTTGTAACTAATGAATCCGGGAAAATGTCTTGAACATTAAAAATAAAAGGTTCCCTCTTTATTTTTTTTATAATAGTTCCCACTATTCCCATTGTAGGAGGCGTACTTCCTATAAAAAGAACATCACATTCACATGAAATTCCTTTTATTATCTGAATAATATTTTGTAGTAAATAACGTAATGCTCTTGAAAACAAATTCTTTTTTTCATACGGAAGCCAATATCGGTGGACTATTACTTTTCCGTCATATAAGCTTTCTTGTTTTTTGTATCTATATTCTTTTTTTAACTCGTCACTAATCCCTCTACAAGGTATTGGAGTAAAAACTTCTGCAACATTACCGCTTTTCACTATAGCTTCTAATAAATCATTTGTAAGATTTATTCCTGCACAATTTTCTGGATAAAAATAATCTTTTAAGAATAATACTTTCATTTTTATATCCATTCCTTTCACACTGCTTGAAGTACAAACATCATGAAAAACGTTGTCTTATTGCAGCTTTCTTTTTTATTCTTGTTTCCGGTAGATTTTGCTACCTTCTGATATCAAACAGCTTTGTAACCTGACGTTCTATTGTTTTAAACTAATCTACTTTATATCCCGTGAAAATAATCAACTTCAAAACTATCTCATTGTCTTTAACATTCAGTTAGCTTCCACTGTTTTAGGCACTTTTTTTAAAATTTCTCAAAGAATTCTGGATAGGATTCTTGAAAATCTTGATAATACTTTTTTTGATATCGTTCCTTTAATTCATAACGTCATACGAAAAAAACATTTCTCCATTGACGGTTTTGTCACACCCGAACAGACTGTAAAATTAAAGATTATCAAAACACATTTTTAAGATTTGGTATCCCATAAATAACACTAACCTTGATACACATTCTATTTTTAGTTGGTGCTAGAATATAAATAGTACAAGTCAAAATGAGAATCCATAATTACATATTTTATGGTACTATGTAGTTACCGCACTGAAGGAGGATCTCATTATGGCAAAGCACTATGACAAACAATTTAAATTGGATGCAATCCAGTATTATCATGATCACAGAGAATTAGGATTGCAGGGTTGCGCTTCAAACTTAGGAATCAGTCATCAGACACTGTCTCGCTGGCAGAAAGAACTGCGTGACACCGGAGACATTGAGAGCCGTGGTTCCGGCAACTATGCTTCTGATGAAGCAAAGGAAATTGCACGTTTAAAGCGTGAACTACGTGATGCGCAGGATGCACTTGATGTATTAAAAAAAGCCATCAACATTCTGGGAAAATGACAGAAGCCATTTACCTCGAAGTTACTGAGAAGGCAGAAGCAGCCCGCAAGGCTAAACGCCGTGTTTCTGTCTCCGGAATGTTGAAAATACTTGGCGTTTCACGTTCTGGCTATCGCGCATGGCTGAAACATGTTCCTTCCAATGCTGAAAAGCGTCGGGAATCAGTAAAAGCCAAAATCAAGGATATTTACGATAAATCTAAACAGAATTATGGTGCTCCCAAAATCACACAAATGTTGCGCAAAACAGGAGAAACTATTTCCGAGCGTACTGTTGGGCAGTACATGAAACAAATGGGCATTAAGGCTCAGTAGGTAAAACCGTGGACAATCACCACAAGAGACTCCGATTTCAGTAGCAAACTTCAAAACATCCTTGATGAACAATTTAATCCAGAACGGCCAAATGCAGTTTGGTGTTCTGACATTACCTATATCTGGACGATAGATGGCTTCGTCTATTTGACCAGTATTATGGATTTATATTCCAGGAAAATCATTGCCTGGACGCTGTCAAATACATTAGAGGTGTCCTGTGTGATTGAAACAATAAACAAAGCTAAGGCAAGACGAAAAATCGAAGAACCATTGATTATGCATTCCGATCGCGGCGTACAGTATGTTTCAAAAGAATACAAACGTGTCACTGCAAACATGCAGTGCAGTTATTCTAAAAAGGCTTATCCGTGGGATAATGCCTGCATTGAATCATTTCATTCACTGATCAAGCGCGAATGGCTGAATCGCTTCAAAATTCGCGATTATGGTCATGCATATCGCTTGGTATTCGAATATCTGGAGGCATTCTACAATACCAAGCGGATCCATAGTCATTGCGATTATATGTCACCAAATGACTACGAAGAAGTATATCGTAGAATGCAACAGGACGAAGAGCCAATGGCAAGTTAAGATGGGGAAACCTCATTTTAACTTGTACTAAATCTTGACATAGGACCAAGTGACCATTATTATAGTGATTTTTGTAATGTCCTTAACGTAATGGATGTTCTCTATTATTCTTTTTCAACCTTTCTTCCGATCAATTCGTATAAATATTTTCTCGTTTCAAAACCGTTATTACTGTCTTAAAAAATATTCTAAGATCAAGAGAAAATGATACATTATGTGCATACCAAGCATCATATAATCGCTTTTCACGCACGCCAAGATTATTTCTGTAATATGCTTGCGTATATCCAGTAATTCCAGGTCTAATTAACAACTTGTCTTTTTCATCTTCAGCATATGTATCTTTAGATTCAATATCTCCCGGTCTCGGACCAATAATGCTCATATCACCTTTTAAAATATTAAAAACTTGAGGAATCTCATCAATGCTTGTTTCTCTAAGGAAATGACCAACTCTGGTAACTCTCGGATCTTTCTCAGAATTAAATGTACTTCCATCATCATTTCGTAAATCTGGAGCATTTACTTTCATAGAACGAAACTTTAACATTCCAAATTCTTTAAAATCAACGCCTAAGCGCCCCGAACGATAAAACACCGGACCCTGATCTTCAATTTTGATTGCTATTGCTACTGGAATTAAAATAACTAATAAAAATGGAAGTGCTAATAAACAAGCAATAATATCAAACGCTCTTTTAATTCCTAATTGATATATTCCTCTATACCCTGTTTTCCTTTTTGATTCTTGATATAATTCTTCTGGAGTCTTTTTATTCATATACTTATTCCTCAAAAATTACCGCTTTAAAATAGTTGAGTACATTTTCCGCTTTATCAACTGCTTCTTCTTGTTTATTGCCTTTTGCAACAATATATCCACATCCATCTAAATTAGTATGATATTCATTAACTTTCATCCCCTCTTCAAGATGATGATATATTTCTACACCAAACTTCTTCTCCACTTCCTTCATATCCGGAAGAGTATTTACAACCCCATTATTAAAAGCAAGAAGCTTTGTTGCCACAGCACATTTTTCTTTTACCACTAATTCCACTGGATCTTTCACAGCATTCTGAATCATAGCAGCCATATAATCAACACCAGTGCCATATGGAATAATGCATGGTCCGATCATATTTCCGCCCATTCTTGCCCCAATATCAATGATATACACTTTACCATCTTCCGTTATAAGCATATCCATATTTACAGAGCCAAAATTCACTCCCAGTGCTTGAATCGCATTTGTTACACATTTTTTAACTTTTTCTTCTACTTCTGGTTTAAGATCAGTAGGAATAGAATGACCTAATTCAGCATAATAGGGTGGCCTAGTCATCCATTTTTGCATTACACCAAGAACATGGATTTCACCGTTTACAACTAAACTTTCTGCACCATATTCTTTACCTTTAATAAATGTTTCGACTTCTGCTCTATGAGTAATAGACCCTGCTATAGCATAATCACAAGCCTTTTTTAAATCTTCCGCTCTATCAACTTTACTTGCTCCACGGCTTCCTGAGCCATCACACGGTTTTACCATAACTGGATATATAATGTTTTGAGCAAGCTTTTCTATATTAGTATCCTTGTGAATTTCATATGCTTGTTCCGTATCATCCACATGATTTTCATACAAGCATTTTCTAACTAAATATTTATTTTTAATAAGTTGTGCCACCTCATATTTAAGTCCCGGTAACCTCATTTCTTTAGCAATATATGCTGCGGTCAAAACTCCATAATCTGTAGCTGCTGTTAATACACCATCAATCTCACTTCTCCTTGCATATTCAAGACATGCTTTTTCATCCACAATATTTACTATTGCATAATGATCTGCATGTTTAAAACCTATTGCATTAGGATCTGCATCAACCGCATATACTTCATAACCCATTTTCTTAGCTTTACATATTACAAAATCTTGAAGAAAACCAGCACCTATAATTAATACCTTCTTCATCACACTATCTTCTCCGTTATTAAATATACTTTTTAACCACTTCTCTAAAGTTTTCAATCACATATTCCACATCTTCATCGCTCAATTTCGTATGAAGCGGTAGTGTAATCAGATTCTCATAATATGAATATGCATTAGGGAAATCTTTAATATTCCATCCCATTTTCTTATATGCCGTCATCATTGGAAGAGGTTTGTAATGAACATTTGTATTTACACCACGCTCAGCAAGCTTAATGATAATTTTTCTTCTCGTTTCATCACCAATACCCGGAATACGGGTCAGATACAGATGGTTGGAAGACTGGAAGTTTTCTCCACTGTGAATTAAGTGCTTTATACCAAGTCCATCACACATAGTATCATATTTCGTAACGATTTCTTTTCTTCTCTCAAGCATTCCCGGATATCTGTCTAACTGACGAAGTCCAATAGCAGCCATAATATCTGTCATATTACACTTATACCAAGCTCCAATAATATCATATTCCCATGCTCCAAGTTGTGTCTTTGCCAGTGCATCCTTACTCTGTCCATGAAGACTGTATAACTGAAACTGTTTATATATTTCTTCATTATCAATTCCTGAAATATTACGCCAGGTACTTGCACCACCTTCTGCTGTAGTAAAATTTTTCACAGCATGAAAAGAAAAGTCAGTAAAGTCAGCCCATTCACCAGCCATCTTTCCGTTTCTGCTTGCTCCCAATGCATGTGCGCAATCCGCAAATACCATTACCCGACCAATAGACTGCTGAATTCTAGCTTCGAGATCAGTTCCTTCCTTTGCTTTAAATAAATGTTTCTTGCTCTCTACTGCAGCATATAATTTATCGTAATCACAAATAATACCACCAAGATCAACCGCTACCACTGCTTTTGTTTTTTCTGTAATTGCTTCTGCAACTTTGTCATAATCCATTTCACAATTGTCTTTCTGACTATCTATAAATATTACATTTGCTCCGCAATGAATTGCTGCTGAAGCTGATGCAGTATACGTGTAAGCAGGTACTATAATTTCATCACCTGGTCCTATTCCACAAATTCTAAAATTTAATTCCTCTGCCGCTGTTGCTGAATTTAGGCAAACTACTTTTGAAGTATGACAATATTCTGCAAGTCTTCGCTCTAATTCTTTTGTTCGTGGTCCTGTTGTAATCCATCCAGAACGAAGAGTTTCTGCAACTTCAGCAATTTCTAATTCACTAATATCCGGCGGACTAAAAGGAACATTTCTCTCTGGTATTTCTGTTTTATTATTTTTCTTAACCATTTTTATTACTCCTTTACTTAGAATCTATAACTATTTATTCTTAGCAATTTATTTTCTGCACAAAAATAAGAGCCTTTCGGCTCTCATTCTTCATTTATAATATTCCACTTGCTATTTCAACTCACGCTCTAACAAAAAATGATTAAAATCATTTCCTATCCCATCCATTTTATAAACTTTACAATTTTTTTCAAACTTTTTTGAGATACGCAATAATTCTTTCATATACCTATCTTCACATTGCATTCCCACATATATTTTTTCAGGTTGCATATCCACATAGTCTCCACACACATCTGGCAAAAGTAAGCGTATTTCCCGTTCATGTCTCCAGCTTATATGTTTACAAGTAAATGTTAGATATGACATATAACTCAACATTGTCAAATATTCATCTGTATTTTCATTTATATCTTCATGTTGTTGGGATATCTTTACTAATTCATTTAGTAAACTTGTTATTAACACATTTCCCGATGATCGCTTTTCATCATATGACACGGGGTACATCTGTTTTTTCAGTTTACTATCTAATTTATATTCAACACAATATCCTTTATGGTTATTTGCATAGTATGCCCACATTGGCATATTTTGTTGCTTTTCTTTTGCATTGGAGAAACAGCATATCCTTACATGCGTCTTTAATTCAGATACAAACTTTTCCAAAAAATCTACAGACCATCCCGCTTTTGCTAACTTTTCATTATCAAAAATTAATGAATTTCCCTCAAACGGATCATTAAAGCCTGCCAACGAAGATAAATAAACTTTTCCATTTTCTAATGTTCTTAGTTTTTGTTCATTCATCTTTTCATCATCCGTTAATGAATAGTATTTATAAACAACATCTGGGATTTCCGCATTTTTATACTCCAAAGCCTCTTGAGAATTTCCTATATTTATCAAATTAAAATATTTCTCGTAATCCATATCTTTCCCTCAATTCCAATTATATGTATAAAAATAAGAGCCAGCCGACTCTTATTTTTCCCATTCCTCAATCTTACAAGAATGTTTTTTACTCACCTTATCATAATTAATTCCTACCAATAATATTTTACCACTATACGATTCCAATGCCTTTGCATAACGTTTTTCCTTAATCTGCTCAATTGCTCCATCTACTGATTTGTCATATTTCAACTCTACAACCAGTGCCGGATAATCTGTATGCTTCTTCGGTAAAAATACAATATCAGCATATCCTTTTCCGAGAGGCATCTCACGGACTAACTGGTAGTCATTCATTGCCTGATAATATGCTAATGTTATTACACAACTCAATGCATTTTCATCATTGTAATTCAGAATGGAAGTATTGGCTTCATAAACTGCATCCACCCCCTGTGCAACAAGTTCTTCCTGCTTACAAAGTGTAGCCAAAAGTAGCTTTTCGGACGCATTTACTGCATCTATTACCTGTTTCCAGTTACTCATCTGCACCGCATCCGTAAATGCCGACCTGACTTCCTCATTGGGAATATACACTTCTCTTCTGTCTCTGTCATAAGCCAGATATCCCAGATGAACCATTACTGTCAGCACATCATCTTTACTCTGAAAACTTGTCATATCATTTTCAAAAGTATTAACATTGATTTTCAAATGCATTCCAGTCAGCATCTGAACAATTGCATCCTTTAACCCATCAAAGTTCATACTGATATAAGTTTTTAAGGATTCATAAGTTTCTGTTTTTGTCCAGTAATTTGCCACCCGCTTTCTGCGAATTGCATCTACCACCGACTTTGGATTGTATACATGTAAATCTGTATCTAACAGATAACCATCATACCAGCGTTTTAATTCTGAAAAATCCATATGATAAGCATCACATAATTCTTTTACTTCCTGCTCAGTAAATCCAGTATATTCGGCAAAGTAATCTGCGTTTACCATCGTAAACTCATCGAAATTGTTTAATGCCGATTCCGTACCATATTTTTTGATCGGTAAAATACCAGTCAGATACGCCAGCTTCACAAATTTTTTCGACAGCGCACTTTTGAATAAACCACGTAACAGTTCCACATACTCTATCTGCACCTTTGTATCATATTTATCTTCCCGGAATAGTGCATCCCATTCATCTATAATAATGACAAATTGTGCTCCGGTTTTATTATGAACTTCTGCCAGAACATCCGGCAGATAAGTTGTTTCTTTTGAAAAAGATTCCGGATATAACTCCTGCAATTCAGCAATCACATCGCTATTGATCCGATGCAATATGCCTTCGGATGTCTCTCCGGGTCTGCGAAAGCTTGTAATATCCAGATGAATCACATCATATCGATTCAGATATCTCTCATAATCCTCTGTCTGAGCAACTTTCAGATTCTGGAACAGTGCATGGGAATCACAGCTTCTATCATAATAAGCAGTCAACATTCCTGCTGTAATAGATTTTCCAAATCTTCTTGGACGGCTGATACATATGCAATTCTGCTCTGTGCCTAATACTTCATTGAAATATTCCAACATTCCGGATTTATCCACGTATATTTTTGAATCAACTGCACGTTGAAAACCGGCATTTCCCGGATTCACATAAATTCCCATTGCCTTCGCCCTCCATTCACTGGAATAGTATGCTCACTTTCCGAGTCTCTCACAACTCCTTTGCGCTCATTATACTATACTTTACGAAGGATTTCCAACCCAACTTCAATCTGCTGTCGCCTGCCAAACATCTCCATCTCCAACCAGGCTTTCCGCTTATGTCGGTCGATCTTCCGAATAGCTCCTTCCAGTCCCATCAGCGGACCGGACAAAATATGTACCTGATCATTTTCGATAACACCTTCGGAAATCTCTGCAATATCATCCTCACCGCAGAATCGTAAAATAAATTCGATTTCCTGTGGTGTCAATGCTACAATTTCATCTCCAATACCAAGCATTTTTGTCATAGCAGGTACTTTTTTCAGTTGCAGAAATAATTCTTCTGCCTGATCGGATATAAAAAATACATACCCCGGAAACAATTTTTTCTGTAGGGTATGCCATTCGCCGTGAAACCGGCGTCTTTCTTCATATAAAGGAATGACATATTTTTCCACCAGACCAGCTGGCAGATAGGTTTCACACTGTATTTTAATATTTTCTTCCTTACCGGAAGTTGTCTGAATTACGTACCACATATGCCCTCCTTTCATTTCAATCAACTGTTTTTCGGAGAACATTTTTATCTAAATATATGTAACTATTCTATCGATTCTACTGTATTTGTTCGCAATTATAATTCCTATTTGAACAGTTACATATATTTTTGCATAAAGAAAGGCACTTATACGATTTGTAACTTTGTTGTTACTTATCGTATAAATGCCTGTGCTTCGCCACTCTGTCTTCATTCAGGCAGATTGGTAGCGTTCTCCAATATGACATTTACCTCAATAAACGCGACAAAGCGACGATTTATCCTTAGTAAAATCTTATAAATTTGTATTTTGTATGAAAATCCCGGATCGTAGCAAGATACATTTCATATCTGCCTGCCACAATCCATTTCCATATTAACTAACCAGTAACAATTAATCTTCTTTTTCCTTCGGCATCTGGTAAGTCGGAACGATTTCCTTTACCATTGCCCGGATTGCATCGCTGTCATCGTTTGCAGCATCCCGCAGTTTGATGAGCTGATGCATGAATTTTTCTTCATCCATATCAATTGGTTTACCAATATGAATCATTTTGTTTTCTGTATCCTGAAGTCCTTCCTCATCCATCAGAAGCTCTTCATACAGTTTTTCACCGGGACGAAGTCCGGTGTATTCGATTTCAATGTCCTCTCCCAGTTTATAACCGGACAGACGGATCATATTTTTTGCAAGGTCTGCAATTTTTACAGGCTCACCCATATCCAGAACGAAGATCTCTCCGCCTTTTGCATAAGCGCCTGCCTGAAGTACCAATGATACAGCTTCCGGAATCGTCATAAAGTAACGAATGATATCCGGATGTGTAACAGTAACCGGACCACCGGCAGCGATCTGCTTTTTAAACAACGGAATAACACTTCCGTTACTTCCCAGTACATTTCCGAAACGAACAGCAACGAAGTCTGTTTCATAGAAATGATTTAATGTCTGTACGATCATCTCGCACATACGCTTGGAAGCGCCCATGATATTCGTTGGGTTTACCGCTTTGTCAGTAGAGATCAGGACAAATTTCTTAACATGATTTCTTCCTGCTGCGGATGCTGTCTTATAAGTACCAAATACATTATTTTTGATTGCCTCGTTCGGGCTGTCCTCCATCAGCGGTACATGCTTGTGCGCTGCTGCATGGAATACAACATCTGGTTTGTATTTCTTCATTACGCCATTGATACGATGTGTATTTCGCACCGAACCGATCAGTACAGTCAGATTCAGTTCCGGATGATTCCATCTGAGTTTCTGCTGAATATCATAAGCATTATTTTCATAAATGTCAAAAATGATCAGATGCCCGACTTCATGCTCTGCCAGCTGTGTACAGATCTCACTTCCGATGGACCCGCCACCACCGGTTACCAACACGTTTTTTCCTTTGATATAGCCAAGGATCTCATCCAGATTGACTTCGATCGGATCACGTCCCAGAAGATCTTCGATCTCCACATTTCTAAGTTTTGACACATTGACTTCACCGTTGACCAGCTGATAAACACCCGGAACGGTCTGAATCTGGCAGTCAGTCTCTTTACAGATTTCCAGAATATCGCGAATATCTTTACGATCTGCGGATGGCATTGCCAGAATAATTTTGTTGATCCGGTATTTTTCTACAGATTCCAGAATCTTATCGCGACCACCTTCGATCAGAACGCCATCCAGATATTTGTTCCATTTCTGCGCATTATCATCAATAAAGATTTTTACCTTATCGGTCAGATAATAACTGTTACGATACTCCCGGAGAAGTACCAGACCTGCTGCACCGGCTCCGATAATCATAATATTCTGCCGCTCGGTATTTCCCTTGGAATTATCTGCTTTGATTCGCATGCGTCGAAGCAGACGATACATCATACGAATGGATGCGGTGAATCCAAATACCAGGATCCAGCCGATCAGATAGAAAGAAATCGGCATCCGCATGATCGCTATTGAAAATACAACACCGGTCAGAACGCAGGCAACAATCGATGCCACACAGGTTTTCAATATCTCATTGATTCCCGCATAAGACCATACGCTTCGGTACAATTTTGCGATTACATAGCAACATACCAAAAGAACCGATGCCAGTACGATATAATACAGATAGCCCTCAATATACAGCTTCGGTATCTTAGAATACCTCATATCGAATCGCAATAATAATGCCAGACCATATGCTATGATCACCGCCAGAATATCGGCAATGACAATCAATATTTTTTTCCTCATCTGCTTTAACTCTCCCCTATTTCTTTTACACCATAGAAAAGAAATCTATCTCACGTCACTCCTCTGCTGCAGATCACTTTTCTATAATGTAAGACTTTGTCACTGCAAAATTTTCTCACACATAACAGAAGAATCCATGTTGCAGGATTCTTCTGTCTCTTCACTTCTGTCAAACCTGATTATGCACGTTTCTTTTTGTATGTTACACACATACCTGCTGCAGCAACTACTGCGGCAATTACAGCGTACATCATTACTGGTGAACTACCGGTTTTCGGAGAAACGACCTGGGAACCGGAACCATTTCCGTTTGCACCATTTCCACCATTTCCGCCGTTACCAGAACCATTTGCATTCTGTACATAGAATGCTACCGGTGAAAGTCTGTCGAATGTAACTGTTACAGTTCCATCACCAACAGTCGGATTTTCCTGATGCCAGCTTCCGTCATAATAGTGAAGCACGATAACTTTACTGCTTGCTGTAACACCTGCGATCTTGAATGTAAGTGTAACCGGGAATTTAACATTTCCAATTACTTTTACGTCACGCAGAAGTGCAAGACTGTAATTTGCTGCTGTTGACTGTCCAACGACACTTGCTAATACTGCCTGCGAATCAGCTTTGATTGCATCTACCGCACTCTGCTCTGCAGCATCATAGTTTTCAGAAACAATAATGTCAGACAGATCAACCGCATTGCCATCTGCATCTTTTGCAGCGGTAACAATGTCAGCGTTTGCGGATGGACTTGGAGCTGCAAATGCAGTCACTGTCATTCCTACTGTCAGTACAGCAGCCATTAATAATGCCACTACTTTCTTCATAGTTTTCTCCCTTCATAATTTATTTGTAAAAAGTGATAGCAGATCTGCTACCCTGTTTACAGCTTATCCTTTTGTCTGTGTATGTTCCGGCTATTCCACCGGTTTGTAATATGTCTCAATCAACTGTTCCTGCAGCTGATCTTCATTGACATGAAATTCTTCATACTTTTCTCCCATTACACTTTCTCCCGGAAGATACTGTACTTCATCCGTCAGATAATTGTAACTGCTTAATGCATCAATCTGATCGGAATCCAGGTCGGTGACAATATACCGATCTAAAAATGGAGAAAGTATATCATACATTGCGCTGCCGCCACGACTGCGCATCTGCCGAACCATTGCCGTGATATAAGATACCTGACGACGCATACGATCTGAATTGCTGTCAAACTGTTCGGTATCACGATATCGTACATAAGTTTCTGCTTTTTCACCTTTCAGGCAGATGGCCTGTCCCGACTGAAACTCAGAATCGATCTGTGCATCGGCATCCGTCATGGTGACGGTCACTCCACCAATGGCATCGTTTATTTCTGCAATTCCATCTACGGACAATGCCAGATAACCATTGATTGGCAGGTTATAGAGCAGGTTTTTCACTGTTTTCTCTGTTGCCCAACAGCTTCTGCTTCCACCGATACAGTAAGCATACTGCGTCGCAAGCTGTGCGTCAATAGCACCGTAAGACTCGCCATCTGAGCTGTAAACATCCACTTTTGTCATGGTGTTACGGTTGATCTGGAGAATACGTGCTTCTTTTGTCTCTTTATTAAGAGATAAAAGCATAATACAATCCGCCTGTCCCGCATCCCCGGGCATATAACTGCTGTCGATATCTTCTGCTTTATCAATGCCAAGGAACAGTATGTTGATCAACTGATCATTGTAAGTATATTTTTTGCCATTCCACTCTATCTCGTTGGTACTTGCCTGCGATACTTTGCTTTCTGCCAGAACCTCATCCTGCGCTTTTTTCTGTCTGGAATGCAGCATCAGGAAAAATCCGACGATCAGTATCAAAACGATAACCACGATCACATAAATGATCTTCTTTGCTTTTTTTTTCATACGCTTACTGTACCTCTGTCAATATTGCACATACCAGAAAACGCTGATCATGATTTCCATTGCAGGTTGATAATACCAGCATTTTATCATCTGTCGTTATCGGAAGCGGATCTTCGATCCAGGTTGGCATATTACGGACTTCATACAAAGAATCTAAAAAAGCCTGATATCCTTCGGTTGTATTGCAATCATAATTATATAGAATATGTCGGTTATCATAGGTTACCGTTGCAAATACACGATAGCGATAAATGTGTTCCGGAGTATAGATCTCGATTGTTTCATGCTCTTTTCGAAACGTCTCATCCTGAAAATCTTTCAGTCTGCTAAAAAAAGAATCGTTCAGCATATTATGACCATATACGACCGTCACCGGATCTTCGGAAAACGCATGTGGATTATAACTGTACTCTGTCATAATGGATCCCGGAAGACCTTCCTCCCCGTCTACGGTACGGTACAGATAATAATCATCATCTCCCTCTTTCTGGAGGATCGGATAATCGATCGGTGTATCCGCAATTCGAATCCATGCATAGATATCCGGATTTTCTGCCTGCAAAGTTGCAAAATCCACCGGAATCTGCACGGGTTCTTCCTCTGCTGATACTTCAGGTTCTTCCGTTACAGATGTTTCCACTTTTTCGCGCAATTCTCTGTCTTTTATGTTTTGCAAATGATTCCTTACTGTAATGAAAGCAATGCATCCGATCGCAGCAAGAAATAGGATCAGAAATATCCAAAATAATTTATTATGCTTTCTTCTTTCTTCCATGTCTGCCTTTTTCGTTCTTTTCTTCCTGTTTGCTGTAATAAGCAAGTTCTTTATCTACCGGGATAACACCAAGTACGGTAGCATCCAGATATGTCTGAATATCTTCTTCTGTCTGGATTCTATCATTCATCATGTACAGGATCACATAAATTGCTGCTACCAGAACAAGTCCTGCCAGAATACCTACGGCAAGGTTCTTGCGCATTCCATTGTCCATCGCATCGGATGCAACTTCCGGATGCTCAACGATGGTAGGCGGATCTGTCTGTGTAATAGCTGCCATCTGGGCAACTGCTGCTGTCGTCACCGCATCTGCCACTTCATAAGACAGTTCCGGATCATCACTTGTAACTGTGATTGAGAGCATTCGTGTGTCTTCTTTGTTTGCCACACTGAGCATGTTCTGGATCTGTCCACGGGTAAGGGTGATATTTTTATCTTCTTTTAAACTTTCTACTGCTGCGTCAACAACCGGTTTACTACTGGCAATGATCGTAAAATCGGAAGAAAGCTCACTTCCTAACTGAAGATCTGCCATTGAGGTAATACTTGTTGTCTTACTCAGCATGTAGAGGGTGGATGTTGACTGATACATCGGAGTCTTTAAAAGGGTCATGCCTTCTGCCAGGATTCCTCCAATGATCGCACCCAGTAATAAAATTTTCCATTTCTGTATTAGGTAGAAAAAGAGACTCAGAAGATCAATCTCCATCTCCTTTTCTTCTTTTAACTGATCTTTATTCATCTTACGTTACCTTCCGTCTCCTTCGTATTCTATTCTTCTGTGTCCTGACCATAGTTACCGTATCCATATCCGTAACCATAACTATATTTCTTTCCATAGCCGTAGCGATTGGTTCCTTCACCGGCTTTGTTCAGAATTACACCAAGGAAATTTGGATTTGCGTTGACAAGCTGCTCTTTTACAATTTTTGCAGCTCTGCGGCTTACAACGTTTGGTGAAATAACTAAGATAGAAGCATCTGCTGATTTTGCGATCAGAGCAGCATCTACAACGGCTCCCAGTGGCGGAGTGTCGATGATCACATAATCAAAGGTCTGTTTCATACCGTCGATCAGCTTTGCATATGCTTCTTTATTTAAAAGTTCGGTTGGATTCTTCGGGAATCTTCCGGTTGGAATCAGGTACAAGTTTCTGATGCTTGTTGCATATACGATCTCAGAAGCCTCACTTTTTCCAGCAAGATAATGGCTCAGTCCTTTCAGGTTTCTTGAAATTCCTGTTCTCTTTGCCATCATAGAATTTCTCATGTCTGCATCAATGAATAACACCCTCTTATCTGTCTCTGCCAAAATTTTTGCCAGATTGAAAGAAACGCTTGATTTTCCATCATCCGCAGCACAACTGGTCAGACAGATTACTTTATTCTCCACACCAGTAAACTCCAGATTGGTACGAAGTCTTCGATATATTTCTTTCATAACAGGAGACAATGTTGTTTGTTCTGTTATGGTTAATTCCTGCATCTATTATGCTCCTTTCTCCTCTATGTAAAATAATGATTCGGGATTCTGTGCAAAGATCCGTTCTACTTCTGCGGAACCGTATTTTTTTTCTACCAGTGTCATACTTTCCCGCATATGTACCTGACGCTGATCTGTATTATGGGCATCGCTGGCGATCAGATCCACCAGTTTTTCCTTCAACAGCTTCTGACAGAAATGCTTTGTGCGAAAACCGGTCTTTCCAAGGATACTCTCACAGTTGATCTGTACGCTTGCTCCGGCTTTTCGGATTCTGCGGACAGCATCCTGATTCTGCAACGCCCGGTAGCGCTCAATATGTGCCAGCACAGGAATCACCTGTGCCTCCTGCGCCATCAAAACGGTCTGAAAAATCATGGCATACTCTGTCTCATATCCAAATTCCAGTAAGACAACTGGTCTACCTGCCATGTAATATCTGCTGTCCGACAGAATCTTCTCTGCCCGGTTTACAGAACTCACAAAACATTCGCGTCCCAGATACAAGTGCATAGACGGAAACGTCTCTTCGCAGTACAGACGTGTTTTCTCATACACCTTCTGAATATCTTCAAAGCCAATTTCAAACATGCCTCTCCGATAATGTGGCGTAACGATCAGATGTCGTATTCCCTGCTCGTACTCTGCCTGCAGCAACGACATCGTCTCCCGCATACAGCTGGATCCGTCATCCACACCCGGCAGAATATGATTGTGTATGTCCCAATATCCTGTCATAAATCAGTACCGCCTCCTGCAATTCTAAGACTCGCATACTATGCACAACTATACTATAGTTTATCTTTTTCGACACGAAAAGTCAACCAATCCGCATTTTCTTTTTTATTTTCGGCAATTTCGCCAACTATATATTTAAGAGTCTCATTTTCTTGTTACTTTTTCAAAGCATCGCTCCACTGTCCGTCTACCAGGTTTAATTTATCCAGCATCCCACGGATTTTCTGCCGCGTTTCCTGATCCACAGAGCGATTTACTTTCAATTCTGTGACTGTCCGGTTCCACCTGCCATCTCGTACCGATAATCAGATTCTGATTTTGCTGCATGTGCCCAGATTTCCCTGGTCTGTAACGCTTGGATCAGATCTGTACGGATCAGATTGCGGTGTAATTTCACATGCACGCACTCATCTCTCATAAAACTGATATCTTTCTTATCGCCGCCTTCACGGGAAAAACCGCATATTTCCATTAAAACCTGTGACGCGCGCTTCACATCCTGCTCATGAACCAGGATATCAATATCACCGCTTGTGCGAAGCCATGGTTCCGGATATTCCTCACGCAGTACGGACCCTTTCAACGGAAGAAATGGAATCTGTTTTTCTGTAAACACTTCCCCGATTTCCTGTAACGCGTAATCCTGATTCATATAGCGGTAAAGTGCAAGATTTTCCTGCTGTTTTAGCTTTTCTCCTAATTCTCCCTGTGGCATTCTGCCTGCCCGTTCCAACGCTACCGAAACAATATACGCCTTCAAAAAAACTCCCAATTTTAAAAATCGGGAGTTTTTCATATCATTCTGATATTTTACTGATTATTTTTTCAGCGGATATTTCTCTGTCAGTGCATCTACGATAGCGCGAGCTTTTGCAACGCCTTCCTCGCCTTCTTTGATGACGATGGAGATTGCCTCTGCAATCTGATCCATATCTTCTGTGTTCATGCCTCTGGATGTAACGGACGGTGTTCCAAGACGGATACCGCTTGTTACAAACGGGGACTTCGGATCGTTCGGGATGGTGTTCTTGTTTGCTGTGATATGAGCCTCATCCAGAAGTTTCTCGATGGCTTTTCCTGTCAGTTCAAACGGTGTCAGGTCAACCAGCATCAGGTGGTTATCTGTACCGCCGGATACGATCTTGATACCGCGGTTCATCAGTCCTTTGCAAAGTGCCTGTGCGTTATCTACGATACCCTGCTGATAGGTCTTGAAGCTATCCTGAAGTGCTTCTTTGAAGCAAACAGCTTTGGCTGCGATAACATGCATCAGCGGACCACCCTGGATTCCCGGGAATACTGCTTTGTTGAAGTTGAAGTTATTTTTCTCCATGGACTCTTTGGAAACAAGGATCATGCCGCCTCTTGGTCCACGCAGTGTTTTATGCGTGGTAGTTGTAACAACGTCTGCATAGTGGATTGGGCTTGGATGAAGTCCTGCTGCTACCAGTCCTGCAATGTGTGCCATATCTACCATGAGGTATGCGCCGCATTTGTCTGCGATGTCACGGAAACGTGCAAAATCAATGGTTCTTGCGTAAGCACTTGCGCCTGCGATGATCATTTTCGGTTTGCACTCCATAGCAATCTCTTCTACTTTATCGTAATCGATAAAGCCTTCATCGTTTACACCGTAAGGTACGATGTGGAAGTATGTTCCGGAGAAGTTTACCGGGCTTCCGTGTGTCAGATGTCCGCCATGATCTAAGTTCATACCCATTACGGTATCACCCGGCTGAAGCAATGCGAACTGTACTGCCATGTTTGCCTGTGCACCGGAATGTGGCTGTACATTAACGTACTCAGCGTCAAATAATTCTTTTGCACGCTCAATGGCGAGATTCTCAACGATATCTACACACTGGCATCCGCCATAATAACGTTTTCCCGGATAACCCTCTGCATATTTATTTGTCATGATGCTTCCCTGTGCTTCCATAACTGCGTCACTGACCCAGTTCTCGGATGCGATCAGCTCGATGTGGCTGTTCTGACGGTCCAGCTCTGCTTCGATGGCTGCAGCGACATCTGCATCAACTACTTTTAATTCTTCTAAATTCATCACTTTTTTCCTCCTGTTTCGTAGGTTCCCAACTCGATTTTTCCCATTTACTCTCTCTGGCGAAAAATCTTTTTCTATCATAGCCCAGATTTTGCAAAAAAGCAATACCCAGACTTCAACGATTTGTCGTGTGAAATTTTTAACATTACAGTTCACTCATCATATGTATTCAGATATCGATCATGCTTGCACGAGAAGATATCTTGGTACATACTGATGAAGGAAACGCCTTTTTATGAGCAAAAATAGTAGCATAGCTACGAAGAAGCCCTAAAAGGACGTTTTGTGAATGGCGCGTATGAACTGTAATATTTTTTTACACCAAAAAGACCGCCATTCGCCAGCGTGATCCGGGAACGACGGTCTATCTCTTTTTGAAAGGGTGGTTTTCAACCAATTAATTTATTCAGGGGTTAAATATTATTGTAGTATGATCTGCACTTTGTATATTATTTATGCATTTGCAGCTAAAGCTTTTCCTGCTGCTTCGCATGCTGCCTGAGCATCTGCATCCGGTGCTTCGTTTGCGATGATACCTTCTTCTTCGATCATCTCTGCGCCTGCGCCTGTCATCTGCTCAACCCAGTTACGCATCCATTCGCCATCACCCCATCCGTAAGAACCGAATAAAAGGATTTTTTTGCCGGATACGCTGCCAAGGATCTCATCTACGAATGGCTCCATGGAAGATTCCTCTAACTGCTCTGCTCCCATAGACGGGCATCCAAGTGCGAATGCTTTTACATCTGCGATATCTGCTGCACTTGCGTTCTCAACCGGGATGATTTTTGCCTCAGCACCTGCTGCTGTAACACCATCTGCAACGCTCTGTGCCATTGCTGCTGTATTTCCTGTACCACTCCAGTAAATGATTTTTACTTCTGCCATTTTCTTTGTCTCCTTAATTTAACTTTTTTATTTTATGCTGCACATAGCCCCGGCTGCTGATAACCAGTATCCGTTGGCTTATATACAGTATTAAACGTTTTTACTTTTTCGTCCGTTGTCATTACCACATTTTTCCAGGTTTTTATGTGTTTTTTAACAGGCAATCTCTTTCATCTGTTTTCCTGCCATAAATTCTACAACGGCACACTCTTTTGCATTATCGTAAGCCTGAAAAGTCTGTTTCGCCTGTTCTACATCGCCATATACTTTCCAATATCCGGTGTAGCGGCTGTCTTTTCCTTCATGAAGGATAAAACCTCTGACATCTTCCAACGGATATCCAAGGAAAATTCCCATTTCATGTGGATAACTTTCTGCTCCCTGTGCTGACAGGGAAACTCTCTGGCTTAAATGATTCAGACAAGCATCCACATCTGTACTTTCATAACCATATGTATGTAAAAATACTATGGCCTGTGGATCTGCCAGACATTGCTGTACTTCCTGTTCCCGGTATACGTAAACGACTGCACGCCCCATTCCCTGGCAAAGACATCTGACTTTGATCCCGGTATTTTTGAATACGGAACGTACAAATTTCAGATATGCTGCCGGAACGGTAAACATGGATGACATTTTTACGTTTTTTAACACCGGTGCACAATGCAGGATGATCTGCATCATCAGGCTTTCTGTCATCTTTCTGCTGGAAAGTCGATGTAATACGGCTTCTGTTGGCATGTCTTGTCTCCTCCTATATCTAAATACTCCCCTTGTTGTCATATTTCTCTCATCTATTGATCTATTTAAGAAATCATTGATCTGTTTGAGAAATATTATTTACGCTTTTTGTTTTCATTATGAGTTTTTATGATCTCATTTCTTTTTCAATACTTTATTTTAAAATTAAGCGTACTGCTCAAGGATTCCGTTTAATGCGCTGGCGCTGCTGCTGTGGGAACGCTCAACAATAATATTTTTGCGTTCTGCTTCTGCAACTGCACAATGTACCATTTTATGAGAAACAGTAGATGTGAAAAGGATCAGCAGATCAGGGCTGCCAATTTTATTTTTCAGATCTGTTTTCATTTTGGTAAATACTTTTGCTTTACATTTATACTGCTTGCAGATCTGTTTGTACTGCGTTTCCATTCTTTCATGCCCACCAATAATTACAACGCTCATGTTAGTCTCCTTCATTTTTTATTAGCATATTCTAACCTATGTTTTTAAAAGAAGGCGGAGCCTTTATCCGCCTGACATTCTATCTACGATATCCTAGTTGTTTGCTCAGATATCTTTTGCATGTGGTTAGTATACTTTAACCCTCTTGATCCGTCAAGAGGGTTAATGATAGTGTTTTCTCATTTAGTTAGTTTTTCTTAACTTCTAACATAATGACCGGATTTTCCGCCATCTTTTTCCAACAGCAGGATGTCTTTGATCACCATGCCACGGTCTACTGCCTTGCACATGTCATAAATTGTTAACAGTGCCGCGGAGACTGCATGCAGTGCTTCCATCTCGATTCCGGTCTTTCCGGTTGTTCGCACAGAAGCAATGGCTTCAATCTCTGATACTTCCGGATGCAGTTCAAAATGAATGTCTACGCCGGTCAGTAATAACGGGTGGCACATTGGGATGATCTCCCATGTTTTTTTTGCTGCCATAATTCCAGCTACCTGTGCGACTGCCAGTACATCGCCTTTTTTTATTTTTCCATCTGTGATCAGGGTAAAGGTCTCCGGCTGCATGCAGATGTGTCCGGAGGCAATGCCGATTCGTTTTGTGTCGGCTTTCTCCGATACATCGACCATTTTGGCTCTGCCCTGTTCGTTGATATGCGTTAATTCTGCCATGATTCCAACTCCTTACTTTCCAAAACCACAATTCGGGAAGGTACAGACGCCACAGTTCAGACACAGACCGCCTTCCCCCAGTTTTGCAATATCCTCTGCGGTAATCTCATCATCTGCCATCACACGCGGCAATACCAGATCAAAAATCGTACGTTTTGCATACATAACGCAGCCCGGAAGTCCAAGGATCGGGATGATTCTGCCATCTGCTTCGTTCTTATAATAGGAAACAAGCATCATTGCGCCCGGAAGCACCGGTGCACCGTAGCTTACAACTCTTGCTCCGGTAGACATGATTGCCCACGGCGTACAGTCATCCGGATCGACACTCATACCGCCGGTACAGATGATCAGCTCAGCGCCTGCTGCAATCTGTTTCTTGATTGCTTCCAAAATATGCTCTTTTTCATCATCTACATAAATCTGGTCAATTTCCTCTGATGGAAACTCTGCCAATTTTTCGCGGATAACGGGACTGAAGGTGTCTTTGATGCGTCCCTTGAATACTTCACTTCCGGTTGTGACAATGCCATATTTTTTCTTTTTATATGGAAGAATCTCAAAAATTGGTTCGGTGCCTCCTACCTCTCTGGCACGCTCCATTTTTTCTTTTTCAATGACCAGTGGAATGATTCTAGTTCCTGCCAGCTTGTCTCCCACTTTTACCGGGAAATCACCATGGCGGGATGCGATCATCATCTCCCCAAGGCTGTTCACTGCCACCAGCGCATCCCTGCGAATTTTTAACACGCCGTCAATATCTGCGATCAGTTCGATTTTTCCCTCTTTGATATCAGACGGATGCATGTTTGCACCTGCACAGATGTCGTAGAGAATCTCAGCAGCTTCGTTTTCATGCCATTTGGTATCATCTTTTTCCCATACATATAGATGCTCTTTTCCAACGGACAACAGCACCGGAATATCTTCTTCTTTTACCACATGACCTTTGCGAAATACCGCATCTTTGGTCACGCCTTTTATTATCTGGGTAATATCGTGGCAGAGTACATGCCCTACCGCGTCTTCTGTCTTGATCAGTTTCATAATATCCTAATATCTCCTAAACAACTATTTTCTGGCGCACTCGGCGTCATTTCCAAGTAAAATATCCAATCCATGCTTCAAAGATGGCAAAATGTAGTTCAACGCCTCGTCTACTGCCTTCGGACTGCCCGGCAAGTTGATGATCAATGTTTCTCCGCGGATGCCGGCTGCTGCCCGTGACAACATGGCGCGCTCTGTAATAGTCAGAGAATATTGTAAAATTGCCATCGGAATTCCCGGTACTTCCCGCTCAATCACCGCTTTGGTTGCTTCCGGTGTCACATCGCGTTTGGAAAAACCGGTTCCGCCGGTGGTCAGTACAAGCTGAATGTTATCTTCACTCATAGCGACCATTTCTTCTGACAGCATCTGCTGATCATCCGGTAAAATCACTTTTTTTGCGATCTCATATCCATGCTGTTCCATAATTTCAGCGATTTTTGCTCCACTGAGATCTTCGCGCTCTCCGTGGTAGCCTTTGTCGCTGGCTGTAATAATTCCTACCCTTATCATTGCATTGCTCCTTTTTTATCGTCTTTTTTTATTTTCCCTGCCTTTGAGTATACCATACGAATACGCGAATGTCACACATGAACGGTACAATTTCGTTATCACATATCCACAACATGTCTATTGCTTTATATAAACAAAACCTGAAACCTCCTTCATCGGATAAAAAACGCCTCAGGAGCAAAACTCCCGAAGCGCATTTTTATAAGCCTCATTATCTACCAGATATCCGGTTCCATGCTCTGCCCCTTCCACCAGAAGCACCTTTTTCGATGCCCGGCAGTTTTCGGCAACTTTCACAGTCATTTCCACCGGAACGTTACTGTCTGCGGTTCCATGTACCAGCAATACCGGAATTGTATTGTTTTTCATCACTTCCGGCACAGATAATTCTTTCAGCGAATAATGTGCCAGCAGACGACTCCAGATACCGATTGCAATGGTCAGTAGCGTTCCTTTGCAGTGATAAGTCGTCCGAATCCGCTTTTTGATAATATCATATGGAGAAGAAAATGCACTGTCAGCAACAATGCCGGTGACATTTTCCGGAAGTTCCATGGAAACATTCAGTATCTCTCCAGATGAACTATTTATTTGAACCTGCTTGTTCTCATGATGCGCAGTCGACATCAACACCGTAGAAGCTCCCATGGATAATCCCGCCAGAATGATCTTCTGATCGGTTCCGAAACGGTTTGCGATATACTGCGCCCATAGACAGCCGTCGCGGCTCTCTAAGACACCAAAACCAATGTATTTTCCTTCACTTTTGCCAGCTGCCCGCTGATCAATATGTACGATGCGGTTTCCACATTCGTAATATACATGAGAAGATGCGGAAAAATCCACCTCCGGATGCGTACGATAACCATGAAACATCAACACCGTTCCTTTCGCTCCCGGCTGATCCATCAGGCGCGCATGCAGCTTTAAGCCATCCTCGGACTGAATGTAGATATCCTCTGCTTTCTGCTGGTTGATCCAGGCAATTCCTTCCTGAATCTCATCATAATACTGATCCCAGGCGGTGCCTTTTAGGGCTTCCCGGTCATTGATATTCAATTCATGTCCACGACAGATGGCGGTTCTGAATCCGACATATCCGATGGCAAACCATCCACATATAATTACTGCAGCAATGATACACACTACAATCCACACCATGTTTTTTACTCCTGTTGTTCATTTTCATAAGGAAAGCAGATGTTTCCACCTGCTCCCCATTCCTTTTCTATCGTATATTTCTACAAGAATGCCGGAGCATTCTTGAATCTAATTCCCGGAAATTTCATCGATCAAGCGGATCTCTTCATCTGTAAATCCTGCGCTTTCAATCACTTTGATATTATCTAAAATCTGCTGCGGCTTGGATGCTCCAATCAGGACACTTGTCACCACATCATCTTTTAATACCCATTTCAACGCCATCTGCGCCAGACTTTCACCACGCTGTTTTGCAATCTCATTCAACGCCTGAATCTGATGTATCTTGCTGTCTGTAAACTGCTCTTTTTTCAGGAAACGACCATCGGTGTTGACACGGCTGTCTGCCGGAATGCCATTCAGATAACGATCTGTCAACATGCCCTGCGCCAGTGGACTGAATGCGATGATTCCCTTGCCTTCTTCCTGCGCTGCCTGTTTCAAACCATTCTGCTCAATGGTACGATCAAAAATAGAATAACGGTTCTGATTGATCACAAACGGACAATGCAGTTCTCTCATGATCGCTGCCGCACGTTTCATCGTCTCACCATCATAATTAGAAATACCTGCATACAGTGCTTTTCCACTTTTTACCGCCTGATCCAGAGCTCCCATGGTCTCCTCCAGCGGTGTATTCGGATCCATCCGATGATGATAATAAATATCGACGTAATCAAGTCCCAGTCTCTGTAAACTCTGATCCAGGCTTGCCAGCAGATATTTGCGGCTGCCCCAGTCGCCATATGGACCTTTCCACATATCGTAACCGGCTTTGGTACTGATGATCAATTCATCACGGTATGGTCTGAAATTCTCCTTCAGGAGTTTTCCGACATTTGCCTCCGCACTGCCGTACTCCGGACCGTAATTATTTGCCAGATCAAAATGTGTGATACCATTGTCAAAAGCAGTAAATACCATCTGACGCATGTTCTCGTAAACACCTGTGTCCCCGAAGTTGTGCCAGAATCCAAGGGAGACCTCCGGAAGCTTCAAGCCACTGTTTCCACAGCGATTGTACACCATTTTGTCATATCTTGTTTCTTTTGCCTGATACATGATACGCTCCTCCTCACGATAACTTTTGCTCTATGTCAGACATTGTACCACTACTTTACGCTCCCAGCAATACCGCCATGATCGGTATCGTCACCAGTGACACAATGGTAGAGATCGCCACACCAATAGATGCCGACCGGCTCTGTCTTGGATACGGTGCCGCACCCATTGCAACCAGAGAAGCCACCGGCATTCCTGCACCAATGGTACAGATATTGATCAGTGTCACGTCTTTTGTTACCAGATGCATGAAGAACCATACGATCACCGGCATCACTGCCAAACGGATTGGAAGCATCGGCCAGATTCCACGTTCCTTTTTAATTTCACCAAAGGATGCTGCTGCCATGGACGCTCCAATGATGATCATGGATAACGGTGTTGTGATATTTCCAACGAATCCCACGCAGGCATAGAAAATATCCGGCATCGGAATATTTGCAAAATAAATAACCAATGACGCAACGGAGGCAATAATTCCGTTATTAATGAAACTGCGGAAATTCAGTTTTTCCTTTACAAAATTTCCGGACTCGATAGCCGCATCTTTTTTCAGCAAATGCAGTCCCATAGAGAAAAACAGGATACTGAACGGCATGTTAAAGATCGTGATATAAAAAATCGCACTGTCGCCATACAGAGCCTGTACGACCGGATAACCCATGAAGGAGTTGTTTGAAAAAATGAGCATACACATGTATGTTCCACGCAAATGCGCCGGTACACGCATGATTTTTGTAATGATCCAGGCCAGAATCGGAAAGATCACGTACATTACCACGCCTGCCAGAAACAGTTTCAAAACCATCCCTGTATCATCGTGTGAAACCGTAGAAAGACTGTTTAAAATAATACACGGACAGGTGATCTGCACGATCATACTGGAAAGTTTTGCATTTACTTCTTTGGTCAAAATGTTCTTCTTAAACAGATAAAAACCAATCAGCATTGCAATTAATAGTTTACACATCGTAGTAACAATTGTCATAGCTTCATCTCCCACTTTCATTCAATATTATATCATAAGCAAAACCGGCTTATGATCAACATTCGCCGGTCGTCAATCATGCAAGCATGTTGACTCTCTTGCGCTCATTATAATCATATATTATGCAACATTTTCTCTATCAAAGTGTATCATAGCTTTTTGCGTTTGTCACCACTAATCCTGGTCTTACCAGTTATATAGCGTCATTTTCCACAATTTGCTCAGAAATTGCCGAATTTTAGCTGTTCTATTGTACACAAAGCCAATAACCTATGGTATACTTATTTCATTACGGTCGCGATGATCTTTTTCAAAAAACACATCGCCATACATAAGGAGGATATGTAGTATATGAAAAAATTCATTCAGGAATTCAAAGAGTTTGCCTTAAAGGGCAACATGATGGATCTTGCCATTGGTATGATCATCGGCAGTGCATTTACCGGCATCGTAAATTCTCTGGTAAATGACATCATCAATCCGATTCTCGGAATTTTCACCGGAAAGATTGATTTTTCCAATCTGTTTCTCACTCTGGACGGTTCTCATTATGAGACACTGGACGCTGCGGAAAAAGCAGGTGCCGCTGTATTCAAATACGGTTCCTTTATCTCCAACGTGATCAATTTTATCATCATGGCACTGGTTGTCTTCTGTATCGTGAAGTTTTTGAACAAACTGCGCAAACCGGCACCGGAAGCTCCGGCAGAACCGACCACAAAGAAGTGTCCGTACTGTATGTCTGAGATCAGCATTGAGGCAACACGCTGCCCGAACTGTACATCATCTCTGATCGATGTAGATGCAGCAGATCTGAAATAATAGATCAGACAACGTATGCCCCTGCCTTTTAGGGTACGAAACAAAACAAATGTATCCAGAGCAGAGGTATTAAATTTTATGATTTCAAATTCAGCTGTTATTTATATAGGAAAATCTCGGTGCTCTTGTGTAAAAAACAGACTGGATCTTATGTATTTTTAAGAAATGAGGGCTTGAACTATGTGGGCTTACGAAAGTGTATTTTATCAAATTTATCCATTGGGATTCTGCGGAGCACCTTTTGAAAACGACGGTGTGCTGACACCTCGCATCCGAAAGGTCATTGACTGGATTCCACACATCAAAAATCTCGGTGCGAATGCCATTTATTTTTCACCGGTATTTGAATCCGATACTCATGGATACAATACCAGGGATTTCCGAAAAATTGATGTGCGTCTCGGCACAAATAACGACTTTGCCGATGTCTGCAAGGCATTACATAAAGAAGGCATCAAAGTCGTATTAGACGGTGTGTTCAATCATGTCGGCCGCGGCTTCTGGGCATTTCAGGATGTGCTGGAAAAACGCTGGGATTCCCCGTACAAAGACTGGTTCCATATCAGTTTTGACGGCAATTCCAACTACAATGACGGGCTCTGGTATGAGGGCTGGGAAGGCAATTATGACCTTGTAAAATTAAACCTCTGCCATCCGGATGTCAAACAGCATATTTTTGACAGCATCCGAAGCTGGGTGGAAGAATTTGATATCGACGGTCTGCGTCTGGATGTGGCTTACTGTCTGGATGAAAATTTTGTCCGGGAACTCCGGTCCTTCTGTGACAGTCTGAAACCGGATTTCTTCCTGGTAGGAGAAATGCTTCACGGCGATTACAACCGCCTGATGAATGATTCCATGCTGCATTCTGCCACAAACTACGAATGTTACAAGGGACTGTTCTCCAGCTTCAACTCCATGAATATGTTTGAGATCGTACACTCTCTCCTGCGTCAGTTTGGTCCCGAAAACTGGACACTTTATCGTGGCAAACATCTGCTCTGCTTTGTAGACAATCACGATGTCAGCCGTATTGCCAGCAATCTGACCAATGAGCATCATCTGCCGCTGATCTATGCCCTCTGTTTTGGTATGCCGGGTATTCCATGCGTTTACTACGGAAGTGAATGGGGTGCAAAAGCAAACAAAAGCGAAGGCGATCCGGCTTTACGCGCCTGCTTCGATGCACCGGTTGAAAATGATCTGACCGCATGGATTTCCAAACTTGCTGCTGCAAAAAAGGCAAGCAACGCCTTAAATTACGGTGATTTCCGTTCTGTCGTACTGACAAACCGCCAGTGCATTTTTGAGCGAAAAACAGATTCTGAACGTGTTTTCGTTGCCATCAATGCAGATGGCGAACCGTATACCGCTCATTTTGATGCCGGATGTGGTACCGCCATCGACCTGATTACCGGAAATAAACATGATTTTGGTGGTGGCAGTGAACTTCCTCCGTACAGTGCATTTTTCTGGAAATGTGAATATTAAATATCTCATAAATTAATAATTAAAAGACAGATTTGTTTCTATATAGATGACTTTTCTTCATAGTCATATACGGAAATAAATCTGTCTTTTTACTATTTTTCCAATTTAAACCTATCTGTAATTTGACATGCAAACTTTTACGTATCCTGCACGCATTTAAATACCAGACTCATTATGTTCTGCATTATTTTTTAGTCTCTGTAAATCATTTTTATGTAAAGAACTTCCATTTCGCCAGTCTGTCCCCCTCATATTCGACTTTTAATGAAAAGAATGATGGATTTCCGGATAGCAGACGTTCTAAAAACAAATGGTCACCTTCCCAGGTTGGAAGTGATAACACTTTTTCCTTGTCCACCCATTCCAACGTTCCCTCGTTACACTCAATTAAATTGCCCTCAAATTCCGTTGCCGTAAAAAGATGCATGTATTCATCTTCCCATTCATCAGAACAGAACGTCACAATCCCACGAAACTGGTACTTTGTCAAAGTCAGTCCTGTTTCTTCTTTTACTTCACGGATCACACACTCATCCGGTGATTCTCCCGCTTCAAACTTTCCACCGACACCAATCCACTTGTCGTGATTTTCATCTTTTTTCTTTTTCGTGCGGTGAAGCATCAGGTATTTTTCATCTTTTTCTATGTAACATAAAGTTGTAAGACGCATAATATTTTCTCCCCTTTTTCTATTGCTTTTTGTTCATCATTTGGAATATACTCGATATATGAGCTTCCGAATTTCTGAAACCTGATGGTTATTAAGATACTTGTACCGTTATGCAGAATCATAACTGTGTGCATTTAGGATAACACAAAAGAATAGACGTTGCAGCTATTTTTTTATTTCAATTTATCTCAGTCGAGAAGACTCCCACTTCTGCAAGTGGTGAGTAATAACAAGTCTTTCTCAGTGGGAGTACAATCTCCGACTGAGATAAACGCTCCGCGGGGGCGCACATTGTCTGGGAGACAATGGTTTTGCGCCGACCGGAACGAAGTGTAGATGTGCAGTGATTCTGAGAAGAATATGTCAGCTTTCGCTGACCAGAATCACGCACCAAGTCTCACGTGCGTTCGACTTGAATTTTACCTCGTACATTTATTATATACAGCCAACGCTTATGTCTGCATAAAGAATCAGTCAGACACATTCGCGTCTTGAAAATTAAGGAGATAATTATATGACACATGCACTTGTCCTTCTCTGCGGAGGACTCAGCACACGTATGGGCACAAACAAGGCTTTTCTGCCTTTTGGTGAATACACTCTGATTGAATATCAGGTCCGCCGCTTTCGCCCGAATTTTGAAAAAATATATTTATCCGTTCCGAAAATGACGGATTTCTGGATGAATCTGGCAGAAAAACTGGTTTGTCAGGCAATTCCTGACCGCATTGAAAAAATTGGTCCGCTGGGAGGATTGTACAGCTGTCTTTCTGCTGTTTCTGAAGATTTGTTGTTTTTCACACCGGTAGATGCACCGTTTACAAACACGGATGCCGCCCTTACATTATGCCAGACGTTGGAACAGTCTATTGACACAGTTCCTGAAAAATATGCCTGCGTGCTTGTTCATCCAACCCGTGGCAAACAGCCGCTTACCGCTGCCTATGCAAAAACATGTCTTCCAAACATTGAATGCATGATACAGATGGAAAACTACCGTCTGCGTCAGCTTCTGACACCGGAGCACACTATCATCGCTGATATTCTTGTTCCACAGGAGCATTTTTATAATATGAACGACATGCCATCCTACTATCATGCCCTGCAGATGCTGGCAGAAAAACAGCCTGCACTGTTTCCTGCGGATTTTGTCCCGCAAACAGAACAGACAATTCCTTATGTCTCATTCTCTGCAAAATCAGGAACTGGAAAGACAACTTATCTGGAAAAACTGGTTGCCTGCCTGAAAGAAAAAGGGCTTCGTATTGCACTGATCAAGCATGATGCTCACGGTTTTGAAATTGATCAGCCTGGTAAAGACAGTTATCGTCTGCGAAAAGCAGGTGTGGATACTATGATTTTAAGTGGTCCGGAGCAAACTGTACAGATACAGACACATGCTACCGGAGAACCTTCTCTGAAACAGTTGCTTTCTGAGATCCACGATGTAGACCTCATTTTAATTGAAGGCTACAAATTTGGCTCCCAACCAAAAATCCAGTTACTACGCAAAGATTATAATGAGACACCGGTTGGCAATCTTGAAAATACCATCGCATATGTTGCCAATTTTCCATATGCGCCTGCGCCAGGAAATCTTCCAGTCTTTGATTTAAATGAACCAACAGAATTGGCAGAATACCTAATTTCCCGGTTCATTTAGCCTTTAAATTCCTGTTTGTCATTGTTTTGGCTAAAATTTTAATATAATTAAGAAAACGAAGAATCCTGTCAGAAAGCTAGACGTTCGCTACCTTCATTTCACTGCAGTTTCATCGCGCTCACTCCCACCTCCTATAAAAGCTGGTCGGTTCACGTTCGCGCAAAACCTTGTGAAAATCAGTCGCTCACTGAATCGCTTTTCCTGACAGGATTTTTCGTTTTCTCTATTTACGCTGTGAAATAATCAGCCATTCTTTACTCTATGTAAATCTGCGCATGCGACATAACGAATATTTTGTCATCAGCTTGTGTGCATGCGTGGCACGCGGTGCCGGCGCGTAAATGGAACAAAGATGGAAAAACTCCAAGGCAAGGCGGTAGACGGATTTCCGTTATCGAAGCGAGCATAGTCCGACCGCGTGAGTGTGTCTGAGCCAACAGCTGTTTTTGCTGTTGGTGAGTTCGCGGAAGCGGTCGGAAATAAGCGGCGCAGCGAAGATAGGAAATCCGGCGTGCCTGCATTGGAGTTTTTTCATCTTGTTCCTTAAACGACAAACAAGATTTTATTTTACAGAACCAATAAGTTCATTGATATCCGCAACCCCATGCATCTGCATATACTGCTCAATACCATCCACGATCTCCATCGTCACCATCGGATTTGCAAAATTAGCAGTTCCGACACTGACAGCAGTTGCACCAGCCAGCATCAGCTCCAGCGCATCCTCTGTATTCTGGATACCACCCATTCCGATAATCGGAAGTTTTACAGCATTTGCCACCTGATATACCATACGTACGGCAATCGGATGTACCGCCGGGCCGGACAGGCCACCGGTTTTATTTGCAATCGCAAAAGTACGTTTGTTGACATCAATCTTCATACCTGTCAGAGTATTGATCAGTGACAGCGCATCTGCGCCGCCTGCCTCTGCTGCCTTTGCCATCACAGTAATGTCTGTAACATTCGGGCTTAATTTCATGATCACCGGCTGTTTTGCATGTTTTTTCACTTCTCTTGTGATTGCCTCAACAGCTTTCGGATCCTGACCGAACGCGATTCCGCCCTCTTTGACATTCGGGCAGGAAATGTTGATCTCCAGCATATCGACCGGCTGATCTGCCAGACGCTCTACAACCTCACAGTAATCTTCGGTGGATTTTCCACATACGTTTACAATGATCTTTGTATCATATTTTTTCAAAAACGGAATGTCTCTGGAGACAAACACATCAATCCCCGGATTCTGCAGACCAATGGCATTGAGCATGCCGCCGTATACTTCCGCAATACGCGGAGTCGGGTTACCCGGCCACGGAACGTTTGCCACACCTTTGGTGACTACCGCGCCCAGACGGTTCAGGTCTACAAATTCAGAAAATTCCTCACCGGAACCGAAGGTACCGGAGGCAACCATAACCGGATTGTCAAATGTTACTCCTGCAATCGTTACTTTTGTGTTCATTACAGTTCTACCTCCTCTGCTAAAAATACCGGTCCCTCTTTGCAGACACGTTTGTTATGTACATTGGTATGTCCATCCACTTCTTTGGATTTGCATACACATGCCAGACATGCGCCGATGCCACATGCCATCTTCTCTTCCATAGAAATCCAGCATTCAATATTGTTCTCAGCTGCATAATTTTTCAATGCGCGAAGCATAGGAGTCGGACCACATGCATAAATTACTTCTGCATCTAAAGCATTTTCACGGATCGCATCCAGCACGTTTCCTTTTGTTCCAACACTGCCGTCCTCTGTGGCAATGTAAACTTCACCCTGTTTTTTAAACTCGTCCAGAAGGAACATATCGCTGTTGCGGTATCCAAGGACGATCTGTTTCTCACAATTTAACTGTTTTGCAAGCTCCAGAATTGGCGGAATTCCGATTCCACCACCGATCAGAAATGCTTTTTTCCCTTTTAACGGGAAACCATTTCCAAGCGGTCCCATGACGGAGAGGTGATCTCCGGTCTGTTTTTCAGAAAATTCTGCAGTTCCCTTGCCTGCGATACGGTATACCAAATGCAGGGAAGAATCTTCTTTGTCAATCTCGCAGATACTGATCGGACGCGGAAGTAATCTGCTTCCGTCGTCACAGTAAATGGAAATAAACTGTCCTGCCTTTGCATACTGCGCAATTTTATCTGTCTTGATCCACAGGCTGTAAATCGCCGGAGCAATCTGCTCCTGGCTGATAACTACCGCCTGCTCTTTAAATTTTTCTGCCATGTTGTTCTCCTTATTTCAATGCGGAAGCGATATCCTCGATCATGTCGATGACTGCCTGACGGGAAGCATCTGCGAAGTTCTCTGCGCCAAACTGTGCGTATTTCTCCTGTTTGTAAGCTGCAATGATTCCTCTGGAGGAGTTTACGATTGCGCCCAGACCATCTTTATTGAAATAATGAGTCAGATCTTTGCCTTTTCCACCCTGTGCGCCGTAACCCGGTACCAGAATGAAGCTCTTTGGCATTACCTGACGTAATACTTTACCAACTTCCGGATAAGTAGCTCCTACAACAGCTCCGATGTAGCTGTACTCATCACCCATTACATCCTCGCCCCATGCAGCAACTTTCTCAGCTACATGCTCGTATAACGGTTTTCCGTCGATCAGACGATCCTGGAACTCACCGCTGGACGGATTGGATGTTTTTACAAGGATAAACAGACCTTTTTTCTCCTCTTTGCAGACATCTGCAAATGGTTTGATACCGTCTGTTCCAAGGTATGGATTTACAGTTGCGAAATCCTCGTTGAACGTGCTGTATGTCTTGCTTCCCACCTGGACTTTTCCAAGATGTCCGGTTGCGTATGCAGCGGATGTGGATCCGATATCTCCACGTTTTACATCGCCGATGACAACCAGATCTTTCTCATGACAATAATCAACGGTTTTCTGGAATGCTTTCAGACCTTCCACACCAAACTGCTCATACATGGCGATCTGCGGTTTTACTGCCGGGATCAGATCATATGTGCTGTCGATAATCTGTTTGTTGTACTGCCAGATTGCATCTGCTGCACCTTCCAGTGTCTCGCCATACTCAGCAAAAGATTTTTTCTGAATATGCTCCGGAACATAAGAAAGCATCGGATCTAAGCCGACTACAATCGGTGCACCTGTTTTTTTGATTTTTTCTACTAACTTGTTGATCATTGTGTCTCGTTCTCCTCTTTATGAAATTATTCTATAAAGCTGATATTCGTAATCCACGTACTTATAGTCAAATAGCTATTTTATAACTAATACGTTTAAACTGTAATTTTCGTTTTTTTAAATATCAGCTATTTTGTAACTTGCTTTTTCTGAAAGTCCGCACTATTTCTCCCGATATGCGATCTCGCCATCTACGATAGTTGCCATGACTTTTCCGATTACTTTTTTGCCGCCAAACGGTGTATTTTTACCCTTGGATAAAAATTCTGCCGGATCAATCACCCACTCATATTCCGGGTCAAAAATCGTCAGATCCGCATGGCTTCCTTCTGCCACAGTACCTTTTTTCAGGCCAAGTACTTTTGCCGGATTGTAGCTCATCTTCTCTGCCATCTGCATCGGAGTCAAAATGCCCGGTTTTACCAGTTCTGTATAGGTGAGGGCTGCTGCTGTCTCCAATCCAACGATTCCAAACGGAGCTTTCTGAATGCCCTGTTCTTTTTCTCTGGCTGCATGCGGTGCATGATCGGTAGCGATCACATCCATGATGTCATCTGCCAGACCTTTCTTTAACGCTTCCACATCCTCTTTGGTACGAAGTGGTGGGTTCATCTTATAATTTGCATCATCTTCTGTGATATCATCGGAAGTCATACAGAAATGATGCGGGCAGACCTCTGCAGTTACCGGAAGTCCTTCTTCTTTTGCCAGTTCTACCATGCGCACACTGTCTTTTGTGGAGCAATGGCACAGATGCAGACGCACACCGGTTTCTTTTGCCAGCAGGATATCTCTTGCCACGATAACATCTTCTACAGAGTTTGTAATGCCTGCAAAACCAAGCTCTTTTGATTTTACATCTGCATTCAGCACACCACCGTGTACCATGTTAATATCTTCACAGTGTGCTAACACTGCCAGTCCTTCTTCTGCTGCTATCTTCATACCTTCCCGGTAAAGCTGTGCATTCATAACAGATTTGCCGTCCTCGCTGATGGCAGGGCTTCCTGCGGCTGCCATTCCACGGATATCGGAAAGTTCTTCGCCTTTCTGTCCCTTTGTCACCGCACCTGCCTGCAGCACATGTACTTTTGTAACTGCCTCGGCTTTGTGTTTAACATAATTGATCACATCCGGTTTATCTGCCACCGGTTTTGTGTTCGGCATTGCCACGATGGTCGTAAATCCACCATGCAGTGCAGCAGCGCCTCCGGTCTGAATATCCTCTTTGTACTCCAGTCCCGGATCACGCAAATGTACGTGCAGATCGATAAATCCCGGCATAACATAGCAGCCTTTCGCATCGTATGTCTCATCTGCTGTATCCTTCAGACCAGGTGCAACCTTGCTGATCACACCATCTGTTACCAGTACATCTGCCTTTGTGATCTTCCTGTCTCCCGGATTGATCACGGTTCCATTTTTAATTAAAAGTTTCATCCCCGACAGTCTTCCTTTCCGCTGTTATTCGTTTTTCACAATACTGTGTTTCCACATTTTCTGTGCATATAGCATGTGAACTATGATTTATTTTACCATCATTATAACTCTGGCGGCACATATGCTTCCACATAAATACCATCCGGCGTATATTCCTCTTTCAGCAATTCTCCGTATTTTCGAATTTTCTGAATTTCTCCTGCTTTTTCATACGGAAATGTATGTTTCAGCAGTACTTTTCCATCCCGCAGCAAATCTTCAAATACTTCCTTTAAGGTATCCAGTCCCTGACCGGTTTTTGCAGAGATCCGCAACGTCTTATCTGCACGAAAATCCTGTAAAATTTCTTCTCCGGTCACACGATCGCATTTATTAAATAAAGTAATGATCTTCTTATCGGTTACACCAAGATCCTGTAATGTCGCATAAACTACATGCATCTGTGTATCCCACTGTGGATTCGAAGCATCTACCACATGCACGATAAAATCTGCATATTTTGCTTCTTCCAGTGTACTCTTAAAGGCATCTACCAGATGATGCGGCAGTTTCCGGATAAATCCAACGGTATCTGTCAGCATCAGATTCTGATGATTCTCCAGCTCCAGTACACGGGTGGTCGGATCCAGTGTTGCAAAAAGCTGATCCTCCTCCAGTACACCCGCATTGGTCAGTGTATTTAACAGCGTAGATTTTCCAGCATTGGTATAACCCACGATCGCCGCAACTTTTGTATGGCTTTTCATACGCTGGCTTCTGGTCAGTTCACGATGCCGTACCACTTCTTTTAATTCCCGGTTTAACTGAGCGGTTCTGTGTCCGATCAAACGACGGTCGATCTCCAGTTTTTTCTCACCCGGTCCTCTCGTTCCGATTCCACCACCCAGACGGGACATGGAACGACCAAAACCTGCCAGACGGCTTGCCCGGTATTTTAACTGTGCCAGTTCTACCTGAATCTTACCTTCACTGGTTCTTGCTCTTGCCGCAAAAATATCCAGGATCAGCAACGTACGATCCATTACCTTGCTGTCCAGCACCTGCTCCATATTTTTCATCTGAATCGGTGAAAGCTCATCATCACAGATGATTCCGGTTGCCTCTTTTTCCCAGATCATGTCGCGGATCTCTTCTAATTTTCCGCTTCCCACATAAGTGCCCGGATTCATATGTTCCAAATTCTGGATCACGGTTCCGACTACCTCAGCTCCTGCAGTTGCCGCAAGCTCTGCCAGTTCTTCCAAGGAAGCAACGGTATCGTCTCCATCCCGTTCACTGATGGCCACCAGAATGACACGCTCCACCGGCGCTTCATTTTCATATATTGTTCCCACTTACTGTCCGTTTCCTTCCATTTCATATGGGAGATCATATCTCACCATTGATATAAGTCTGATTTCTCCACCATTCAAGTCGAACGCACGTGAGACTTGGTGCGTGATTCTGGTCAGCGAAAGCTGACATATTCTTCTCAGAATCACGGCACATCTACACTTCGTTCCGGTCGGCGCAAAACCATTGTCTCCCAGACAATGTGCGCCCCCGCGGAGCGTTTATCTCAGTCGGGGATTGTACTCCCACTGAAAAAGACTTGTTATTACTCACCACTTGCAGAAGTGGGAGTCTTCTCGACTGAGATAAAATCGGGAGTTATTGTGCATCTGATGCAGCGGAAGAATCAGAAGATGATGTATCTGCCGATGTGCCGTCATCTACCGTTCCTTCAATCGCATCACCTGTACTATTTTCTACACGTGTCTGTAAAAACTCATATTCTTTCTGCATTGCAGTATCCTTCGGATAGTCTGCCACATAACTTTTGGCTTCTTTTAACGCACTGGCAAAATCACCTGCATTTTCATAAAAAGCCACCAGATTTTTCCGAAGTCCCTGTTGATCAGACTTATCAGCCACATCAATTGCTTTCTCATAATAAGCAGCAGCATCCTCCGTGTCCCCGGACTCTGCCGCAATATCTGCCAGATGTGTCAGTGCATCTGCGTCATCCGGATGCTTCTCCATATATGCCTCAAACGCTTTCTTCGCCTCGTCTGTGTTTCCTTCTTCAAAATACAGCTCACCAAGCTTCAAAGACGCACTGTCTGTGCCTTTTTCTACTGCCTGCTGATATGCTTTGACTGCATTTTCCGTATCTCCTTTTATGGTATACAGATAACCGACATTTTCGTAATCCGTACCGCTGGATGGTTGCAGCGCAAGTCCCTGTTCCAGATACTTCTCCGCTTCGTCATCCTCACCTGCATTCTTCAGGTTTTCACAGATATGTCCATACAGACCCAGATCAGAAGCGTTCAGCTCCACTGCTTTCTCATAATCCTTCAGGCACTTGTCCTTATCGCCCTCGGATAAATAAACGCTGCCTCTCAGATAATAAACTTCCCAGTTCTTTTCATCATAATCAATCAATGCACTGTAACTTTCCAGTGCCGCCTTTGCATCACCTGATTTGTACTGCGCCAGAGCTTTGTAATAGCAGACATCCAGTTCATTTGCCGTAATCCTGCCCAGAGACTGATCCAGTGCTTTCTGAAAACTGTCTACTGCACCGTCATAATCTTCCTGCTGTAATTGTTTGATTCCAAGTTCTTTATATTCCAGCGCTTTCTTCTCTGATTTGCTGGTACAGCCTCCAAGCAGCATGGAAGCTGCCAGCAGACCGGTCAGGAATACGGTTACAACTCTTTTCTTCATATATTATACGTCCTTTTTTTGCTCATTTCCTTACAGATCAATATTGGAAGAATTCAGATATTTCTTCTGCTCCGGTGTCAGAGTATCGATGGACTTGCCAAGGAAACGAAGTTTTCTGTTGGCAACTTCCAGATCTACATCACGCGGAACGTTGATCAGTTTTTCATTCAGGTTCTTGGCATTCTCAACCAGATATTTTGCACTCAGTGCCTGGATTGCAAAACTCATATCCATGATTTCTGCCGGGTGTCCGTCACCTGCTGCCAGGTTTACCAGACGGCCTTCTGCCAGAACATAGATCCATTTATCTTCTGTGATCTGATATCCCACGATATTTTTGCGCTGATCAATGGTATCCAGTGCGATCTCACGCAGACGTTTCATATCAATCTCCACGTCAAAGTGTCCTGCATTACATAAAATGGCACCATTTTTCATCACTTTGAAATCCTGCTCACGGATGACACCAGCACAGCCGGTTACTGTGATGAAGAAATCACCGATCTTTGCTGCTTCGTTCATCGGCATGACGTCAAATCCGTCCATAACTGCCTCGATGGCTTTGATCGGATCTACCTCAGTAACGATAACTTTTGCACCAAGTCCTTTTGCACGCATTGCCACACCTTTTCCACACCAGCCGTAACCTGCAACAACGACATATTTTCCGGCCACGATCAGGTTCGTAGTACGGTTGATGCCGTCAAATACGGACTGACCGGTTCCGTAACGGTTGTCAAACAGATGCTTACAGTCTGCATTGTTTACCAGAACCATCGGGAATTTCAACTCGTTATTTTTTGCCATGGCGATCAGACGGATGATACCCGTTGTGGTCTCCTCGCATCCACCGATGACATACTGCAGTTTGTCCTGCATTTTTGTATGAAGCATGTGAACCAGATCACCACCGTCATCAATGATAATGTTACAGTTGTTCTCCAGAACACTTGTGATATGCTGGTCATATTCTTCCGGTGTGCAGTTATACCATGCAAATACGTTTAATCCGTCCGCTACCAGTGCTGCTGCCACATCATCCTGTGTGGAGAGCGGGTTACTTCCGGTAATATACATCTCGGCACCACCTGCTGCCAGGACTTTACAAAGGTATGCAGTCTTTGCTTCCAGATGAATGGAAAGGGCAATACGAATACCCTCAAATGGTTTTTCCTTGGAAAAATCATCCTCCAGACTGCGAAGAAGCGGACAGTTTTTGCGTACCCAGTCGATTTTATGTGCTCCGGACGGAGCAAGGTTGATATCTTTAATTGAACTCATTGATGTCCTCCTGTATTCTTTCTTATTTACTTTTAAACATTATTCTTTAGTATAACATGGAGTGAAATGTGACGCAACAGAGGTTTGCACAAAACAATACCGTCACAGCGATCTGACATATCGTTCTGACGGCATTTTATTTAAGATATTTTTTCTGTTCTTCCTCTCGCTGCTGCCGCTCCTTCTCTGCAATGATCGCCTCATTCAGAGACAGCATTTTTGCATCCAGTTTGGATGTGATCGCAGCACATTCCCGCAACTCCTCACTGATATACTGCGGTGCATTTCCCTCAAATTTGTAATAAATCTTATGCTCCAGACTTGCCCAGAAATCCATGGCGATCGTCCGGATCTGGATTTCTACCTTTGTCGGGCAGATGCCTTTGGTCGTCTGAATCGGAACGGTAATCAGCATATGATAACTGCGGTAACCGCTCTCTTTCGGATGTTTCATGTAATCCTTGATATAAAGGATCGTAAACTCTTTCTGCTTTCCGATCATGTCTGCCAGACGATAAATATCAGATGTAAAAGAGCATACAATACGCACACCTGCAATATCGTTGATATGCTCTACCATATTTTCCATGGTATTCTCAAACCCGTGTCTTCGCAGTTTTTTTGCGATGCTGTCCGGTGTCTTGATTCTTGATTTGATATATTCGATCGGATTGTACTGATGGATAAACTGAAACTCATCGTTCATAATGTCCAGTTTCGTGCGTACTTCCTTGATCGCTGCATTATATAAAAACATAAGGTTCTGCCAGTCGTAGACGATTTCCCCTCGTTCTGTTACTTCCTCTGCCATAGTTCTCGTCCCACCTCCTGTGAATCATACTTCTCTCTATCCGCCTGACTTTTTTGCAGACTATCATGAACCAAATTCGTTCATAACCAGCATGCGTTGTTTATTGATCATACAAATATATTGACTCTCTTGCACTTATTATAGCATAAATTTGCACAGATTTTGTCCTTTTCCGCGTTTCTTTATACTTTATTAAGAACTTTGTGCCATTTTTGTAGTTAATCATATCACACGTAGCCAAGCACAAAAAACTTTTTGTTTTTAGTCAAAGGATATTCGCAATCCGCCTTCGCTACTTGCTCATAACCAAATAGCTGCTTCGCAGCTTATCAGAAGGGGCTTGCACCCCTCCTGATACAAGCAAGTCCCTACCCCTGCTTATTGCTTTTCGCAATTGAAGCAGGGGACTTCCTTGATTTGGTTAAAAACCCTGTTCCCGCAATTGTTCCTCAATGCAATCCAGAATTTCTTCTGATTCCGCCTCCACCGTATGGAAATGAATGCCTCCGGTAAGCACATTCAACGGCTTGTCAGAGATTTCTCCCATCTTTTTGACAAACTCGTTCACATCCCGACGATTTTTCAGGATCAGATCTGTGGAAAGCTGTCCATAGATCTCATGTTCCACCACGACATTGCAGACGCAGCCCCCGTTATCCACGATCAGATACAGTTCTTCCTGCATCCGTTCTTCCCCGTGATTGGACGCAAGAATCCTTCTGCAGCGTTCTTCCTCCTGCTCCGGGTGAAATAGCACATACCCCTTATTGGTACTTAAAATATTCCGGTCCGTTGCCCGCAGCAATGCAATATCCTGTACGATTACCTGACGACTGACACCGAAATGTTTCGCCAGTTCCGTGCCCGATAACGGTTTTGTCTCATGTTGGAGCATTTTCATTAATTCTTTTCTGCGCGTTGTGCCATCTGTCATTTTTAATCCTCCTCAATCACCTGGATCTCCAGAAAATCAAAATCAATCTGATCTATAAAATTATCCTGATAAAATCTTGTTTTTGCATGACGTCTGAATTCCTCGATCGTACTGTCAAGCCAGATCGGTTTGCTTAAATCAAATTCGTAACACACTTCATCCAGTGCATGAAATACTTTATGTGTGCGGGTTTCCGCGCTGTCATCACAGATCGTTGTGTCCCGCAGCATACGGTTACTTTTAAATTCTTTTGCCCATAATCGAAACATGTTATACTCTCCTCTGTCTGTTTGCTTCATACATCAGAATTCCCGCTGCCATCGCCGCATTCAGGGATTCTAACTGACCGCCCATCGGAATGCGGATATAAGAATCAGCAAGTGCTGCCGTCTCTTTGGTCAGTCCGTTTCCTTCATTTCCGATCAGAAAAGCCGTTCCTTTTGTATAATCCGGAGTATCATAGCAGACACTTCCATCCAGATGTGCCGCATATACGCTGACCTGTGCGTTCTGAAGCTGTCGGATCGTCTCATGCAGATCCTCTGTGATAAAAAACGGCACCCGGAAAATACTCCCCATGGTTGAACGGATTGTTTTCGGATTGTAAATATCCACGGTGGAACGGTCCATGATCACACCGGCGATTCCTGCACCTTCACCGGTCCGGAACATTGTTCCCAGATTTCCCGGATCCTGCACATTCTCCAGGATCAGCCAAAGTCCATTTTTCTGCTGGAGCATGTCTTCCAGACGATTCTCTCTCATTTTTACCAGACATAACACACCTTGAGGTGTCTTCGTATCAGAAACACTTGCAAACACAGAATCAGACAGCATTTCCCAGTCTTTGCCCGCCAATAAAGTCTCATGCTCTTTTACAAAAGATTCGGATGCATAGATTTTTTCAATCCGATCTTCTGGTGTCTCACGAAACATCCGGATACCTTCCACAATATATACCTGCTGCTGTCTGCGCGCCCGGGCATTTTTTATCAATTTGCTCAGTGCCTTGACCTGTGCATTTGATGTACTTGTAATCATATATTTTCCCTTTTCTACTTCATTTCAATTTTCGAAAGCAGACCCTTTGAAATTCATTCGCTTTGCTACTTTCTCCGCTTTTTCCATTATATATAGAAACGCACAAAAAAGCAATTTACATCCGCTGATGTAAACTGCTTTTTCTTATTATCCATTTGCAATTTCACTATATCTTCAGGCAATTCTTCATGCTAACATAATCATTACCTAAATATATGTGCTGTTAGATAGAAAGGTTCTTTCCTACATTAAACTGATAATCAGAGATCTGCTTCTCCATAGCCAGTGCCTCATCCACATCAAAATCTGTGAATTTACCGTCTTTGTAAGCAACGACACGGTTACTCTTGCCTTCGCAGAGAAGATCCACGGCATAAGCACCCATGGTAGATGCATATACACGGTCTTTACATGTCGGGCTTCCACCACGCTGCATGTGACCAAGGATGGTTGCTCTGGTCTCCATTCCGGTAGCTGCTTCAATACGTCTTGCTAAAGAAGTGGAATGTCCGATTCCCTCTGCATTGATGATGATATAATGTCTCTTACCACGTTTACGGTTTGCAATGATATTGTTGACGATCTTCTGCTCATCAAAATCATATTTCTCCGGGATCAGCACCTGCTCAGCGCCGTTTGCCAGTCCACACCAGAGTGCGATATATCCGGCATCACGTCCCATTACCTCAATGATACTGCATCGCTCATGGGATGATGCGGTATCACGGATTTTGTCGATGGCTTCCATTGCAGTGTTTACTGCGGTATCAAAACCAATGGTGTAATCAGTGCAAGAAATATCAAGATCGATAGTTCCCGGAATACCGATGGTATTGATTCCCTGTGCTGCCAGCTTCTGTGCTCCACGGAAAGATCCGTCACCACCAATTACGATGATTCCTTCGATTCCATGTTTTCTACACATTTCTGCGCCAAGTTTCTGTCCTTCTTCGGTACGGAACTCCGGACATCTTGCTGTCTGAAGAATCGTACCACCACGCTGAATGATATCTGATACATCTTTTGCTTCCATATCGACAATGTCCTCTGCAAGCAAACCTGTATAACCACGTCTTATACCCTTAACTTTTTTCCCCTTTGAGATTGCCTGACGTACTACCGCACGGATAGCCGCATTCATGCCAGGTGCATCTCCACCACTTGTTAACACACCAATTGTCTGTATTTCCTTAGCCATGACAAAACCTCCTATACCTGTATCATTTCATTTTTTCCTCATGTTGCTATTATTCTAAACTTTTTTTTACATTTTTTCAATGGACTTTTCCAAAACTTTGATATTTTTTTCACCAACTTTTTTGTTTAGTTCATTTATAAGCTCATTGTTGGCAAATACGCTCATATTTTTCCCCAGTCGTTTCATTGCCCGCTCTTTTGCAAGGTAAATAACGACCTGATCTTGTCCATCTGAGCCAGATAACAGTGCTAAAATTTCGTTTTCTTGCTTTTCAAAAGTCTCTTTATCCGGAAACTGAATCCACAATTCCCGTCTCGCATCATCAAAAGAATAAATTTTGTCACAGATCAGTTTGCCATTGCGATCTTCTTCCACAGAAGCATGTCCCAGAATAAACACCTTGGAATCCTCCTGCATCAGTGCATGATAACGCTCATACTGTCTCGGAAAAACAATTACTTCCACACTTCCGTACAGATCCTCCACCGTCAGAAAAGCCATTGCCTTATTCTGCTTCGTATATTTGATGTTCTTTGCCGTGATCATGCCTCCGATCATGGCATTTTCCCCTTCATTGATTCCACGGGCAACACCAAGTTCTTCGTCCAGGGTAAAATCTCCGGTGGTCTTCGTAATATTTTTCCGCCATTTCGCCTCGTATTCCTGTAACGGATGTCCACTGACATAGATACCAAGCACTTCTTTTTCCATGGCAAGCAGTTCTTCCTTCGTAAACTCTCCACAATTTGGCAGACGGATCTCAAACTGTTTCTTCTCCTCCGGTGCAACCATATCAAACAGGGACATTTGTCCTGCCATGGTCGTCTTCCGGTCGTTTGCGATCTGATCTATGATGCTGCCATATACCTGCATAAACTGTTTTCGCGTACCGCCAAGTCCGTCAAAGGCACCACCCTTGATGAAATTTTCCACAGCACGGCGGTTTAACTCCCTGCCAGTCATTCGTTCAATGAAATCTTTCAGAGATTTAAACTTGCCGTTTTCCTCACGCTCCTGCACCAATCCGTCAATAACAGAACGACCAATGCTCTTGATGGCAGACAATCCGTAACGGATATCTTTTCCGGATACGGAAAATCCTGCATACCCGTCGTTGACATTTGGCGGCAATACCGCAATTCCCATGTGACGGCACACCTGAATATATTCTGCCACTTTTGTGGAGTTATCAATCACGGACGTCATCAAAGCTGCCATAAATTCTACCGGATAATAATATTTCAGATACGCAGTCTGATAGGAAACGACCGCGTACGCTGCCGCATGAGATTTATTGAAGGCATATTTTGCAAAATCCGTCATTTCGTCAAAAATTTTATTTGCTGTCTGCTCGGAAATTCCGTTGGAAATACACCCCGGAACGCCCTCTTCCTCATTTCCGTATACAAAGTTCTGACGCTCTCTCGCCATGACATCTGCTTTTTTCTTTGACATGGCACGGCGCACCAGATCACTTCGTCCAAGGGTATAACCTGCCAGATCACGCACGATCTGCATAACCTGCTCCTGATATACGATACAGCCATAGGTCGGCGCAAGGATCGGCTCTAACTGTGGGCAGTCATACATAATGGAATCCGGGTTATTTTTGCCACGGATGTAAGCCGGAATAAAGTCCATCGGACCCGGACGATAAAGGGAAATTCCCGCGATAATATCCTCCAGGCTCTTTGGTTTTAACTCCTTCATGAAGTTTTTCATTCCCGCACTCTCCAGCTGGAACACGCCTTCCGTGTGACCGGTTCCAATGGAAGCCAGCACGTCCGGATCGTTGTAGTCAATGTGATCCATATCCAGCGTTTTGCCGGTGGAGCGCACCACATTTTTCACCGCATCCTGAATGACGGTCAGTGTTCGAAGTCCCAAGAAATCCATTTTTAACAGACCAAGTTCTTCCAGTGTCGTCATGGTAAACTGCGTCGTCACAGAGCCATCAGAGCCTCTGGATAACGGCACGTATTCATCCACGGATTTCTGACTGATCACGACACCGGCAGCATGCATAGAAGTATGCCGCGGCAGTCCTTCCAGACGTAGTGACATGTCGATCAGCTTTGTCACCTGTGGATCAGACTCATATAATCCCCGTAATTCCGGGTTCATTTTCAACGCCTTGCTGATGGTGATTCCAAGCTCATTCGGAATCATTTTTGCAATGCTGTCGCACATGGCATAAGGCAGATCCATAACACGTCCGACATCGCGGATGACACCTTTTGCCGCCATAGTACCAAAAGTTACGATCTGTACCACACGGTCTTTGCCGTATTTTCGGACAACGTAATCAATGACTTCCTGACGACGCTCGTAACAGAAATCCACGTCAATATCAGGCATGGATACTCGTTCCGGATTCAGGAATCGCTCAAACAGCAGACTGTAGCGGATCGGGTCCAGTTTTGTAATACCAAGGGTATAGGAAACCAGACTTCCTGCGGCACTTCCACGTCCCGGACCAACCATAATGTCATTTTCTCTGGCAAAATGAATGAAATCCCAGACGATCAGAAAGTAATCCACGTATCCCATTTTCTGAATGACAGAAAGCTCATATTCCAGACGCGGTTTTAACTCCCGCACCCGTTCCGGGGAATAGCGTTCATCCAGACCTTCGTAACACAATTTATTTAAGTATTCCCAGGAAGTGTAGCCATCCGGCACATCAAATTTTGGCAATTTCGTTACGCCAAATTCAATCTCCACATGGCAACGGTCTGCGATTTTCTGTGTATTCTCAATCGCTTCCAGCGCATATGGAAAAAGTGCCTTCATTTCTTCCTCAGATTTTACATAATACTGACCGCCCTCGTAGCGCATACGGTTTTCATCGCTCAGTTTTTTGCCCGTCTGCAGGCACAAAAGAACATCGTGCGCCTCCGCATCTTTTTCATAGGTATAATGAACATCGTTTGTTGCCACCAGATCAATGCCAAGTTCCTGATGCATGCGAAGAAGCTGCTGATTTACCTGCGCCTGTTCCGCGATTCCATGATCCTGTAATTCCAGAAAAAAGTTGCCTTTTCCAAAACATCTTTCATATTTTAAAGCGGTCTCTTTGGCTTCCTCGTACATACCGCGTGTCAGATAACGCTGTACTTCTCCTGCAAGGCAGGCAGATAATGCAATGATACCCTCGTGATACTGCTCCAGTACTTCCATATCCACACGGGGACGATAATAATATCCATCCACAAATCCTTTGGATACAATTTTCATCAAATTGGAATATCCCTGATTGTTCTCTGCCAGAAGAACCAGATGATAATACCGATCCTCTCCTTTTGTCTGCTCCCGGTCAAAACGTGATCCCGGTGCCACATACACCTCGCAACCAAGGATCGGATTGATGCCTTCCTTTTTTGCCGCACGATAAAAATCGATCACACCGTACATGACACCATGATCGGTAATCGCTCCAGCTGTCATGCCAAGCTCCTTGATCCGGCTCACATACTCTGTGATCTTGTTCGAACCGTCCAGCAGACTGTACTCTGTATGGACATGTAAATGTGCAAATGCCATAGTAACCTTCTTTCCGTCAAAATAATTCTCTCTAAAGGCAGTGTGATTCTGCCAACTGTACTTTATTTTAACATATTCCGTTTCGACAGAAAAGGGGGATTTTCTTTTACGATTTTTTTAAGATTTGTGTCATATGCTAGACAAACCAACATGGTTTCTATAAGATAGTCATAGATGAAAATGGGCGTTTTTCCGCCCGTTGTTTATGAAAGGGGATTTTTTTATGAAAAAAATGGCATGTTTCTGGAAAAGTCTGCTGCCTATGATATTTCTTTTTATCCTTCAGGTAGTTGCAACGATTCCGGTAATGATAATTTTTGCACTAAAGGATAGTTCCGCTGCCGGCGGCGATATTGCTGCCATCCTCGGTTCTTTATCTGATATAACTTCTAATCAGCAGTATTTGCAGACGGTAAATATCGTATACGGTATTCTGGCATTACTTGTTTTTGGTATCTGGTATCAGAGAGTATTTGTAAGACCGTTTCGGAACCGCCCGAAAAAGCAGCCAACCGGCTACAGTTTTCATACGATCGTATCCATGATTTTTCTTGGCATCGGTCTGCAATACGTGACAACACTTCTGACAGATCTGATCGGCAGACTCCGCCCGGAATGGATTACAAAATACAATGCCACCATGGAAACGCAGGGATATTCAGACCTGTCTGTAATGCTGATCGTTTATTCCCTTATTCTGGCTCCGATCATTGAAGAGCTGATCTTCCGTGGATTGATTTTCCGTTATGCAAGACATGCAATGCCATTCTGGTTTGCAAATATCTGGCAGGCACTGCTTTTTGGATTTGTACATCGGAATCTAATACAGGGCATTTATGCATTTGCCATGGGACTGTTCCTTGGCTGGGTGTGCCGCCGGGGACATGGAATCCGGTACTCTATTCCGGTGCATATTGTGTTTAATATTATTGGATGCTTCTTCTCGGGACTAATTTCTATCTCGCTGATGTTTAGTTATGTTGGATTTGCAGTCTTTGGTGTGGTGCTTACGATCTTTGCACTTTGGCTGTTCTATACGGATTTTCAAACTGCAGAATAAATTGAAAGTATCCGCTCCACCGCGTCTTCGCGGTCTGTATGAACCACATAATCACACAATGCCGCATTTTTAAGTTCATTTTCCAACGAAACCAGACGTAGCATTTTTTCATGGTTATCCATATCCTTTTCCAGAATACTCTCGATCATCTGCTCTCGTTTGCATTTACAGAAAATGATCACCGTCGGATAATGCCGTTTCATGGCAATAGCACCGCTTAAGTCCATTGGCATAACCACGTATTTATCGCCATTCATCAATGATGTGATATCCTTCCATTTCGTGCCGTAGGCATAGCCTGCATAACGGGTAGTTTCAACAAATTCTGCACTATCGCGGATAAATTCTTCTTCCGTGATGGTCGTATGGATGCTGTCCGATACCTTTTTTGTGGTATAAGCTTTCGGCACAATAAAACGACCCGTTTCGCATAATCGCCGGGTAATCTCATTTTTATTGGAACCACTTGGACCAACCAAAGCTACCACACAAGGTGCCTTCGGTTCTACCCGGTCTTCGATCATGGATGATTTGATCTGATCCAGTAACTGGAAAAATTCATCATAATTGTGAACCGCCAATAGTCCCGTCAGTTCCCGGTTCCATGGTCGCCGCATCAGCACTGGAAACCGCGCACTGCTTTTTAGGATATTTCGTGGTCCGTCATCCAGCGTAATATCCACCTGAACGACCGATTTCTGAAATCCCATAATGATATTTTCATCCGGGAAATCCGGAAATGCTGTTTTAATCTGCTCCACCCGTTTTGACATAAACTGTGGATACACTGCCGTTACGATATACACAATTCCTTTTGTCTGTAATTTCCGGATAAAGGCTTTTGCCTCATCGGATACCCGCTGCATATCATACAGCCGCGGATCGTTATAGTATTTTTTAATTACCGATGCCCGCCCGGTATTTTCCCAGGAATTGATATCTTCCAGTGTCAACGGCGGGTCAAACTGATATTCCTGATTCGCCAGTTCTATGGCACAGTCGTTTAAGGGAGAAATTACATCATCCCAATCGATTCCAAATGTAAGCATACAACCTCCAAAATAGAAATGTGCAATTGCACAGTCTCATAAGCAATCGTACAATCGCACATTTTCACACAACACATTATTGTATTTTCTAATTCAAGAATGCTCCGGCATTCTTGTTGCGAGGTGCGCGTCATGCAATTGCATGACATACTTCAACTGCGCACCTCTGTAATCCTGCCGGAGGCTATATCAGATGGGGGATTGGCTCCCATCTGATATAAAATATTCTTTTAACAAGAGTATTCATTGGCTATGATATTATTGATATTTTTTATTATTTTATCTCTGCTGCATCGTGGCGCTGATTATAGAAGAACATCCAAACCGCCATTCCAATGATGATCACATATCCCAGCACACTGAACCGATCCGGAATCTGATGGAATAACAAGAATCCAATGATCGCAGAAAATATGATCTGAGAATAATCGTAAACGGAGATTTCTCTCGCCGGTGCATGATAATAAGCTGCTGTAATGGCGAACTGTCCGCCTGCCGCAGCCACTCCGGCTCCCAGAAGAACAATTCCCTGCCACATAGTCATTGTATGATAATTTAACAATAAGTACGGCAGCGTCACTAAGCAGGAAAATCCTGAGAAAAACAGTACCACGGATACGCCTTTCTGTCCCCGCTGTCCAAGGACTCGCACCATCGTGTACGCAATTCCAGCACACAAACCGCCGCAAAGGCCGATCAGTGACGGCATCAGATTCATATTTAAAAATGTCGGTTTAATAATAAACAGACTTCCGATAAAAGCGCCGCAAACCGCAGTCACCTGAATCGGTGTCAGTTTTTCTTTTAAGATCAGGAATGAGAATAAAATAACGAAAAACGGTGACATTTTATTCAGCATGGATGCATCGGAAAGCACCAGATGATCCACTGCGTAGAAATTACACAAAATTCCTAACGTTCCAAAGATTGCTCTCAGAAGCATAAACTTCCAGTTTCCTTTTTCCACCTGAAATGTTTCCTTATGACGCACCATCATCGCCAGCGCAATGATAAACGCCACCAGATTTCGGAAGAAACTCTTCTGCACCGCAGGCAGATCCCCCGCCATTCGTACAAACACATTCATAAACGCGAAGCAAAGTGCCGACAATACGATAAACATGATTCCCTTATACTTTACTTTCTGTTTCATAACTTACACCTGCTTTCTACACCTATTACCTATACTAATTCTCATTCTGTGCATTGATTTTTTCTGCAAGTTCTTCCAGATATTCCCAACGCTCCATTTTATGTTCCAGATCTGCTTCGGTCTGTTCCCGCTCCGCTGCCAGCTCTGACAGACGTTTGGAATTGGTAGCATTGGCTGCCATCTCATTGTCCAGCGATTCCAGCTTTTCTTCCAGATCCAAAATATCCTGCTCAATGGTCTCATACTCCATTTTTTCCTTATAGGAAAACTTCAGCTTACGCTCCCTGTTTGCACGGTAGTTGTCATAAGCTGCACGGCCGCCGGTCTCCGCCGCTCCATCAGCAGACACATCTGCATTTGCTTTCAAACCTGTATTAGACGATCCGACGATTCCGTCCTGCACGGACAGATTGCACTGTGCTGCTTCTCCTGCTTTCAGGGCATAATCAGTGTAACCACCCTCGTACTGTTTTAACACGCCACCATCTTCAAAGGCAAAAATACGATTGACAGTACGATCCAGAAAATAACGGTCATGGGACACGATGATCACAATGCCCTGATAGTGATCCAGATAATCTTCCAAAATCGTCAATGTGGAAATATCCAGATCGTTGGTCGGCTCATCCAGGATCAACACGTTTGGTGACTCCATCAATACCCGAAGCAGATTCAGACGTCTGCGCTCACCACCGGAAAGTTTTCCAATCAAGCTGTACTGTGCCTGTGGCGGGAATAAAAACCGCTCCAGCATGGCAGAAGCACTGATCAGACCATCTTCTGTCCGGACAAATTCTGCAGTCTCACGAATGTAATCAATGACGCGCATGTTCGGATCCATATAGGCAATTCCGGCCTCTTTGCTGCTCTCGATCTCCTGTGAATAATATCCGATCTTAATGGTCTGCCCCACTTTAATGGTTCCGCTGTCCGGTTCTTCTCTGCCTGCCAGCATTTTCATTAACGTGGTCTTGCCGCATCCATTGGTTCCCACAAATCCCACACGGTCATTTTTCAAAAATATGTATGAAAAATCACGGATAAAAGTACGGTTTCCGTAAGACTTGCTGATGCCATCAATTTCAATAGTCGTATTTCCCATACGGGTTGTGATGGAACTCATGGATACCTGTCCGTCACTCTGTGGTCCATGCTGGTTTTTCATCTCCTCATAACGCTCCAGACGGGCTTTCTGCTTGGTGGAACGGGCTCTTGCGCCACGTTTTACCCACTCTAATTCTACCCGCAGGATCGACTGGCGTTTCCGTTCAGTTGCCGCTTCCATCTCCTCTCTCTGGGCTTTCAGCTCCAGAAATCCGGAATAATTCGTATCGTAACTGTAGATTTTTCCTTTGTCGATCTCCACGATCCGGTTGGACACGCTGTCTAAAAAATAACGGTCATGAGTTACCATGATCAGGCTGCCGCGCCAGCGTTTCAGATAATCCTCCAGCCAAGCTGCCATGGCGTGATCCAAATGGTTCGTCGGCTCATCCAGCACCAGAATATCGCAAGGCTGCATCAAAATCTCCGCCAGCGCCAGACGTTTTCGCTGACCACCGGAAAGCTCCGATATTTTCTGATCCAATCGGACAATACCAAGGGTCTGAAGCATGCTTTTCGCTTCTCCTTCCATGTCCCACTGTGTGCTCTCAGACATTTTTTTCTCCACATGCTCCCAGACGGTGCAGATGTCATCAAATTCCGGCGTCTGTGGCAAAAAACGGATCACCACATGGTTTGCTTTCGTACAGCTTCCCTCATCCGGTTCCTCCAGTCCCGCAGCAATTTTTAAAAGTGTGGACTTTCCGGTTCCGTTGATGCCAATGATTCCGACTTTTTCCCCTTCCTGCAGGAAAAAAGACGCTTTGTCAAGCAGTACACGTTCTGTATACGCTTTTGTAATATTTTCCAATGATAATAAATTCATAATCAATATATTCCATTTCTATGTTTCTTGTCAGTTCTATTTTAACTGATTTTCGCCAAAAATACAAACCCCTCAGCGCAATGCTTTTCCTTCTATCGCCTATTTCAAATCGAATGTTACAGTTCACACGCGCCATTCACAAAATCGCACCTGTTTCCTTGCATATTTAAACTTGAAATGATATACTTAAACATTAAAGAAAGCATTGATTTTTGTATGTTTTTTAACAATGCTGCAAAGAGGAGATTTATCATTATGGAGCATAATATTTTTATGGAAAATCAGAAACCGATTTCTTTCGAACAATATCTGCAATACGACGAAAACAGCCGCAGTAACTTAGGAGAAACACTTCCGGTTCTGGTCTACCGTATGTTGGAATATTCCATCAAAGAAGAACTGATCGCTCAGTTTGGCAAAGAAAAACAAATCGACATTTTCCGGGAAGCCGGTCAGCGCAGCGGCGAATACTTTGCGCGTCATATGTTGAATCTTGATCAGCCGCTGAATGCATTTATCAGTGAACTTCAGGCAAAAATGCAGGATTTAAAAATCGGTGTACTGCGAATTGAAAATATAGATGAACAGAGTGGACGAATCATTTTGACCGTTTCCGAAGATGCCGACTGCTCCGGTCTCCCGGTTCTCGGTGAAACCGTTTGTAATTATGAGGAAGGTTTTATCTCCGGCATTCTGTCCGTATATACCGGAAAACCATACTCTGCCATTGAAATAGACTGTTGGGCAACCGGAGATCGTGTATGCCGATTCCGTGCAGATGTGATTGAATCAGAAGGATAAGGATTTTTATGAGTGAAGACAAAAACTGTGACTTACTTTTTGAATATTTACGCAGTATTCTGTATGATTCCCAGATTCAAACGCTGGATGTGGCCAAACTGGAGGAACCATACCAGAAACTTGGGTTAGGACTGCAATTTCTGGAACGTGCGGTACGTGAGATGAAGACTTATTCCGAAGCTCTTTCCCGTGGAAATTTATCAGTAAAAACCCCACCAAGAGATAATTTTTTATGTGAAAATCTGAAAAATATTCACGCAAACTTAAATCATCTGACCTGGCAGGCAAAACAGGTAGCAAAAGGTGACTACTCTCAAAGCGTTTCTTATCTTGGGGAATTTTCGGAAGCTTTCAACACCATGACACGGCAGCTTCAGGAACGGGAAGAATCCTTTAGAGAAAGACTGCTGACGGAAGCTTATCTGGATCCTCTGACCGGCATTGGAAACCGCTACTTCCTTACGGAACAAATGACAGAATTACTCAAAAACAACAAACCACTGATCTTCTGCTACTGTGATCTGGATCATTTAAAATACATCAACGACCATTTCGGACATGTAGAAGGCGATAGATACATCTGCCATTTTGTAAAGACCGTAAAGAATTTCATACGAAAAGAAGATATTTTCGCCCGTGTCGGCGGAGATGAATTCTGTCTGGTTATGGAAGACTGGACCGCTGCTCAGGCAAAAGAACGCATCACCTATATGCAGACCGCATTTGAACATGTAGAGACCAAGCCATATCCGAAAGGATTCAGCTTTGGTGTCATAGAAATCCCGACAGATCACAAGGATTTGTGCGTCAACGACATTATCGAACAAGCTGACCACATCATGTACCAACAGAAAGCACAGCATAGACACATTTACACCAAGCAGTTATCAGATGAGTAGAAAAAGACTCTGTGTAAATTGAGGAAATCGAGTTATTTTTTCTTAGCGAGCGATTGGTTAGCCAATAAGACAAAATAACTCGATTTCCGTTTATTCAAGTCGAACGCACGTGAGACTTGGTGCGTGATTCTGGTCAGCGCAAGCTGACATCTTCTTTTCAGAATCACTGCACTCTACACTCCGTTTAGCAATGAAAAAACCGGTGCCCCATAACGGAAACACCGGTTTTTGTGATTCTTAGGAGAATCGTTAAAAATGTGTATAAAAATGGATTAGGATTAACATTTTTAAAGTTATTTTAAAAGAAAAAGAATGAAGTAATTGTTTATTTTTATGCTTCTTTGATTTTTTTGATTTCCTCGATCAACAGCGGCAGAACTTTCATGGCATCGCCAACAATACCCACATCTGCCACATCAAAAATCGGAGCATCTTCGTCTTTATTAATAGCGATGATATAGCCAGATCCAATCATACCGGATACATGCTGTGTAGCTCCGGATACACCGCAAGCAATATAAAGCTTCGGTGCAACGATCTTGCCGGACTGTCCAACCTGATGGGAACGACCAACCCACTCTTCTTCAATCGCCGGTCTGGTGGCACCTACGACACCACCGCAGACATCTGCCAATTCCTGAACCAGCGCAAAGTTTTCCTTGCTGCCCATACCACGACCGCCGGTTACGATAACATCTGCATCTTCCAGATTGACTGCCTCACTGATCTCTTTTACCACATTGGCAATCTTTGTAAATACAGACTCCTCCGGAATTTCTACTGTTTCTTCTATAATTTTGCCGGCTTTTCCCGCCTCAATTGATTTGGAAAAAGAACCGCCGCGAACGGTGGCTACTGCCGGCTGGGTATGCAATACAACATCATTTAAAATATTTCCGCCATAAACCGGGCAGGTAAATACATACTGATCGCCATCTGCCAAAATATTCATGACATCAACAGCGCATCCTGCCTCAAATTTCTGTGCAAGCAGCGGAGTGACATCTTTGCCCTCCTGTGTAGCTGCTGCCAGCACCAGTGACGGTGTATATTTTTCAACCAGTTTTGCAAGCATTGCTGCCCGCACTTCCGGTCTGCTTTCTGCTGTTTTTACGATTACTGCCTGATCTGCACCAGCCTCAACGGCTGTCTTTGCAGCTTCTTCCGGCGCTTCTGCAAGAATAGCTGCGATCACTTCTTCACCTTTTGCAGCTGCAAGCTCTTTTGCCTTTGCCAGAATCTCAAGGGCTGGTCCTACTGGAGCGCCCTGGGCAGTCTCAACATATACTAAAATATTTTTTCCATCTGTCAGACTCATTTCCACGACCTCCTACAATACCTTGGCATCCGCGATCAGCTTCATTGCATTAGCAACAGCTTCTTCCGGGGATTCCGCCTTGATTTTTACACCGGCCTGACGTTTTGCAGGCGCATATACTTTTACAACTTCCATAGAACTTGCCGGAACATCTCCGGTCACAAGTTCACCGATCGGTTTCTTTCTGGCTGCCATCTTGCTCTTGATGGTCGGATAACGCGGATCGTAATTTGGCTTCTGAATGGTCACAACACAAGGAAGTGAAGCTTCAATCTCATTGTATCCGGTCTCTGTTTCCTGTTTGATGGTTGCTTTTCCATCTGCTGCTTCTACGGCTACCACATTGGCAACTGCCGGAACATTTAACTCCGCTGCCAGCAACAAGCCAGTCTGACTTGCTGCATAGTCAGTAGATTCTTTCCCGCAAAATACAAGATCAAATGTCTTTCCTTCGGTTGCTTCAATGTCTGATTTTGCTTTTGCAAGAAGTTTTGCAACTGCCGCACCATCCAATTTTTCGGCCTCGTCATATTTTACGAGGTATGCATGGTCGGCACCGACTGCGAGACAGTTTTTTAAGGAGTTTTTCACACTGTCATCTCCGATGGATACCACAGTCACTTCACTCTCGCCAACAGCTTCTTTCAGACGTACTGCCATTTCTTCTGCATATGTATCAAATGCATTTACGACAGGTGTTACCCCGTCCAGTGCCGGTTTTCCTGTGGCTTCATCCAAAGAGATTTCCACAGAATCGTCCGGAACCTGTTTGATGCAAACTAATATTTCCATAATGATTTCTCCTGCATATTTTTTGTTCGTATTCCGCCAACTTTCAAAAAATGTCCATCGACGGAATACATATATTGTTAGATAAGGGATAACTTATTTACCGATCACACTGTTTGAGATAACGATTCTCTGTACTTCGTTTGTTCCCTCAAAGATCTGGAAGATCTTGGCATCTCTCAACAGTTTCTCTACCGGGTACTCACGGCTATAGCCATATCCGCCGAACATCTGAATGGCCTCAGAAGCAACTTCCATTGCGATATCAGAAGCATAGCATTTTGCAATTGCGGACTCTTTTGTATAAGGAAGACCCAGATCCATTTTTGTCAAGGCATGTGCTACCATCTGACGTGCGGTTTCTGTCTTGATCTCCATATCAGCTACTTTGAATTTCAGCGCCTGATTTTTGATGATCGGTTTGCCAAACTGTACACGCTCTTTGCCGTAAGCGATGGCCTCGTTGATACCTCTCTGTGCGATACCGGTTGCAACGCATCCCATCCAGGTACGCGCCTGATCCAGTGTCTGCATTGCGATGTTGAAGCCTTTTCCTTCCTCACCGATCAGGTTGGAAGCCGGGATTCTGACATCCTCAAGGACTACATCACAGGTGTTGGAAGTACGAATACCCATTTTGTTCTCTTCTTTTCCTGTGCTCAAGCCCGGAGTGCCTTTTTCTACGAAGAACATGGACATTCCTTTGACACCTTTTGTCTTGTCTGTCATGGCTGTTACACAGTAGAAAGAAGCAATGCCGCCGTTTGTGATAAAGCATTTTCTTCCGTTCAGTACATACTCGTCACCGTCTTTGACAGCGGTTGTCTTGCCTGCGCCTGCATCAGAACCAGCACCCGGCTCAGTCAGGCAGAACGCACCGAAGCCGCCTTCCAGGATCAGATCGCATGCACGCTGTTTTAACTCTTTACTTCCTGCGATCAGTACCGGTTTCATACCAAGTCCGCTGGCGGAAATGGTAGTTGCAAATCCAGCATCCGCAATTGCCATCTGCTCGATGAGAGCTGCCACATCTACTCTTGATAAACCCGGGCCACCAAACTCCTCCGGAACTTCCAGTGCCTGATATCCCTGCTCGATCGCTTTATCGTAAATCTCTTTCGGCCATTCGCCGGATACATCGTATGCTTTACACTGCTCTACGACTTCTTTATCGCAGAAATTTTTTACGTCCTGTAACAGATCCTGTGCTTCTTCAGAAATTAAATATGCCATTTTGACTCCTCCTTATAGTAAGTGATCCTATTTTTTCAAATATTATTTCAACTAATTGTTATTTTTCTCACAAAATCGGATTTTCAGTGTTCTACTGCTTCTACATTCCATTCTTGAAATTCTTTCAAAAAGCAGCACTCGTAAAATCAGCTTGTTTTTACAACTTGTAGCAAATCTTGCCCGGATTTAAGATCATCTTCGGATCAAAAACTTCTTTGATGCCTTTCATCAGACGCATGCTTGTCTCACCTGCAAATGCTGCCAGATAATCCATTTTTCCATAACCAATTCCGTGCTCGCCGGAAATCAGTCCGCCACACTCTGCCGCTTTTTTGTAAATAATATCCATGAAATCAGCAACCTGTTTTTTGAACTCTGCCTCATCCATATCGTTGGCACATGCATAAATATGTAAGTTTCCATCTCCTGCATGACCGAAGCTCTTGATGGTAAAATCATAGTTGGATTCCAGTGATTTTACAAAGGTCAGATAAGATGCAATCTGATTTACCGGAACGACGACATCGCATTCATCCAGCAATTTTGTCTCTGCCTCGATGGCTTCCAGGAAAGAACTTCTTGCTGCCCAGGCATCTTTTTTCTTCGCCGGTGTATCGGCAACCAATACGTCAATTGCTCCTGCTTCCAGTACAACTTCTGCTGCTTTCTCAGTGATTTCTTCCAGAGATTCCATATCCTCTCCGTCAAAAGTTACCAGCAGATATGCGCCAATGTCCACGCCCTCTAACTGCTGTGGGAACACGCTCTTACCAAGGTAACGCTCGGAAGCCAGAACAATTTCTTTTTCCATAAATTCAATGGCCTGTGGCTGTAAATGCTCCATGAAAAATTTCGGAACAGTTGCGATACAGTCTTCCAGGTTCTCATACGGAATGATCAGGCTGATGGTTTCCTTCGGTGCCGGAATCAGTTTTAAAGTCAGCTCTGTGATGATACCTAAAGTTCCCTCAGAACCGATCATCAGATTTAACAGGCTGTATCCGGTGGAAGTTTTGGAAACAGTTGCACCAAGTTTTACGATCTCGCCGGTTGGAAGTACTACGGTCATTGCTCTGACATAATCTCTTGTACATCCATATTTTACGGCTCTCATACCACCTGCGTTTGTAGATACGTTTCCGCCAAGAGTTGCAAATTTTTCACCCGGATCTGGTGGATATAAGAGTCCCTGTTTTTGTGCGTCCTCTGCAAGGTCGTTCAGCAAAACGCCTGCCTCTACACGAACTACAAAGTTCTCTTTGTCATACTCCAGAATCTTGTTCATCTTGGACATGTCGATCATGACACCGCCGTGCAGTGCAACAGATGCACCAGTCAGACCGGTTCCTGCACCTCTCGGAATGACCGGAATGCTGTTTTCAAAACACAGCTTCACGATTGCTGAAATATCCTCCGTTGTGGTTGCTTCGATCAATACGGTCGGAGCTCCTTTTCCGTAAATCGGCATTTCATCGTGAGAGTAATCTGCATTGATCTCATCTCCGGTGAATACCTTGCCCGGAACGATTTTTTTGAACTCTTCTATGAGTTCCGGTGTCACTTGGTTGTAGCTGTAATCTGCCATCATCCAAATCCTCCTTTTACACATTTCTCAAAATCTTTATCCTATCCCGTATTCTGAACACAATTACTTTGCAATTTCTATGTTCAAAATATAGGAGAATTATCATATTTCATCAAATTATTGACTTCAGATTTTATTTTTAACAGCTTATTTTTCACTGTATATTTTCACTTTCTGTCAGCGTAGTAAAAATATTATTTCAAGTGCTATTTTCTTCTTACAATCACGGATACACCATCTGGAATCACAGTGATCTTACTATCCGCCTTTCCCAGATATGCATCTGCCATGCGGATTGCCTCATCTACGCTCTCTGCGTAATCCATCTGCATGTCATTGACCAGCTGCTTCGGTGCCTGAGTCACCATGATGACTTTGTGATGCATCAGCACTCTGCACAAAATCTGTGCTTCCCACTGATCCGGAATCGTTTTGTCACGGGGTGTATCTAAGAAACGCTGCATGATCACATTTTTATCTCCGCCGCTGGCAAAGGTGTCATACAAAGACTGTCCGCCATGTCCATCAATGCAGCTGGAAACCATGATGATCACGCCGCCTGGATTACAGCTTGCCTCTGCTGCCGTCATACCTTTGACGGACTGGTAAATATTCTGGTCCAGTGGATATCCGCCATTTGTGGAAATCACGATATCGGAAGGAATCGCATCCACACCGGACATCTGATCCACGAATCTGCATCCTTCCCGGTGCGCTTCGTTGAAATCTCCGGCATATGCACGGATAACTTTTTTGTTCTCATCCAGTACCACATTTATGATAAAAGCAAGTTTTGCCTGTTCTGCCGCATAAATCATATCCCGATGGATCGGATTGCCTTCCAGCACGCCGGTTCTGGCATACTCGCTGGCGATAAACTCGGAACAATGGTTTGCCATGACGGTTGCTGCACTGGATACTCCCGGCAGTACACTTTTTCTTCCACCGGAAAAACCTGCAAAAAAGTGCGGTTCAATAAATCCTTCGGAAATCAGTAGATCTGCCTCAGCTGCGATCTTATTGATTTTCAATTTCCCACCGGATGGCAGTGTGCCAAGTTCTACCATGTCTGCATTTTCATGACTTTTATGGACTGCAAATGTGATGTCCTCACGATCTACAATATCTTCACCAAATTTGTAGATCAGTTCTTCTCTCGTGGTCGGTCTGTGAAAACCAGTGGCGATCAGAATCGTAATCTTTGCATTCGGATTACCTGCTTTGATTTCCTCTAAAACGCCCGGCATGATCACTTTACTTGGAACCGGTCTTGTGTGGTCACTGGCAATCAATACGATATTGTCTTTCCCCTTTGCCAGCTCCCGTAACCGTTTGGAGTGAATCGGATGCGCTAAGGCGTCTTTTACGATTTCCTCCTCTGGCTTGTCTGCCTGAAACTCATGCGCCTTGGAAACAAGGATACCATTCAGGCGATTGTCCGGAATTGTTACCTTCATTTTTTCTTTGCCAAAAGGTAAGGTTACCTCTGCCATGTTTTGATTCCCCCTCATAAAACAAGTTTGTTTTGTGTTCATTTACGAACGATTGTAAACGTTCGTTTTTGCTGTATATTCATTTCTGAATAATTATAAATACATGTTTTTACATGCTTAATTGTAAATATGCATTTTGGTACTGCCACTTTTGTTTTATTTTTTGGTAGTACCAATCAGTGTAAAAAATAAAGTTTTCAATGGCTTTTATTTTGATAATCACACTTACAAAAACTGAATCATCTTTTTATTTTCCTGAAAACATCTATTGTCTTAATTGGTTCTACCATTTCTTAACTAATTTATATTCTACTCATATTTGTTCTGTGAGTCAACATCATATCGCACAAAATTTTCCAGAAAAAAACAGCAGATTATACAAATTTCTTCGAATTTTGTCTCCAAAAAGAAAAACATCTCTCGGTGTTAATCTTCCTCATAATGATATTTTGCAGCATAAATGATCAAATTATCATTATGATCAATATCATAAACCAAGCGGTGTTCATCCGTAATTCTTCTACTATAGCCAGAACGATATTTTAAAGTATGTCAATCTTTTTTTATTCTATATGATCGACATTTTTTATATTCTAATATTTCCAATCACAACAGCAAACAATTTTCATGTAACTGAAATAAGGGTCTGGGTTCATTTTTTCTTGGCGTGCGATTGTTAGCCGCAAAGACAAAATGAACCCAGACCCTTTCCATATCCTAAATTTTCACCACAAAAGAATCTTTCTAGTCAAACAATTCTTTTGCTTTCGTATAATTAAATACCGGTCCCTCCAGACAAACATACGTCTCATTAATCTTACAATGTCCGCACTTTCCTACTGCGCAGGACATCTTCCGCTCAAAGGAAACCCAGATTTTCTCCGGCGGAACCCCGCATTTCATACACTCCAGCGCTGAAAACCGCATCATTGGAGGCGGACCTACGATGACCACATTATAATCATCGAAGGTATCAAAGGGCACATCCGGAATATATTTCGTAACCATTCCTTTGTGGAACCCCGGTGCCTCTGAGTTATCCAGACAATACGTACAATGGAAACGCTCTGCAAATTTCGCGCGTTCCTCATTGAACAACACACAGTTAATATCCTTAAATCCGGCAATCAAATACACAGATTTACAGATTTCCGGATGATCATAAAAATGGGTCAGTGTGGTTTTTACCGGAGACATACCCGTACCACCGCAGATAACCAGCAGATCTTTATTTTCAAACTGCTCCACCGGGAATGCATTTCCATACGGTCCACGCATGAAAAGTGTATCTCCTGCTTTCAGATCAAACACGCCCCCGGTCAGTCGTCCGACTTTACGGATGGTAAATTCCACATACCCCGGTCCTTTTCCACAGACAGAGATCGGTGCCTCTCCGATTTTCGGCAGAGACAGCTGGAAAAACTGTCCGTAACCCGGATCTTTGTCACATGCTACACGAATCGTAAACTCCGCTGTCGTCTGGCGCACAACATGTATGATTTTGTGTGGTTCCGGTTTCATAATATTTTCCATTGCTCTATGCCTCCTCTCCTGTATTCATTTTTTCAATTTCCGCTGCAAGTCCGTCCACCGCATCAAAAAATGAGATTTTTTTCGGACATCTCATATCACAGCGCCCGCATCCGATACACATCTGCGCATCGCAGGCAATGCCATGGCTTCCATCCTTTGCAAATCGATCTGCAAAATCATAAAATTTGTGCAGAATCTTAAAACGCATATTTGCTCCCGGCGTCTTGCGGGCACGACCACCACCTGCTGTCTGGGTAAATGTCTCCAGCATGCAGGAAGACCAGACTCTGCGGCGTTCTCCGCTTCGGCTTCCTTCCTGATAAATGACATCCACTGTATCAAAACAGCTGCAAGTTCCGCAGACAGTATTACATCCACCGCAGGACATACATTTTTCATCAAACTGATTCCAGTACTCCAGATCGCTGATTGGTTTTAACATACTGCGGTCTGTAATCTTCGGAATATGCAGTTTTTTCTGATTTTCCTGCACAAACTCCGGTGTAAAATCACAAGATGATGCTGATACAAAAGAAAAAGCAGCACCCAGTTTTTCATCTCTGACCTCTGCCAGCACCTCATGTTCGGTAATGCGAACTGCAGCATCGTACTTGTCCGTCTTGTTTGTTCCCATGGAAACACAGAAACAATGTTCAAAACTCTCCCGACATTCCAACATGACAACCTTTACTTTTTCCCGCAATCTGGCGTAAAAATAATCTGCATGACCGCCGTTTTCCATGAAAATGCAGTCCAGACGTGCCATTCCGTTGATATCACATGGACGGGCAAAAATGAGAACTCCCTTATCGTCTGCCAGTTCACTCTCTGTCACATCAGTATCGGTAAAATAAAACATCGTCTGTGACACTGGATAATACGCTTCCTTCGGGGAAAAATCGGACTGACGATCCAGCACGATCTGACCAATCGTCTTGATTTCCCGGTAACGAACTTTCTTTTTTCTCTGATCCCAGGCCGGTGCAAAAATATGATACTCCTCTGACCAGGCAGCCAAAATATCATTCATCTTGTCAAAATCTACGCGATATCCCATATTGCACCTCCCATTGCCAGCATTTCTTTCTCCTGCTCCAGAAATACACTTGTCAGTTTTCCAACTGCCTGATAAAACTCTGTCTGCGCATATTTGCTGATATCCATGCAGAGAGCGCCAGCCCATTTCAAGTGTGTGCACAGGAATTCATTCTGATCACGGTTTGACATTGCCACACGATCCGCATTGTCTGTCTGACAGGCAAGTAATTCTTCCTCGCACAGAACCGCCATAAATTCCAGTTCCAGACCGATATGGTCATTCATTGTGCGGAACATATCTTTGCTCGGCTCCCATCCGTGCAGTGCATACAAAGCCAATGTCTCCTGCTCGGTACGTCCTCCGATTTCATGTTTTTTATTTGTATAAATAGACTCATACGGAAACGCAGCCACACCGGTAGCCTCTCCTGCTGCCAGAAATGTCTTCGCATAATCCGCAGCCACATCCTCCAGATCCTCATTTTTCAGATCTGCGATGGACTTTGCCATACACGCATAAGCCTCAGCCAGCTCTGGATTTTCGCAATCTGTCGGAAACTGCATCTGCTTCATATTGGCCAGCGTCTCCGCATCCACTTCCATGATGTACAGACCGCCAAGGAAACGATAAAGTCCTGCTCTGGCTTTTGCCAGCTGTTTTCTTAATTCCACCTGTTTCATCCCTCTTTGGCCTCCTTTTTTTCATTCATTTCTGTGTGCACGACTTTGGCTTTTTTGAAATGATCTTCAAAAATTTTGTGAGCCATTTCGCTCTCCGGCTCCTCATAAATACCATTCCGCAGTGCTTCCTCAAATTCAAACGGAAGCATATCGATCCAATTCTGTTTTTTCAAAATAAAACGCCCGGACGGATGATTTCCGTTATCATCCTTCAATGTATATACATGACCTTCATTCTCTGCCAGAATTCTGGATACTTCGCTCTCCGGATCATTGATATCCCCGAAATGCAGTGCGCGACCGGAACAATTTTTCACGCAAACCGGCTCTTCGCCTTTTTCCCGCAGCTGCGCACAGCCGGTACACTTATCCATGACACGCAGTTCTTTATTAAAATTGTTTGCATGGAACGGACATGCCTTCCTGCAACTCTGACATCCGATGCAGATGTCCTGATCAATGCGGATCACTCCGTCTTCTTCATCCTTGTAACATGCGCCTGTCGGACACACATCCACACAACTCGGAGCCTCACACTGTTGGCACATTACCGGCAGAAAATACATCTGCAGGTCCGGATAGACCCCAGTCGGTCCCATATGATATAATGTGCTTCTGGAACGGCCCAAAGCCACTTCATTTTCAGTCTTGCAGGCAACCTGGCATCCACCTTTACAGCCGATGCACCGGTCCACTTCTACAACCATTGCATATTGTTTCATCACTCTGCCTCCTCGTTCCCTATGCTTTACCTAACGGAAGCCAATTTACAAAGTCTTCCGGTTTCTGCCAGATGCCTTCCGGCGCACTGTCCGCTTTGGAAATACGCACCTGATAAGCACGGAGTGTATGTGTACCAACGACATCGTTAAACGGTGCAGTGGATTTTGACAATACATTCACATTTGTCTCCTGCCATCCATGTGTCTTGGTGTTCATGGTCTCCGGATGCCAGAAACGCTCCATGCATACGGTTCCCGGATTGATTCCTTTTGTAACCAGCGCTTTTGCACGGATCTTGCCTCGTTTGGACTCTACCCAGACCCAGTCTCCCGGTGCGATGCCATATGCTTTTGCCACATCCGGATAGATCCAGATCTCCGGAACCGGATACAGTTCACGCATAGCTGCAGCATTACGCAATGTGGAATGATGATAGAACGGCACACGGCCATTTGTCATAACAAGTGGATACTCCCTCGCCGTATCGTCATCACGCACCGGACTCTCCACCGGCTCCAGATAATACGGCAGCGGCTCATAATCCTTATCTGCCGGTGCAAACTCGATCGGCAGGAACGGCTGACCGGTTCTTCCCAGTGTGATCATACTCTCAACATATACTTCAATCTTCTTCGACGGTGTGTCAAAGCCTTTCGGCAGCCCTGTCGCTTCATCAATCTGTTTGTATACATAATAGCTCTTCCACTCTTCTTTGGACATGTACTCGAATGGCGCTTTTTTCTTCATTTCTTCCCAGGTCATTCCGATCGCCGGTGTCAGATGATCAAAGAACTCATCCATGGAATCCCAATACGGAAGCTGATCCCCCATAAACTCCGGATCAAAAGCTTTCTGACACATCTCATGACCAAGCTCTGCACATTTTTTTGCCAGGCGGGACCAGATCAGAGTCTCATCCATGGTCTCCCAGAGATGAACTACCTGCTGTCTTGCCACCAGCATATTACAGGTTTCAACGATCATATCCGTCTCCAGCCACTCCTCTGTCGGCAGCAAAATGTCTGCATAGCAGGAAAAAGAAGTCGGATACATATACATATGTACGATAAAATCAAGTTTTTCAATGGCTTCTGCCCAACGACCGGATTCTGCCAGTACACCAAGTTTGTTTCCGGAACGGTCGATCCACATTCTCGGCTGATACGGTTTCTCTGTCAAAATCGCATTCAACACACTGCCCGGATGACCTGCATACCAGATACTTAATCCCTTATGTTCTCTTCCACCCAGACGTTTTTTCAACTGCTCTGGCGGCAGACATTTCAGTGCAACAGGAACCGGATAGTTCGGCACTTTCAGCACGCCACTGGTGCGGAACCGCTGCATCAGCGCGCCCGGTTTCTCCAGATTACCCATCAGGAAATCAATGGTGTCCGCAGCCATGGCAGCCTGCACGGAATTCGGTGTCTGATCTGTTGCCACACCAAGGCAGATACCGCTCGGAGAATTTTCCAGATACATCTCAATGGCGGCCTTGATCCGGTCTGCATCCAGCCAGCAGATCTCCGCTGCTTTCTCCAATGTAAACTCCTCGCAGCGCTCGTATAACAACTGCATACCGGTCTTGTATACTTTTCCATCTACTTCGTAAGTGCCCCATAACGCCGGGGCTAAATTTTCATCAAACGGATATTCCATCGGCTTCATGGAATCTGTCTTTTCATCCCATACATAAAAAGTATCTGGTGCACCGTTTTCTCCTTTCTTCGCACGGGCAAAGAAACGGCTCTCCACCTCGACCAGATACGGCAGGTTCGTCCAACGTGTTACAAACTCCTCATCGTATCTGCGGTTTACTAAAATGTATCGGATCCATGCCATCTGCAGGGCAACATCTGTACCTGGACGAATTGGCAGCCAGATATCTGCCTTAGCCGCATCCGGTGTAAAACGTGGATCAATGGAAATCGTTTTTACCCCTTTGGCACGCAGCTCATTTACCATACGACCGCCACTGGCCGGTGCAGAATAGGCAGGACCTGCGCCCCAGAGCACCAGACATTTGATCTGCGCATTTTCGTAATCATACAGCTCCAGTGCATTGGAATCCGCAATACTGGAATCTGCACCGCCGTACATCATGGCACAGGACAAAACACGTGGCAGGTAACACTGCGCACAGCCCGGCTCATACCAGTTCGGTGTACCGAAAATATTACAAAAACGGGCGATACTCCAGATCTCCGGGTTACCACCTCCTCCTGTGGTACAAAACAGTGCTTCCGCACCATATTTTTCACGGGTTTCCATGGCTTTTTCAGCCACACGGGTCAACGCCTCATCCCATGAAATTCTTCTCCAGCGTCCGCCTCCACGCTCTCCCACACGAAGCAGCGGATATTTGTTTCGATTCGGATGATACAGCGCCTGAATACCGGACAGACCTTTGGCACACATGCGCCCCTGGCTCATCGGATCCACCGGATTACCCTCCAATCGAATGACACGGCCATTTTTCACATGCGCCAGAACACCACAGTTTGCGATGCAGGCACGACAGGCCGTCTTTACAATTTTCTCTTCGTCATCGATTTCCATAACTTTCGGTTCGCATTTTGTCAGATATCTGCGCTTTGCGATCACCTGATCCAGTCCGGAAATTTCCAGTGATGAGAAAAAGTTTTTTGCATTTTTCACCAATTTTCCCTCCTTAATAATCCTAAAAATAGTCTAAAATAAAGTCCCACTTTCCTGTTAGTTTGTTTTTGTTTCGTTTTGTGCTGTTTGTTGTATCCTTTTGGTTTTCTTTGGTATACCAAAAGTATTTCTATCGAACTCCATTATAGTAGATGCACATCGCAATGTCAATAAACTTTCGTCTTCCCAAGTGAGTTGAAGGGACAAGGATTCATTGAGAAAAATGCCCCCTTCTCCCATTTACGTTTTCTATGTCGAAAGAATTTACATCTCTGAAATAAAGAAATCGGAAGATTTTTCCTTGGCAAGCGATTGTTAGCCGCAAAGGTAAAATCTTCCGAGTTCTTTTCACATATTAAATTTTACGCTTCTGCTCTCGCAGCCACTTCTTTCTCCTGTACATCAGAAGGTGCCTGCTCATAGCGTGCGAACTCATACTCATAAGTTCCGCTGCCGCCGGTCATGGAACGAAGATCGGTATTGTAACCAAACAGTGAGGACATCGGCACATCTGCGATAATCTCCTGTTTGCCACCCTCTACCGGATTCATTCCAAGTACACGGCCACGGCGTTTATTTAAATCTCCCATAATATCACCGGTATATTTATCCGGTACCAATACTTTTACTGAAGCAATTGGCTCTAATAAAATCGGGGAAGCATCCATAAATCCTTTTTTGAACGCCTGAATTGCTGCGGTCTTGAATGCCATCTCAGAGGAATCTACCGGATGGTAAGATCCATCGTATAATACAGCTTTTACGCCCACTACCGGGTAACCTGCCAGCGGTCCGCGCTCTACGGATTCCTGAATACCTTTTTCTACAGCCGGGAAGTAGTTTTTCGGAACAGCACCACCAACTACGATCTGGTCAAATTCATATGCTTCTTCCAGATTGCCGGATGGCTCGAATGTCATCTTAACGTGACCATACTGTCCATGTCCACCGGACTGTTTTTTGTATTTGTATTCTACATCTGCTTTCTTGCGGATGGTCTCACGGAATGCAACCTTCGGCTGCTCTAATGTGATCTCAACTTTGTATTTCTCTTTTAATTTGCTTACCACTACATCCAGCTGCTGATCACCGATGGCATACAGCAGAGACTGATGATTCTCACTGTCATTGACTGCTTTCAGTGTCAGGTCTTCCTGCATCATTTTCTGCAATGCCTGAGAAACTTTATCCACATCGGCTTTGTTTACCGGCTTGTAGCTCATATATGTATATGGTTTGGATACAGCTGTCTTGATAAATGTAAGCGGTGTTGCTTTTGTAGACAGGGTATCGGTTGTCACTACTTTATTTAATTTTGCAAGTGCTCCGATATCGCCGGCATGCAGCTCCGGTACTTCTTCCGGTTTGTTGCCGCGCAGTACATATAATTTACCGATCTTGTCATCCATACCGTGCTCTTCGTTGTACATTACATCGTCTGTCTTGATAACACCGGATGTAACTTTGATCAGAGAATATTTTCCGATAAACGGATCCACAATTGTTTTGAAAATATATGCACTCTTTGCTTTTGCAAAGTTAAAGTCTGCATCGTATACTTCATTTGTCTTGATATTGATGGCTTTGCACTGTTTTTTCTCCGGGCTTGGCAGATATTTTACAATATCATCCAGTAAAGTGTAGATACCTTTTGCCATTGTGCCGGAAGCCATGGAAATCGGAACCATGCTGCCATCGCATACGTTGGTATGTAATACCTGACGAATCTCATTTTCGGAGAAGGTATCGCCTGAGAAGTAACGATCCATATATTCTTCACTTGTCTCTGCAACGGATTCTAATAATGCTTCACGGCAGATCTCCAGGTTTTCGAAAGAGTAATCCGGAACATCTGTCTTATCAACGGTTCCGTCCTCTTTCCAGCGTTTTGCTTTCATCTGAATGACATTGACATAGCCAACGAACTGTCCGTTCTCACGGATCGGTAAATGTAACGGAGCGATCTTCTTTCCGTATAATTCCTGCAGGTCTACGACTACCTGACGGAAACTTGCGTTATCATCGTCCATATTGGTAACCCATATCATACGCGGAAGATTGTATTTCTCACAAATCTCCCATGCTTTCTGTGTACCGACTTCCACGCCGGCTTTACCATTTACCACAATAATTGCCGCATCGGCTGCAGCTGCTGCTTCTTCTACCTCACCGACAAAATCGAAAAATCCTGGAGTATCCAGCAGATTGATCTTTGTCTCTCTCCACTCGATCGGGACTACAGAAGTGCTGATAGAAAAACCACGTTTGATCTCTTCTTTATCATAATCACTGATGGTATTGCCATCTGTGACATTTCCCATACGATTGGTAATTCCGGACAGATAAGCCATTGCCTCAACCATTGTTGTCTTTCCAGAACCCCCATGTCCCAGTAAAACTACGTTACGGATCTTGTCAGTAGTATAAACGTTCATGTCATTTCCTCCAATACATAAAAAATCATGGTTATATTTTACTAAACTTTTCTCTTTTTTGCAACCTTTTTATAAAAAATGCACAAGTTTTATCATTATTTTCTCACAATTACTTCCTATACAAAGAAATTCTCTGAACGACAGCAAGTCTCAGACAAAACACTTCTATGACTCACTTCGAAAAACAGTTCCCGCCAATGTTCTTCCATCTTCTGTTTTCACTTTTACACTTTAAAGTGTTGACTTTTTCATGCAAATGCGTTATCATGGCAAAAGATGTCACTGGAATACATTTGAAATGTGTTAAAAAACGTATCAAAAAAGTACTGCTTTTTTCAAGTGACATGTAAAGTGAATCATTTATTAAATAAAGTTATGAAGGAGGTACATTATGATTCCAGAAAAAATCGGCTTTATCGGCCTTGGACATATCGGCGGTTCTGTAGCAAAGACGGTGCATCGCATCTATCCGGACATTCAGATCGTCGCTTATGATACCTGTCGTGCCACTCTGGATGCCGCATTATCCGACGGCATTATCACAGAAGCACTGGATCAGGTAGGCAAAGGATTTTCCGATTGTAATTATATCTATCTGTGTGCCCCTGTTCTCGACAATGCAGACTATGTCCGGGAATTATCCGGCATTCTGCATGATGATATGCTGTTGACGGATGTGGGAAGTGTCAAAACCGGCATCCATGAGCAGATCCAGAAATACCCGGATCTGGAACGACATTTTATCGGCGGTCATCCTATGTGCGGAACGGAGCACGTAGGCTATGAGTATTCCACCGCTTACATGCTGGAAAATGCATACTATATTCTGACTCCGACACGCACGGTTTCGCCTAAAAAAGTGGAGGAATTCGAAAAGTTTGTGGCATCCATCGGTGCAGTTCCGCTAATCCTGGATTACAAAAAACATGATTTTTCCGTTGGTTCCATCAGTCATCTGCCGACGGTCATCGCTTCCACACTGGTCAATCTGGTGAAAAACCTGGATGACTCTGACGAAACGCTGCGTACCATTGCTGCCGGCGGTTTCAAGGATATCACCCGTGTCGCATCCTCAGATCCTACCATGTGGGAAAATATCTGTGTGGCAAACCGAAACCAGATTTTAGAGCTGATTGATACTTATGTTAAAGCTCTGCAGCAGACACGAAATACCATTGCGGAAAGCCATCCGGAGGAGATCAAAGAATTTTTCAGTTCTGCCAAGGAATACCGCGATTCCTTCAATATCTCCCACCGCGGTCCGATCCGCCCGGTTTACCAGCTGTTCTGTGACCTGATTGATGAAGCCGGAGGAATCGCTACGATTGCTACGATCCTTGCCTCCAACAATATCAGTATCAAAAACATCGGTATCATTCACAACCGTGAGTTCCAGCAGGGTGTTTTGCAGGTGGAGTTTTATGAGGCAGATGCCTACGATCATGCGGTAGAATTGTTACGAAAATACCATTACACGGTATATGAGAAATAAAAGGAAACGATATTTAACGGCAAATACAGTATAATTTGCCGAAAGCACAAAAAGATGAAACAACCGTTTGTCTATGCAAACAGCTGCTTCATCTTTTTTAACCTTTTACCATTTACGATAAATCATTATGAAATGTCGCTAATATTTATTCCATCACCACTATTGTGCTATCGGTTGGATAGATGCAAGTACTGCCTCACACTCTGCCTGTCCCTGATCTGCCGGACCGGTAATGATCATAGTGATCATTTTTCCACCCATCTCAGTAACTGCATAACACTGATAAATGTTATTAGACTGATACTCTGCAATACCATCCAGAGAAACAAACTCTGTATTTCCGATGGTTTTTGTTCCAATCTCATTCATCGTATAAGTAATTCCCTGATCTGCATAGCTGGAAAGCTGCTGAGAAAGAGACTCTATATACTCCTGTGCAGTAATATCGCCAAACGCGCTCATATCTTCTGCCATCATAGCAATATTAGAACCAGTTGAGGAATTGTAAATATACAAATCATATGCTTCGGATGCATCCGCACTTCCTGTATCACCGGTAACTTCCTGTCCTTTGTCCTGTACTGCATTCATTTCTTCCTCTGTGCCGATCTGCCATCCTTCCGGAAGAGCAAATGTCATTCCAAGAGAAGTATTGGTATACACATTGTCTGTCCATACTCCTGCTTCATACTGCGGTTCATTCTTTGCTTCCTCTTCTGCACTGACTGACGCATCTGCCTGCTCTGCGGATGCAGAGGTATTGGAAGAAGTGTCGCCTGTCTTATTATTTCCACCACAGGCTGTCAAAGAACAGATCATGGCTGCCATTAAAATAGCTACTATTACTTTTTTCATTCTTCTAGTCTGCCTTTCTTTTTATTCCATTTATTGGTTAAAAACACTATTATTTTAATCGGTAAAACAAAAAAAGTCAAGAAATGCTCATTTCCTGACTTTTCACACGTTACAAAATACCAAAACAGAGTTATTTTTTGTTCTCTTCCTCTAATTTTGCAATATATGCACGTACTTCATCACGTTCTTCTTTTGTTGATCCTCTGATCTGGAGATAATTTTTCATCATCTCTGCCGGAGATAATCCCCAAAATTCTACGAAATTCTGCACGTTATACTTCATATAATCCTGTGCTTTTACAATCGGATGATAACTGTAGATCTTTCCATTACGATCCATCCGTAAAAACTGTTTCTGAACCAAATGACTTAAATAGGTACTTACCGTCTGCGGTTTCCAGTCCTTGCCGTAAGCTGCATTGCAATCTCTTACTACCTCATTCAGAACCAGATCGTGATCTGCCAGCCAGATTGCACGCATTACAAGCATTTCCGCTGTTGTCAAATAATATTTGTTCGTTCTGTCAATCATGCTTTCGCCCCCTTGCGTTGATGCTTCATTTTTTAGTTCTCAACATTTTTATAGAATATAAAACCCGATATCGAACTACCATTACAAATAATTCCAATATCGGATTATTTTCTATTTTCTTTAATGTTTCTTTGTGATAATAAGAAAGTGTGCCATTACAGCACACCTTTTTATCAAAACAAATGCCGCTGGCCGGACTCGAACCGGCACGGAGTTACCCGCTTGATTTTGAGTCAAGTGCGTCTGCCAATTCCGCCACAGCGGCATTGTGTTCGGTTTTTACCGAACACGCTAATCATACCATACATGTATACATAACGCAAGATTTTTTTACATTTTTTCCAATCCTTTTTTCTGACAGATTATTACCAACTGAGCTTTTAAACGAAGGCTGCTTCTTGAGTCTACATCAAGAAGATGATACGTATGTGATGAGTGAACTATATCAACAGATTATACCAATCCTTTGATAATGTCAAAGCAGTCAAAGGTTGCAAAGTAATCCTTCGGTGTCTCTGCACGACGGATCAGCTGTGCGCTTCCATCCTCTTTCAGCAGTACCTCTGCGGAACGGAGACGTCCATTGTAATTGTATCCCATGGAAAATCCGTGTGCACCGGTGTCATGGATCACCAGATAATCACCCATATCGATTTTCGGAAGCATACGGTCTACGGCAAATTTATCGCAGTTCTCACAAAGAGAACCAACTACATCATATTTGTGATCGCATGGTGCATCCTCTTTGCCTGCAACGGTAATGTGATGATATGCGCCGTAAATAGCCGGACGCATCAGGTTTGCTGCACACGCATCTACACCGATATACTCTTTGTAAGTGTGTTTCTCATGGATTGCTTTTGTAACCAGACAGCCATACGGTCCCATCATGAATCTTCCCATCTCGGTATAAATGGCAACGTCACCCATATCTGCCGGAACAAGAACTTCCTCATATACTTTCTGAACGCCTGCGCCGATGACACGGATATCATTTGGAACCTGATCCGGTTTGTAAGCGATTCCAACACCGCCGGACAGATTGATAAAACTGATCTTGATACCAAGTTTTTCTTTGATCTCTACACATAACTCAAATAAAGTACGGGCAAGTGTCGGATAATAATCGTTTGTAACCGTATTACTTACTAAGAATGCATGGATACCAAAACGCTCTACACCTTTTTCTTTCAGAAGTTTGTATCCTTCAAACAGCTGCTCTTTGGTAAAGCCGTATTTTGCATCACCTGGGTTGTCCATGATACCGTTGCTCAGTGTATACACTCCACCCGGATTATAACGAAGACTCATTGTTTTCGGGAATTTGCCGATGGCTTTCTCCAGAAAATCAATGTGTGTAAAATCATCTAAGTTGATGGTTGCACCGATCTCATTTGCGTATACAAACTCTTCTGCCGGTGTATCGTTAGAGGAAAACATGATCTCTTCGCCGGACATTCCGATCTCATGGGACAGCATCAGCTCTGTCATGGAAGAACAGTCAGCGCCACATCCATATTCTCTTAAAATATTTAATAAAAACGGGTTTGGAGTTGCTTTTACTGCAAAATACTCGCGGAAGCCCGGATTCCATGCAAATGCTTCTTTCACTGCTTTTGCATTTTCGCGGATTCCTTTTTCATCATATAAATGGAAAGGAGTCGGATAAGATTTCACAATCTCCTCAATCTGCTCTTTGGTAACAAATGGTTCTTTTTTCATTTTGTTTTCTCCTTGTCGTATCACTTTTTCTCTCGCTATCCATCATACACAATACGGTGAAAAAAAACAACCCTCGTCAGGATTTTCTCCCGACGATGGGCTGTTTTCAGCGTCTATTCTTTTTTGACACCAGCAAAATGCTGCACATTTTCCTAGTTGTCAGCTGCTCCGGTTCTCTTTAATACATAGAAACCATCATCGAAGCAGGTTACATAGATATATCCTCTGTCATCTACGCAGCAATCTTCTGTCATTGCGTTACGCGGACCCGGTAATCCAGGGAAGAAGGAATCTTCCGGTTTTTTGTTCGGGTTTGGCGGGATAAAGTATGCAAGCTCTTTGATGTAGTAAGGATCAGATACATCATAGATACGCAGACCTGCTGCAAAGTAACAGCAGTATACTCTGTCGCCTCTCTGCTCCAGCCATGGCTTGTTGCTCATCGGCTCATGCAGGTTGTGCGGTCCGAACGGACCCTGGCATCCAAGGTTCATTACGTTGAAGTTTGGATATGGGAAGTCTTCCGGTACTTCCGGATACGGGAACTCTGCGATCAGAGTCGGGTGTGTCGGATCACTGACATCAACCATATGAAGGTTATTCATAGCCTGTGCCTCTTTGATAGATCCTTCCGGGAAGAACTGGAATCTCTCGCCCTCGTTTGTAACAACACAGAAATCACGACCCGGCAGCGGTAATGCTGTATGAGTACGTGCTCCTGCCAGATGGCTTGAGAATGCCGGCATAAATTTCAGCTGTCCTAACAGATGCGGACGGGTAACGTCTTTTGCATCCAGAACATACAGACCATCTCCGCCGTAACCACAGAACATAATTCCGTCGTCACGTCTGAATGGCGGTCCATGCATCCATCCTTTGTCCATGAAGGACGGAACATGTCCTGCATGATGATCAACCGTTCTGCAAGGATATCCGTCTACGAACTGATGAGGAGCCCACCAGTTACCAACCTCATGTGGATTTGTCGGATCAGAGATATCTACGATACGCATGATCATACCTTCGAAACGCTCGGATTCGCAGGAAAGATATACGTAAGGACCTCCGTTATACATAAAACGATGAACACCGATGGAGTGTGGTACTCCACAATCCCAGTAACCCAGATATTTCGGGTTCTCCGGATCTTCTTTCAGGCTCCAGATCTGGATACCTGCCTGACATTTCATGTTCATAAGTTCGCTCTGCTCTACTAATGCCCCTGGGCCTGAGCCTGCGGTCATTGCACAGATCAGAAGATCGTCTGCTACCTGAATCTTTGGTGTAGAGGTAGTCGGATACTCTTCCGGATCCAGTAACTGCAGATGTTTTACAAATCTGGTATGCTCCGGATCTGTAATATCAGCAATCAGTACACCATTCTGTGTACCGCCAAAACAGGAACCATACAGATAGTATTTTCCTTCTGCAGTTTTGTAAACCTGCATCTGGAAAGCGCCACTTTTACCATTCCAAGGGTTGAAATCAAGAACTTCCAGGTTTTTGATATAACCGTTGTTTCCCGGTCCCTTGGCATAAAATTTGTCTGCCATAATTCTGCCTCCTTCTTTTCTTAGTGACTCTATTTTAAAACACATTCTTTCATACGTCAAATAGAATAAAAAGGAGACTGTTATAACCATTTTGTTATACCAGATCTCCTTTTCCTATTTCTGTTTCCAGATGGATTTACGTTTTCCAAATATTAAAAAATTGCTTTTGGAAAACATTAACGATACTGCTGAATCGAAGTCTTTAACAATTCCACAAAACAATCAATTGCCGGATCTTTCTCCTCATTTTTCCACACCACACTGAGCGGATGAGTGGATTCCAGCACCAGCGACGCAAATCCCGGATTATCCAGCGCCCGGCTCCAGGCATCCGTCACTGCCACACCAAGTCCACACTGAACGCCCATGATCATGGCATCCGTACTGTGAACCGGTTGAATCTTCGGTGTAAAACCGTAAGGCTTACACACGCTTCGGATCAGATCTGTTACAAAATCATTATCTTCTCCCGCCACCGTCAAAAACTCATCCTCGCGGAAATCATACGGCGTCAGTTTCTTTCCCGTATCCGGCAGATTCGCCGTGCTGTAGATCAAAACTCTGGGAAGATCGATCACCTTTGCATGCATAATGCCCTGAATGTTCAAAATCTTCGGTTCAATAGTGACGATCACATCCTCCTTACCGCTTTGCAGTGCTTCCTGGGAGCTCCGTGGCTCATAGCTGTTTACTTCCACCTTGATATCCGGATACTGCCGGGCAAATTCCCGCAGTACCGGCAAAATAATTCCGGAAATATTCCAGTTATTGAGCACACCAAGATGAATCACCCGGTTTTTATTTTCCAGAGACAATTTTGCCCTCAGTTTCAGATCTGACAGTTCCGTCCGATACCGCTCAAAAAAATCATAAAACATTTCGCCGTTTGCTGTCAGCACGATCCCGCGGTTTAACCGTTCAAATAACGGGCATCCAAGTTCCTGCTCCAGTGCCAGGATCTGACGGCTGATGGCCGGCTGCGACACAAATAATTCCTGTGCCGCCTTTGAAAAACTCATATTTCTGGCTGCCGCCAGAAAATATTCAATCTGAAGATCATTCATAATGCTACCTGATATGCGTGAGATATAATGCAACAACAACTACAACCAGAATTCCTGCCAGAATCCGCGGAACAATCATTTTATTTGTTTTTTCGGAGCTCTCTGTCTCTGGATTTTGTTTCTGGTTTTCACGCTCTTCCTGTCTCTCCCGACGCCACTTTGCGATCACCTCGCGGGCAGCAGCTTCATCCTCCGGCTGCACATACAGTTCTTCGCCAAAATTATTCATTGCCATCAGAAAATTGCCGTGTTTTCCGGCACCGATCCGTTTTCTGACGCACGCAATCTTCTCCATGCGCAGACGAACATCTATCTCATCTGCATCCTCCGAATTGTACACTACCAGTACATTTGTCATTCCATCAATTTTTACTGCCATAGCTTTTCTCCCTGTTTTCTTCCATACGATTTGCTGTCAAAAAAAAATGCCGGAAACTGATATCACTCCAGTTTCCGGCTTTAAGCTACCGACGGGAATCGAACCCGTGACCTCCTCACTACCAATGAGGTGCGCTACCTACTGTGCCACGGCAGCCTGTTCAGTAATCACTGACTTGTTTAATATACAATATTTTCCCCACACTGTCAACACTTTTCCCATTTGTCTTTTTCCTCAAAAAAATGCTTTTGTCAGAATTTTGACACAACTCATATTTTTCTATCTTCTTTTCAAAAATCTATTGACATTTTCGACGTTTATTTTTATACTCAGATCTGTAATCACATACGGGGAGCTTATATGCTAGGCTGAGAGGAAGTTTGGAACTTCGACCCATGAACCTGATTTGGATAATGCCAACGTAGGAATGTATAAGGAATGAAAGATTTGAGAGATACATGACCGCGTATCTCTCTTTTTTATGACCCAAATGAATCAGGAACAAAACTAAATTAATAAAGTAAAGTTGAGAGTGAACACACAAGAGTTCATGAAGGGGTGCACCACCACGGGTGTATTTCTTTCATGAACTCTTTTTTTGACAGAAATCAAGGGATTACATTATATTTTCTGCCGATTCGTAAAATGTGTGCGATCACACGAACTTAGAAAGGAGAACCTATGACACTCACTGTAAACGGAAAAGAAGTCGTTCTGACCACAGAAACAACAATCACCGCTTATCTGGAAGCCAACCAGTACCGTGAAAACCGCATTGTGGTGGAACTAAACGAAGAAATTCTGCCAAAGGAGCAGTATGCCACCACATATCTGAAAGAAGGCGACTGCATGGAGATTGTTATGTTTATGGGTGGAGGCGGATTTTAAAACCATAAGCCAAACATCATGCAAACAGTCAAGCGGATATTCGCAATCCGCTTCGCTACTTGCTCATAACCGAATAACTGCTCCGCAGTTTATCAGAAGGAGCTTGCACTCCTCCTGATACAAGCAAGTCCCCACCCACTGCTTATTGCTTTTCGCAATTGAAGCAGGGGACTTACTTGATTCGGTTAAAATTTTTAAGAAAAGGAAGGTAATTTACTATGAACACAACCGAAGATAAATTCGTACTTGGAGGACATGAATTCACATCCCGCTTTATTCTGGGATCCGGAAAATTCTCACTGGAGCTGGTACAAGCCTGTATCGAAAAAGCAGGTGCTCAGATCATTACACTGGCGCTGCGCCGTGCCAACGAAGGCGGTCTGGCAAACATTCTGGACTATATTCCGGAAAATATCACGCTGTTGCCAAATACTTCCGGCGCCAGAAACGCAGAGGAAGCGGTCCGCATTGCCCGTCTCTCCAGAGCTTTAGGCTGTGGTGACTTTGTCAAAATCGAAGTTGTTCACGATTCCAAATATCTGCTTCCGGATAACTATGAGACCATCAAAGCAACGGAAATCCTTGCAAAAGAAGGATTTGTCGTGATGCCTTACATGTATCCGGATCTGAACGCTGCCAGAGCCCTTGTGGATGCAGGTGCCGCATGCATCATGCCGCTTGGCTCTCCGATTGGTTCCAACAAAGGTCTTTCCACCAGAGATTTTATCCAGATCCTGATCGATGAGATTGATCTTCCGATCATTGTAGATGCCGGTATCGGCCGTCCGTCTCAGGCATGTGACGCCATGGAAATGGGTGCTGCCGCTGTCATGGCAAACACTGCCGTTGCCACTGCCGGAAATGTGCCGCTGATGGCAGAAGCTTTCAAAAAAGCCATAGAAGCCGGAAGAAGTGCTTATCTGTCCGGTCTTGGACGCACCATCGAACGGGGCGCAAGCGCATCCTCCCCATTAACTGGATTTTTACAGGATTAGGAGGCATGCAGACATGGAAAACAAACATATCAACGAAAGTATTTTAAGTGAAGAAATTCTGGAAGATCAGAAGAAAAACCGTATTGACCACATGACCTATCTGCCGGATATGCAAAATATCGGCTCCGATATCATGGATCAGGTCATTGATGCCATGAAACACTATGACTATGCCAAATATACCGCAGAAGATGTAAAACGTGCACTGGCACATTCGGAACGTACCCCAGAAGATTTTCAGGCGCTGCTCTCTCCTGCCGCACTTCCGTTTCTGGAAGAAATTGCACAGGCAGCTCAAATTGAGACAAAAAAGCATTTTGGCAACAGCGTCTACATGTTCACACCGATCTACATTGCCAATTATTGTGAAAATTACTGCATTTACTGCGGTTTCAACTGTCACAACAAAATCCACCGTGCCCGTCTGACACCGGAGGAAATTGAAAAAGAGATGGCTGCTATCGCTGCTACCGGTCTGCAGGAGATTCTGATCCTGACCGGAGAAAGCCCGACAATGTCAACAGTGGAATATATCGGAGAAGCATGCAAGATCGCTCAAAAATATTTTAAAGTCATCGGTCTGGAAATTTATCCGGTGAATTCCGATCAGTATGCTTATCTGCATGCCTGCGGTGCTGATTACGTCACCGTCTTTCAGGAGACCTATAATTCGGATAAATACGAAACGCTGCATCTGGCAGGGCACAAGCGTATTTTTCCATACCGCGTCAATGCACAGGAACGTGCCTTAATGGGCGGTATGCGTGGAGTCGGCTTCGCCGCTCTGCTCGGTCTTGATGATTTCCGCAAAGATGCCTTTGCCACCGGCTATCACGCTTATCTGCTACAGCGCAAATATCCGCATGCAGAGATTGCCTTTTCCTGCCCGCGGCTTCGTCCGATCATCAACAATGACCGCATTAATCCAATGGATGTGCACGAACGTCAGCTGCTTCAGGTAGTCTGTGCTTACCGCCTGTTTATGCCATTTGCAAGCATTACGGTTTCTACCAGGGAATGCGAACGTGTCCGGGATCATCTGGTGGATATTGCTGCCACGAAAATTTCTGCCGGTGTCAGCACCGGTATCGGAAGCCATGTGGAAGATATTGAGGACAAGGGCGATGATCAGTTTGAGATTGCAGATGGCCGTTCGGTGGATGAGATTTATCATGCGCTGTTGCAGCATAAATTGCAGCCGGTTATGAGTGATTATATTTATGTATAAGTACTATAATACCCAATATTTATGCTGTAGATATGCTATAGTTCTCAAATGTATATAATATTTCCATATATGAGTTATAGTTCTCATATCCTAGGATATTTATATATCAGATGGAAGATGACTCCCACCTCTATAGGTACGCCGCTGAAAAAGTCCTTATTTTACACAAAATGGTACAAGATAAAGTATACTTATGTGTTTTACGCTACTGTATATTGTATGTAAAAACAGTTTTTCAGTAGCGTCCTATAGGTGGTGAGAAACAAGCTAGTATCAGTGGTGGGAGCCAATCCCCCATCTGATATAGCCTCCGGCAGGATTACAGAGGTGCGCAGTTGAAGTATGTCATGCAATTGCATGACGCGCACCTCGCAACAAGAATGCCGGAGCATTCTTGAATATTAAGGGAGATACATTTATTATGAACACCAAAATAGATATTTCCAAAAATATGGCAACACAGAATTCAAATTTTCCAATTCTCGCGGTCAGCAACCGGCATCTGGCAGCGCATCCATTTCTGGATCAGATTGAGCGGGTGTGCCAGGCACACCCCGCGGCTCTGATCCTGCGGGAAAAAGATCTGCCGGCAGAGGATTACAAAACCCTTGCCATAAGGGTTTTGCCCATCTGCCAACAATACAATGTTTCCTGCATCCTGCATACATTCTGGCAGGATGCGCTTGCCCTTGGATGTACCTGCATCCACCTGCCGCTGCCGCTGCTTCGCAGCCTTGCAGGTGCCGATGGAACCGCCTTGGAAAAACTGGCAGGTTTTTCCGTCATCGGCACCTCCGTCCACTCCGTGGACGAAGCGCTGGAAGCCGAAAGGCTCGGCGCAACGTACGTTGCCGCCGGGCACATTTATGTGACCGATTGCAAAAAAGGACTTGCACCCCGCGGTCTGAAGTTCCTTCAGACTGTGTGCAAGTCCGTATCGCTGTCGGTCTATGGCATCGGCGGTATTAAATTTGATCCTGCCCAATGGCAGGAATTAGAATCCGCCGGTGCCGCAGGCGGATGCATTATGTCCGGCATGATGGAGCTCTAATCCATCTGCCGGACTTTTCTTACTTTCATTACAGCATCGACATGATAAATAATCCCACGCAGATAGCGAAAAACAACAGCATACCCGGATTTCCAAACATCACCGATGCCATTTTTCCTGTCGGTTTTTCGTATTCTCCACTACGCCACTCCAGCTTTTTCACTGACATAATAAAAAATACAAGTCCAGCAATGGCAAGTCCGATCATACCAATTTCTAACAGAATTAACGCCAGAAGTGGTCCCATATGATTAAAGACCAAGTCAATGGAATCATACGGATTCTGTGAAAGCCAGGAAGCATAATCTATTTTCTGCAAAAGCCAGGAAGATAAAAATCCTCCCAAGAAATTCACGGACATGTGCAATGCGATGCTATATCTGAGTTTTCCGGTACGAATGTATACATATGCCAGCACGCAGCCCAATCCAAACGCATAGAAAAACTGATGAAAATTACCGTGAAACAAACCAAACATTAATCCAGATAACAATACTGTCGCTTTATCCCCATACACAATTGCCCGATCTACCAACGCTTTACGAAAAATCAATTCTTCCATGATTGGTGCAAGGATCACGGTAAACAACAGGTTGTACCACACACTTCCGCCTGTCATCAGACTATCCAATCCCAGTGTCAGATCCAGTCCGGTTGCCCGCGTGATCAGCGCACATACGATATTTCCAATAATATTTCCTACATACATGATAAAAATGCTGATGCAAAGAATCCGAAACCACCGACCCGGTTTCAATTTACTCTGATACAACTGCATCGCCGGTAACGAACGTAACATCTTAAAGCAAACCGGAATCGCGATCAGATAAAGCGGTATCAGTGATACCAGCCAGTTTACAATTGCCAGATCGGTCCACTCCGGTGCTGCCACAGCCAGGATCAATGATACAACGATCTGTATCCCCGTCGTCAACAGTGCCATCACAAAGTAACTCATTCCTATTTTTGAAAAAAATCTTCTGTCATCCATAAGTGTATCTTCTCCATTTCTTCTGTTTATTCTACACTACTTTTATTATCACATTTCTTCTATATTACATCTGGTATCATATTTTTTCTACCTTTTCACATTATTTCTGGCATCATATTTCTTCTGCTTTTTCACATTACTTCTAGCATTATACTTCTTATTTCACACTACATCTAACGCCATATTTATCTGCTTATTTTTCAATATAGCCTGTGTCATATTTCTTCTGTCTATTTTACATTACTTTTAGTATAATAGCTATATGTGAATTTTTTAAGAATATCACTATAATTATTTATAAACAGGAATGAAAACAAATTCAATATAACGGAGGCTTTTTACCATGAAAATTATTGATATGCACTGTGATACTCTCTCTGCCATGCTGAATCGCAAACGTCAGGGGCAGACCTACGGTCTGGATCAGCACCATACACAGATCTCACTGGATTGGATGCAGCAAAGCGGCTATCTGCTTCAAAACTTTGCCGTATTTGTCAATCTGGAAGAAACCCAAACACCTCTGCAGGATGCACTGGAAATGATTGATCTGTTTTACTCGGAACTGGAGGCTCATCGCGATCTTATTCGTCCAGTCCGCTGTTTTGCTGATATTGAGAAAAATCAGTCCGATGGTGTCATGTCTGCCCTGTTAACCGGTGAAGAAGGCGAAATCACCCTTGGAAAACCAGAATTTTTGCACATTCTGTATCGTCTTGGCATGCGCATGATGACACTTACCTGGAATCATGAAAATTCCCTTGGTTATCCAAATAAACAGGAAAAAGGCTTAAAAGAACAGGGCATCTGTTTTCTGCAGGAAATGGAACATCTCGGAATGATCATTGATGTCTCCCATCTGTCTGATACCGGATTTTATGATGTCCTTGCTCATACAAAAAAACCGTTTGTCGCAAGCCATTCCAATGCCCGCAGCCTGTGCGCTTCCCCACGAAACCTCACAGATGATATGATCCGCAAACTGGCAGAACGTGGCGGCATCGCCGGTATTAACTTTTACCAGCATTTTCTTGGTGAACAAAACGCGGATGAGTCTTATCTGGATCTGGCCGTGCAGCACATGAAATACATGATAAATCTTGGCGGAGAAGATTTCGTTGCCCTTGGTTCAGATTTCGACGGAATCGACCGCTACGATGACATTCCAGATTGCAGCGTTCTTCCAAAACTGGTTCAGACAATGAAAACGGCCGGCTTAACACCGACTCAAATTGAAAAAATCTGTTACCAGAATACCTTACGTATTTATCGGGAGCTGCTGTAAACCAAGCGACTTTCCCTCACGAATGATTTCTTTATGTGAATAAAATAACAACTACCAAACTTCTTTTTTCAGAAAAAAATCTGGAAATCCTAATTTATAGGTTCTGATACAAACAATGCCTGCATATACTGATACAGGAAATGTATGAAAAAATACACTTTTTAAAATACGTCATTTATCGTATATGGAGGCATTGTTATGATTCAGTTTGTAAACAATTTTCTAAAAAAGTCAAACAAAATCGGTTTTTTCTTTGTTCTGATCCTTGGCACCCTGCTGCATTTCAGTTTTGCATGGCTTCGGGAAGCACCCGTGGCAGGATTGTTCAGTGCCGTCAACGAATCCACCTGGGAACATATGAAGCTCCTCTTTTTCCCTTCTTTTCTGTATTTTCTCTGGGAATACAAAAAATACGGTTCTTCCTCTAAGGATCTGCTCACAGCCCGGACACTGGGACTTTTTTGTGGACTTGCCTTTATTCCGGTCAGTTTCTACACCTATACCGGTGTGATTGGCAAGGGATTTTTCCCGGTTGACATTGCCATCTTTGCCGTCAGTGTATTTCTGACCTTTTATGCCAGCACCCGTTTTCTGGCGCATCCACTGAAGTTGACAACCTTTACAGCTTTTCTGCTCCTCTTCGCGTTACTGGCAGCATTCCTGACATTTACCTTTTTTCCGCCACATATTCAATTATTTTTGGATCCAGTTGATTTTACTTATGGCATCTGAGTTTTTATACTCTGGATTCGATTTGCTGTATATTCCGCTATTTTTTAATCCAGTTAATTTTACTTACGAGATCGGAGTTTCTGGACTTTGAGCTTGATCCGTTGCACATTCAGCTGTTTTTAAATCCAATTTTTTACTTACAGGATCGGAGCTTTTGTACCTTGGACTTGATCCTCTGCAATGCATTGTCAATGGATTTCTCTGGTTTGTTCCATTTTTCCGCAATCTGGCGGTAATTCATACCATCCAGATAATCCGTTAATACTTTCTGCTCCAACGGACTTAAGTTGGAGCGGATTTCCTCCAGAAACTGTTCCACATTCTCCCGTTCGATCAAAATCTGTTCCGGATTATCTTCCCGCCAGGAAATACTTTCCGCCAGAGGAACACCTGACGTATCCGATGCATCTTCTGAGAGAGAAATGTACGAATTTAGCGGTCCATGTTTCTTTCGACTGGCAGCCTCAATCGCATGATAAATCTGTCTGCCAATACACAGATCCGCAAAATAATAAAAACTTCCCTGACTGCGGTCAAAATCACGGACTGCCTTAAACAGCCCGATCATCCCCTCCTGCACTAGATCATCCGTATCTCCGCCCAATAAAAAAACAGCATTTGCCTTTTTACGAACGAGATATTTATATTTTTCCAGCAGAAAATCCATGACACCGGATTCCCCGGCGCGTAATTTTTCTATCAGTTCTTCGTCCGTCAAGGCTTCATACTGTTTTTCCATATATTCTTATTCCGTTTCTATTTTCTCTGTAACCGCTGGCGCACGATCTCATAAGCCAGAACACCTGCTGCCACCGATGCATTCAGGGAATCGATATCCCCTTTCATCGGAATGGATGCGGTAAAATCACAGTTCTCGCGCACCAGTTTGCTGACACCGTCACCCTCATTTCCGATCACCAGTCCGATTGGTCCGGTCAGATTCTGACGGTACATTACTTCACCATCCATATCGGCACAAACAAACCAGAGTCCCTGTTTTTTCAGTTCTTTCATGGTTGCGCTTAAGTTTGTTACTTTTGCTACCGGTGTGTAATTCAACGCTCCGGCAGAAGTTTTTGCTACCGTTGCAGTTAAACCAACCGCGCGGTTTTTCGGAATAATGACACCATGTGCTCCCGCAAGGTTTGCGGTACGGATGATCGCGCCAAGATTGTGCGGATCTTCGATGCCATCTAACAGAAAGATAAATGGCGGTTCTCCGGCTTCTTCCGCTTTCGCCAGAATATCTTCTACCGTCGCATAATTGTATGCCGCTGCATAGGCAATCACGCCCTGATGTTTCTTTGTCTCAGACATATTGTCCAGACGGTCTTTGGAAACAAATTTTACCATGGTGCCATGTTTTTTTGCTTCTCTTAAAATTGTCTTGATCGGACCATCCTGACAGCCTTCCAGCACAAATACCTTATCAATGGTCTTGCCGGAACGAAATGCTTCCAGAACCGCATTTCTGCCCTCGATGGTTAATTCTTCGTATCTCATATAGATTTATAATCTCCTGTTCATTCACTATTTTTACAGGAACTTTGTCAAACAGATCGCCATCCCCATTTACTCATTTTTCTAATAAAGTAGGGAACTTCTCCTGATTTCGTTCCATTCCTGTCATTTTTCTAATGATGCTGATATAACTTTTCTTCTTTCTCCAGACCGTCCAGTCCCAGAACCGTAAGTTCCAGAATCCGGTCAAACCGGTCTGCCAGATACAGATATCCCATCAAAGCCTCAAACCCCGTCGCCCGGCGGTAATCACTCATACTGGCATTTTTTGCCATAGTCGGAGATTTTGCATTCCGTCCCCGCTTGTATACGGCTTCTTCCTCCTCAGAAAGTACCGGAAGCAGGTACTCCATCATCGCTGACTGGGAGTGTGCCTTTACCAGATGACTCGTATGCTGATGAAGCTGGCTTGCTTTCGTGTTTCCCTGCGCCACGATCATAGAACGAATCACAAGGTCATAAATGCCATCCCCGATGTATGCCAGAGTCAGCGGCGAATAGGTGCGGATATCTCCTTTTCGAATGTCAAATGTTTCACGGATTGCACTGAAAATCGGCAGTGCTGCTGTATCTACGCTCTTTTCCATGTAACTCCTTCTCTTGTATCTTTCAGAATAATTCCCATTGCTGCAAGTTCATCACGGATCTCATCAGCACGGGCAAAGTTTTTCTCTTTTCTTGCTGCCTGACGCTCTTCGATCAGTTTCTCGATATCCTCATCCAGAATCTCTGCCTCTTTTTCTACAATGATTCCAAGAACATCGCACAGCTCTTTTAATTTTGCATATAATGCATCAATGTACACTTTGCTGCTCTCACCGGATGCATTGGTGTTGCAGAATTTTACATACTCAAAAATTGCGGATACCGCATCAGCAGTATTGAAATCATCATCCATTGCAGCCTCAAATTTTTCCTGATATACATGAGACTGTGCCAGAAGCTCTTTTTCTGCCTCTGTCAGCTCACCGGTTGTGCTGCCGGATAATCTCTGCAGGTTTTCTGCTGCTGTCACAATACGCTCCAGACCGTTCTTTGCAGCTTCCATCAGATCAGCGCTGAAGTTCAACGGGCTTCTGTAATGTGCAGAAAGCATGAAGAAACGCAGAACCTGAAGGTCATATTTTTCACCAATCTCTCTTACGGTAAAGAAGTTTCCAAGAGATTTGGACATTTTTTTGTTATCAATATTTAAAAATGCGTTGTGCAGCCAGTATTTTGCAAATGGTACGCCGTTGGCAGCTTCACTCTGTGCGATCTCATTCTCATGATGCGGAAAGATCAGATCCTCGCCACCGGCATGAATGTCAATCTCATCACCCAGATATTTTTTGGACATCACAGAGCACTCAATATGCCAGCCCGGACGTCCCTGACACCACGGAGACTCCCAGTACGGCTCACCGTCTTTTTTCGGTTTCCAGAGTACGAAATCCAACGGATCTTCCTTCAGATCACCGGTTACCTGGATATTTCTGTGTCCTGCTTCCAGATCATCGATATTTTTATGGGAAAGTTTTCCGTAATCTTTGAATTTTCTGGTGCGGTAGTAAACCGTTCCGTCAGCTGCCGCATAAGCATATCCTTTTTCGATCAGAGTGCTGATCATATCCAGCATGCCCTGAATTTCCTGTGTTGCCAGCGGATGGGTAGTTGCCGGTTTTACGTTCATGTCGTGCATATCTTTTTTGCACTCTTCAATGTACTGCTGAGAAACTTCCTCTGCAGTACGTCCTTCCTCGATGGCTTTTTTGATGATCTTGTCATCTACATCAGTGAAGTTGGATACATAATTTACTTCGTAACCTTTGTATTCCATATATCTGCGCACGGTGTCAAATACGATCATCGGACGTGCATTTCCGATATGGATAAAGTTATATACGGTCGGTCCGCACACATACATGCTTACCTTTCCTTCGTGTAAAGGTACAAATTCTTCTTTCTGTTTTGTCAGTGTATTATAAAGTTTCATTCCATGTAAGCAGGTTGCCCCGCTCTCCTTTCTCATATATATTTCCTTATTTTTTCATCAGAACGGCTGCTGTGATCTCTTGCATCTGTTCTTTCTTTTCTTCAATATCAAGCACTAAGAAAAACTGGTTGACCGCGCGATACAGATTCTGACGCTCATCGGAAAAATTCGTGATATTCCGATCACCGCTCAGATAATCCGTCAGAAAACGGATTCCGCTTTCCATCGTCATCAGCCATACGGCGTATACCATCAGTTCTTTTTCCTTTGCGGTCAGGATTCTTCCCATCTCATGGCAGTAACCCTGTACATAACCGCGGTACAGATCAAGATCCAGCTCAATATTGCCAAATTTTTCATCTTCTGTAAATGTAGCCGCTCCTGCACGCACTGCATCGCCGAAATCAAGGATCGATGCACCGGACATCACGGTATCCAGATCAATCAGACAGATGGACTTTTTGCTGTCACTGTCGATCAGCACATTACTGTAACGGGTATCATTATGTGTCACACGGCGCGGAATCTGTTTGGACTCCATCGCATCCTGAATCTGGTTAAGCTGTTTGGAACGATCCAGTACGAACTGAATCTGCTCCTGACAGTCTGAAGTACGGAAACAGATATCCGCACGAACCGCATCCAGAAGCTGTCTCATGGCATTTCGCATATCGTGCAGTTTTGGCACAGTAGCACCAAGCTGGCTGCTGTCAAAATCACGCAGACGGCGATGAAACTCACCGACTGCCTTTGCTGCCTCATAAGCTTCCTCCGGTGTCGTCGGTTTCTGCATCTCCTCACCACAGCAGATCATACGATACAGACGGAAATAACTGCCTTCCTCAGTCTGTAATAACTGATTTCCTGCTTTGGTGCGGATAAACGTCAGTGCTTCCAGTTCCGGATCACGACCTTCCCGCTCAATCGCATCTCTCAGATATTCTGTGACCAAGAAAAGATTGTTCATGACTTCTGTCGGATATTTGAACACAATATGGTTCATTTCCTGAAGTACATAATGCTCTCCACCGCAAACGATCTCATACGTATGGTTTACCGTTCCATGACCAAGCGGTTTTACATCGGTAATTTCCCCTTCTATCTGAAATTTACTGATAATCTCTTCAAACTTTAACATCTTTCTTACCTCCATGGTCAGACCAACTCGTTGACAAAAATTCGTAACCTGTCAAACATCAGTTGACCAAATGTTGCTATATCCATGGCTCTGGCATTTTCGCAAGCCTCTGCTCTCTCTGCCCTTCCGCCTGTTTTATCTATATAAATCCGAAAAATGCCATTATTTTCCGGTAATATGTCATCCCTGATCTGTAATATTTCTTCATAGGGCTTTTCTGAGCGCAGCATCTGAACAAATACCGGTAAATCTGTAATTCTCCCCATCATCACAGATTCTTTTCGCTCTGTCACATAAAAACTGTCATCTTTTCTTTCTTCAACCGACAGTTTGTCCTTATCAGAATTACCTTTATCCAAATCAGCTTTTCCTAAACTATCTTTATCGGGAATCTGCTGTTTTCTCACATCTGGCAGTATCGGTTCCCGAAGTTCAAATCCGTCTTCTTTAGCATAAAAAACGCTTCCAACCGGAGTTTTTTGCTCATCATACCAGACATATACTCCGCCATCTTCGCTTTCCTGTTCTTTCTCTATCCGTTCATAATACGATGCATTCCGCAGAATGTAAAGGTCAAACTGATCTGCAAGTATTCGGTCTGCCATCTGTGCCAGTGCTTTCGGATCAGCATCAGATTGATATTCTGGATTTTGGCAGAATCCCTTTAGCAGCAATTCCTGCTCTTTCGGAATCTCCCACACATACTGATTGTTCCAGTAACGATATCCCAATGGTTCATAATAAGCCGGATCTGCCGGCATCAGAAAGGAAAATACTTCGCCTCTGTTCCTGCAATCACGCAAAACCTGCTGCATCAGCTGACGCATATAGCCTCTGCGCCGATATTCAGGATCGGTTGCCACTGCTACAATATAATGCACCTCTGCCTGTGTACCACAGCAGCTTACCGTAAATGGATTGGCATGTACCATAGAAACAATATTTCCACACGCTTCGATCACTGCAATCTCATTATCCCTGCATTTTTCCTGATAATAATAATCCACAAATTTCTGACTGTCTTCCGGGAAACAGCACTCATAAAGTCTGCGACTGTTCTCTTTTTCGCCCTGTGTCAGATAGCGCATACTCAATGGCATCCTCCGCATCCCGGGCAGCCTGCCGCGCTGTCCCCAACTGCTACGCTGTTTTCATAAATCGTAGACAACAGACACACCGCATTGGAAGAAATGCCTTCTTCTCTGCCGGTAAAGCCCAGATGTTCCTCCGTGGTCGCCTTGACATTGACCTGGCTCTTTGAAATGTGAAGCGTATCTGCAATATTCTGCTCCATCTGCTCAATATACGGTCTCAGCTTCGGTTTCTGCGCGATCACCGTCGCATCGATATTTTCTATAATATAGTGTTCTTCCTCCAGCAATTCTGCCACATGCTCCAACAGCTTCAGACTGGAAATTCCACGATACCGCTCGTCCGTATCCGGAAAATGTTTTCCGATATCTCCCAGTGCCGCTGCCCCAAGCAATGCATCCATGATCGCATGCAGTAATACATCTGCATCAGAGTGACCTAACAATCCCAGACTATGCGGAATCTCCACCCCACCAAGGATCAGCTTGCGTCCCTCTGTCAGCTTATGCACATCATAACCCATTCCTATTCTCATATGATAAATGCACCTCTTTTCTTTCCATATTTATCTCCTGTCATGCCTGCTTCTGCAATTTTCGAAGTTCATTGAGCTTTTTGGCGTTCTGTTTTTCATATCTCACACGATCTACCTGCCATCTTCCTCAAAAATCCAATATGCATACCACAAGAGCCTATTTGGTTTTTAGTTTACCACACTTCTCAAAAAATTTCCATTGACTTACTGTTTTTTTCTTCTTAAAATTGATATGAGGTGATTTTTTGAAACGTTCAGAAAAACAGAAAAACTTAATGCGTTCGGCGATCGCGCCAACCATTGTTGCTACAATTATATTTTTTATCACATATTTTTTCTTTGGCATGGAAAACACGATGATCGGTCCCTTTGCAACGCTCTCGTTCCTGCGCTATCGAAATATGTGCAATCATTACGAATGTCTAATCCGGAACTTTATCGTCTACATGATCATGGCAGTATTTTCCTTTCTTGCCGTCATCAACCTTCCGCTCTGCATTCTGATCAATGCGGCGGCACTGTTCTGGCTGGCTTATCTGCTGATCGACGAATACAATCCGAACAATTATTTTCCGGCAGGCATGGCCCTGATCTTTTTCCAGATTGCACCAGTGCATACCTTTTCAGCACTTGGAAATCGTTTACTTGCCCTGCTGGCAAGCTTCGCCATTGTATTTTTATTTTCCTGGCTTCTTTCCCGCAAGGAAAATACGCAAAAACGCTTAATTGGATTGATTCAGGAAGGCTTTGAGGTATGCAGACAGCTGCTAGACCTTACCGCCAAGGACGGCGACGCTTCCTCTTTTGCAGAAAATGTGAACGAACTGCTTCCGGTTCATAAAAAACTCTGTGAGATTAATCAGAAATGTAGTATGGAGATTTATTCCTCCAACCGCGCGGCACTGCGCCACAAAGGGAAAATCAACTGGTACTGCCGCTTTGTGCTTGTATTTCAGATCATCAACTATCTGACCAATCACCCGGAACAGGAAGGAAATCTGGCACGCGCAGAAGAAATTTATGCGAAATTTTATCCTCAGTTTCTGACCACAGAACCTACTGCGGACTACCGTAAGCTGACGTTTCGTGTACGCAAACCGGATATTCGAAATATGCGGCTTCGTTTTGCACTCCGTCAGGTGATCATACTGACACCATGTCTGGTGATTTCCTACGTGTGGCAGAGCAATAATATTTACTGGCTTGTAATTTCCGTCTTTTTCATGATGATTCCATTTACGGAACATACCGTGCAGAGAGTTCGGCAGCGTGTACTTGGCACCATGGCAGGAATCGTGTTGTGCTTTGTATTTTTCACACTGTTTCCAGATTTCGGTTCCAGAGTTGTCATCATGACAGTGGCAAACTTTATGATCTATGCCGCCGACGGCTACGGTCCGATGGTTGCCTTTATCACCTGCTCGGCACTGGCACTTCAGTCCATAGACAGCAGTGTTCCCATTGTCCTGCTGCAGCGTCTGGTCTATACTCTTACAGGTGCGGGAATTGCTTTACTTGCCAATAAATATATTTTCCCGGTTCGTATCCGAAAGCAGATGCAGTATCTGTTCGAACTGTTGAAAAGCATCCGTACAAAACTGACAGAAGTGGATGCTCATACCACACCTGGAGAAGATATGCGGCGTCACCAGATTGATCAGCTGATCATCAAATCCTATCTGCTGTCCACCAGAGCAGAGAATCTGCAAGATTCACTGCCGGAAGAAAAGAAATTTCTGGATTTTGAAAACGACAGGAAACAGCATATGGCGTGGCTGGCGTCTTATCTGGTGAAATACTTGTTTGTGTAATAAAAAATTTAGGGTATTGAAAGGGTCTGAGTTTATTATATCTCCGCGGCTAACAATCGCTCGCTGAGAGAAAATAAACTCAGACCCTATAAACAAAATTTTACAATTCATGTTGATACAAGGTTTTTTCATCTTTGATCAGAACGGTTCCCGCTCCGTCAATACTGAAAAATTCGATTGGCAACACATGCTCAATTCTGCCATCCAGAATATGCGCACGGTTTACTCCCTGATTGACTGCATCAATACAATGCTGCAGATAATCCATGAAATCCGGTTGAAAATGACGCGTTTTCTTTAATTCTTCTACCTCATCTACCGTAATGCGCGGATATACGTCGCTACGTGTATCATCCGTATAAATACCCGGATATCTGGAAAGATAGATCAGCTTGTCTGCCTGCATCTTTACAGCCACTTCCAGAGCCGTATCCCGTGGATCAATATGTTCCATCTCATTATCAATATCATTTGGAACAATAACCGGAATATAATCATTTTTGATCATCATCTGAATTGTCTCAATATCTACTCCACAGATACCGATTGCTTTTGTGTCGTACAGCTCTAACAGTTTCGCAATACGTTTATTTTCACGGAATTTGTCTACTCCCATCTGGGTACGATGTACCACAATTGGAATCACACCGATACTTTTCAGTAATACAATATCCTTGATCATTTTCTTTTCTTCCACACCGGAAAGCCATTCGCCACAGTCATATTCTATCACGATTACTTTGTGAACAAAATCACGAATGTATGGCAATGCATCACACAGAACTGCCGCTTTATGCTCTATATTTTCTAAATAACGATCCATAACTTTACCTCATTTATCTTTTTCTGGTTACAACAACCTTTTTTATTATACGGCAATCCATTACAACTGGCAAGGTCTGATCCGGTATAGTAAATATCATGCATTGCTTCACCTTATTTTTTCTTCACAATGCAACGCTTCTTAAAGAAGGAAATTCCATAACAGAAAATATGATCGTACTCATCTTCAAATTCTAATGCATACATTCTGCTGTCAATCTGGCATAATGCCACAACACAATCTGCGTCCATCGCCTCCAGTTTTTTTGAATACTTCGCCTCAAATACGGCCACATTTCCATTCGCCGCATCATAAACCACTACATCACTACGACCTTCGCCATGTTCGCGGTTTGACTCCACCATATATCCAGCTCCGGCAAAAATTCCTGCCAGAAATGCATGATAAAAGTCCTCTCGATAATCATGATAGCTGATAGTTTTGCGCAATAATTTGTTCATTTCCTGTGTGATCGTATCCGAATCACCATTCCAAACAGCCTCAAACAACGCTTTGCGATTCCATGTCTTAGCACTTTCATCGAACCATTTTGCAATTGTTGTCTCAAAAATCTCCTGAATCTCTTTATTTGGTATCGTCAGTGCTGTATATTCGTCCGGAATCTGTATTTCCTGTGCATCTACTTTTTTCACACTGGTCAAATACCCTGTCAGATATAAAACGCTCCATAGATTTTCTTCTGAAGAATGCAGATAATCATACGTAAGATTCTCGTCGATTTGCTGCACAATATATCCACCGGAAAGCAATGTTTCCAGTTTTCTGGTAATTGATCCACCTGCAAAATCAATAAAGGAACGAATGATCGCATTATCACTGGTATTTTTCCAATATCCAGTCGGTTTTGCATCCGAATCCGCCTGAATATCTCGCAAATAATTCATCACGTCCCACGGACAATACACATCACAATCGCCAAAATGATATCCGTCATACCAGAATTTCATTTCCGAAGCATATTCTGTCGCATCCATATCTTTCAATAACTGTTCTACTTCAGACTGTGTAAAGCCAAAATATTCATTTAATTCAGACTGCGTGATCGTATCCGAAACCATATTGTTCGTCCCGGTAAAAATACTCTCTTTGGCAATTTTCAGACATCCGGTAATCACCGCAAATTTCAAAGATGAATTATCTTTTAATGCCGTACTCATAAATACTTTGATCAGTTCCAACATCTGATCATAATAGCCATGATTACTTGCTTTTGCAATCGGCACATCATATTCATCCAACAACAAAATGACCTGCTTCTGATAATAGGTCTGAAGCATACGCATTAACGTGCTGAGTGAACGGCTGATCTGTGCCTCACTCGCCTGTCCCGCCTTCAAAAGCGAAAATATTTCTTTGTCATCCGGATCAATCGCTTCACATTCTAATACATAAGTATATCGCTTATATAATTCTGAAATCTGTAACACAAACTGTTCATATGCTTTTTGATAAGATAAACCATCAATATCTTTCATGGAAAGGAAAATTACAGGCCATTGATTCATCCATTGCTGACACAAAACGGAATCATTCATAATATCCAGATTCGAAAAAAGCTCCTCACTGTCTCTGCGAATATCAAAAAAGCTGGACAACATACTCATGCCAAGTGTTTTTCCAAAACGCCGCGGGCGAGTGATCAGTGTCACTTCTGCCGGAGTCGGCTCGACAATTTTTCGAATAAGATCACTTTTATCCATGTAGTAATACTTGTTTTTTCGGATTTTTTCAAAATCGGAAATACCGACAGAGATATTAATTGTCTTCATGCCGAAAATCTCCTTTCCCACATATGTTTTTCTGTTTATATTTGTTATATATTATCATAACACGAAGGATAAAATGGGACAAGAAAAGAACATAGTGCTAATATGTTCTTTTCCCGAATACTCTTTCATTTTTCTTATTTATAACCTAATTCAGACACAATTTGTTTTGCTTCAGATTCATAATCATGGTACGCGGTCACATACAATACTGTATTCTCCTGCTTTATAACTTCACAATAATAATCTTCTGCACTTACCTGATAATCCGTATACTTCTTTTTATCTTCTTCTGTAATTGTCGCTGTATCCACATCCTCATAAATATTATTAATGTTTGAAACAGCATATTGATAAACCGTATCAGAAGCTTCTGGGCTATCCATAAAGTAATATTCAAATGAATATTTTTCCTTATCCAATGCAACATAGATATACTGATACGTAGAATCTGACGATGAAGACGTTTGATCTACTACCTCTAACCCTCTATCCTCCATATTTCTTTTAAACTCTTGTGCTGTCATTGTTTGAGAATTTGTCGTATTTCCACATCCACACACAAAAATTAGCAACAATACTACACTTACTACTTTTAAAATTTTCTTTTTCAACTTTTTTATTCATCCACATATGTAACACGTACGTCTGTGAATTCTACCTCCAATTCTGTTGACTTAAATATCTTGTTTTGATTTAACCCTCTTGTAGGAATGTTCAAATGTACAAGCATGCCCTCATTATTTTCAATTTTTCCCATGAAAGCCTCATCAAAATCTATTGTAGCTTTCGCAAATTGAACTGTATGTAGTATACAAGATTTCACTTTTATCACTCCATGTAATTCTCTAATTGCCTTTCCACAATTATTAATAATTACAAATACCGTATTGGTTCTTTTTCCAAAATCATCATAATTTCCCTGAATGCATACCAGAAAAACAGTCCTATTTTCTAATTCAATTTCTAAGCCATTAACATACTCTTGTACACTTTGCAATTCTTTTTTCACATCAAAATTTTTCAACTGACTCTGATGTGCTTCAACTAATTTTACTTTAATATTGTTCATATAATCTCACCTTAATTCGTCCAATTCTGAACTTTTGTTTTAACATAATTGTAGGATGATTCCAATGATCCCAAAGGTCCTAAACAACCGGAAGCCTTATTATTATATTCCGACTTTTTAGTATTAAGTGCATCTAAATTTGTATCGATTCTAGATATAACTGCATCATAAGAATTTCCCAACTCCTGAATAGATGGCTTATATGTATATGAAAATTTATTACCTTTGAAATCTGTATATGCCTTGTTATAAAAAGTCCTGATATCACTCTTATATTTTTTTAATGTCTTCTTATCTTGAAGCATACGGTCATAAATTTTCTGAATTTCAGCAGCCTGATCCAAATAGTTCTGTCGCTCATTCATTTTATCGCTAATCTTAGATGCAATATTTTTTAATTTTCTTTTTAAATCATCTAATGTTTCTTCCATTCTACTACTCCTTTGTTAAATACGACACCCTTTTACATCAGTGGAATTCCTGTATTATCCGGCAAAAAACTTCTTTTAGGCTTATTTGGATCATATAATACTCTTATCCTAGTGCCTATCTCAATAGAATCTAATGCAATTTTTGAATGAATTCCAACTGGAAGTGCTCCTAATTTATAAGTTGAAATTTTTTTATACTTAATCTGCTCCGTACAAGTGTAATTTATTCCATTGACAGCATATTGAACAGAAATAAACCATACATCTCCATTCCATCTCTTTTTTATAATTGTCCCTTCCTCTTCGCAAACACATTTTTTCTCATTAAATTTAAACATTATATTCTTTCTTTACCATGGCCACTTCATATATATTGTCGGTACTGTAATCTCGATATTTCTACCAAGTAAAAATTCTCCTTTTATTTTTAAAGTTGTAGCATTAATATCCGCAATATCTAAATCTATTGCTTTCTTACTCTCTGCATAAACTGCAAAGCTTCCTCCTGCATTTGCACTTGCTCGTACTTTCACTTTAAATAAATCATCTTTTTCATCCCCTGTTGCTGTTCCATCATATACTTTATAACTTAAAAAGTTAAATCCTCCTTCTATCCCTGCCGAAGCCAATGACGCCCCTGCATCAACCCCTATTGCAAACTGTCCATCATCCTCAAATTCAAATGCTGCATTTCCATTTGCATTTAAAACATCTGCATTTCCTTTTATATATCCGTTAAAATTATCTGTTCCTGCAACAACAGATCCATTAACTTTTATCACACCAGCTTCTGCTTTTACATGCGCACCAAAATACCCATCACCGGCACCTATTTTCAAATCTGTTTCCGCATAACCAACTTTAGCTTCCCCCTGCGCTTTAATATAATCCGTTAACTGCGCATATCCATTTAAATTTAATACAGAAGCCCTTGCTTTCATAAACGCCGTGTTATTTTCAACACCGCTCTCATAGGATGCATTTAGAAATGAATATCCTGCATACGCATATACATCAGAACATAATCCCGCAGCCCATTGGTCTTCTGAAACAGAAACAGCGCCTGCCTCATATTCAAAAGGATCTTCTGAAAGTAATAACGTTAATGTAGCATTAGTTTGTGTTGTGTACCAACTTTGGTTTGACAACGTTACTGCTTGATCCGGCATAAAATTTCCATCTTTATAGCACAATCCCATTGTTTGCGTAATCTGTGACTTTAACTCCTGAATTCGTGTTAACAATTCCTGAGCCGATACTACCGCATCTGCATCTACACTATACAAATCTGTTCTAATTTGCTGTAACATATTCGTTACCTGCCCATATGCATCATACACATCTGCGTATCCTACATCTACAATATTTATATACTGACTGGCTGCTCCCATAACAGAACTTATTTCGTTTTCCATTCCCTCATAAGTACTTTTTTTCCCGTCTAGATTGCTACCAACTTCATCTAATTGCGTCTCAAAAATTGTTCCATTTGACGCACTCTCAAATTGATAAAAGACTTCTGTAATTAATTGTAAAATCATGGTCATTTCAGACGAAATATCAAGTAAACCTTGTATTAAATTAACTGTTCCTTTAGAAAAATATGTTTTAAATGCATCTGCCGCACTTCCACGCATATAATTTGTAACCGTTAATTTATATGCCGCTTTATATTGTTCATATAAAGCATCCTGAACAGTACTTTCATATGTATGAATCGCATTATACATATCTAATAGTGATGTTGATTTTAATTTCAATGATCCCTGTGATGCCATTCTACATTATCCTTTCCTCTATGTCTAGTTTCCTGAAATTTTTGCAGACAAAATTTCTCCCAATGTTTTTGTTGCCATATCACTGTCTGTATTCATCCATTTTGCTTTTATCCGTTGTATTGAGTTACAATCCATCTCAGCAAATTCAGCAAAAGTTGTAATCAAATCATTCATTGCCGTAATACATTCTTCATACTTATCAATTGACTGTAAACTAATACCATTTTTTTCCAATGTATATTTCAGCGCAGAAACCGTTTCTGTTGTTGATTTAAATGAATCTACTTGCTTTTGAAAATCATTTGGTTTTAATATAAATTCCGCCATTTCTATTATCTCCTCATTATGATCTGTGCTTCAGATACCGTAGGTCTCATTTTAATTACATTTGTTACAAATTCATCATATTCTACAGTCGAAATAATATTTAAGAAATCGATAATTTGAACATTCTCAATTTTCAATTCAACAGCTAACATATTAAACCGCATAGGATCCATCTCCAACCATTGATTGATAACTCCTAGTACATGTTTCCTTGTTTGTTCAAACGCTTCTTCTTTTAACACATTCTTTAACATCATTTTCATTTTTATTACTTCTTCTGTTTGCATAATTATTGAACTGTCAAACGTGTCTATATGAAGAATTTTATTTTCTGCTAGAATTTTCTGAGATTGAAATAATAAATATATCATTCTGTCTAATACACTTATATTTGTTTCAAAGCCCAGAGACAAAATATCTACATTGACATTTTCTCGTGCTACTTCTAAAAGATGTGCATCATCTTTTAATCTTTGTTCACTCATCGTACCACCCAAAGTAGCCGTATGTTGATTTTCTGCAAAAATAGTATTTATTTGTTCCACTGCTTCACATGAAATATCTTGTAGTTTTCCATTAATATATAAGCAACAATTATCTGGAACAATTAATAATTTATTCTCATTTATAAAAGTTTCGTAATTAATCTTTTGCAAACCCTCTATTAAATCATATAATTTATATCCTTTGTTTGCATCCGAATATTCAAAAGCCTTATATAGTGCTCTAAATTCTCCATTTTTATAATTTTTTCTAAACTTCTCTATAGTATTTTTCTTACTAGTCTCAAATAATTCCGCATCTTTATCACTAGCAAAAATAGTTCTTATAAACCGTAAAAAATCTTCTTCAAAGGTCTCCTGTTTTGAAATATACGTTAAATGTGTTATCGTCCTGTCCACATTTACAACTAACTCTTGTCCCAAAATTAACTTCAAATAGTTTGTCAATATATTAGCAAAAGAAAGATTACTGATATATTCTTTCTTGCCATCTATAAGAAAATATCTAGTAGCTACTCCTACATTAATTCCTAATGTAATATATATTTTACTATCAGAGTAGTCATGATAATTATATTCAATGTCTTTATATTCTTTCATATACTCACCATTTTCTTATCCAATCTTCTGTATCATTTGAAACAAATGATACAGAAGATCAGTTATTCATGCTGTTAATATACCTCATTTAAATATTGCGATTTATTTTCAGCAAACACGGCATGTTACATTCCAAACTGTCTTGCAATCTCATTATCTGTGTTTTCAACTGCCTCTGCCGTTTTATCAAGAGCATTTGCAATATCATCAATTAAATCTTTTGCTGCTACAAAAGAAGGGCGAAGTTCGCCAAACTTTGCTGCATATGCTTCTGATGCAGCACCTTCCCATTCTGCCTGAAGACTTTCAAGTAATGAATCCATTTTTTCGATTACATTCTGAACATTTTCAGATTCAATCCGATATTCACTTGCTCTTCCTCTCATTGTTTCAGGTGTCATTCTAATCTGTCCTGATGCCATTTTTTTATCCTCCTTTTAAATATTATATATATAATTGCTCATGCAACTATACTCAAAGTATTACATTGATAATGGTGTTTTTATTTTACAACACTCATTTCCTGAAACATAGAACGCATCCCCTGTTTCAACCTTTTTCTTATTTTTTCGAACAATTGATAATGGAACATCTACAATTTTGCAATTCTCCAAATCGCCAAAAAACAATATATTTCTAGATTCTTTTACAAGTTTATATATTTCTGGCACACCATAGACAATTTGCATATTAGGAACATTTCCTAACACTACAAAAATATTTAACATCTTATATTTTCCTGTAATATTTTTGAATGCATTCAACGCAACTTTATCCGCGCTGATTGTCTGAAATAGATCTTCATTATTAATAATAAGCATTTTCCATGAATCATCTGTATCGTCCCCTGAAATTAATTGCTGATATCTATTTTTCAGATATATTTCAAGATTTACCAAAATATCTACACACTGTTCACCGGTCACATCATATACCAAACAATCATTTTGCATTGCTCCAAGTTTCTTCTTATAATTGTCAAACACAAATAAGTCTATATCTGTATGGGTTTTCTTCATAAAATGTGCTATATATCTTATGAAATTGGATTTTCCGGATTCTTCTACTCCACTAACAGCAAGCATATTATTCTTTTGTACTTCATATACAACAGGTTCCACTGTATCATAACTAATTCCCAGTATCTGTTTAAACTCGTTATACATTTCAACAAAATTATCATATACATACTCCGCTTTGAGTAGTGATGGGATTTCAGGAATTGCTTTTGCATGCATGCCCTGATACTTACAATTCATCTCATCCGTAAATTTCTGCATATTTTGAATTCGTTCAATCTCACGCTCACCTTCAAAAGCCAAAAATGTCTGAGACTCATATATTGTTTTATCAATTTCAACCAGGCCCCTTCCCGGGATTTCATCTGGTCTAATCCTACAAGATCCAAACATTGCAGAATATTCACTTGTTTCATTACAAAACAAACACATTCTTGTTGCAAAATTTGACATATACTTATATCCAAGACCACTTGACTGCGAATTTGCCAATACCACAGATATTCCTACCGACAATCCCTCACGGCATATGGTCATTAACATATCATTGTCTTGTAAATAAAGTTCTTTTAAAGCAGTAAAATTATCAATAAACAGTACTATCTGCGGCAAATCGCTATATCCAGCCTCTTTATATGAAGAAAAAGAACCAACACCAACGGACAATAAAATCTCTCTTCGATAATTAATCTGATCCGTTAAATACTTAAATAAATTTTTTAATTTTTCATCATCAGAAGGGCATACGACACCGCCTACATGAGCTAACTTCTCAAAGTTTTTCAAAACCATTGAAGCGAAATCTATAATATAGACATTTACATCTTTAGGCGAATAATTTTCTGCAATTCCACGTATTAATACTTCTAGCAAATTAGTTTTTCCATACTGAGACGTACCCACAATCATTGTGTTTACACTTCCAATATTGATTACTGCTTTGTTCTGGCACTGATGATCTGGATCATCATATATTCCAATAGAAATCTGCATATCCAAAATGTTGTTGCCACATCCATACTTAGCATTGTCAAATACAATTGTCTCATTTAAATCTGGCAGACAGATTTCCGGTAATTTTTCAATATGCATTTTTTCACAATAATCATGTACATAAGAAACGATTGCATCTAACTGAGTCCGTGCATTCGTCATTTTCTTTGGTCTCTGGCGATATACTAATTTTCTATTACCTTTAAAATCAACTTCATATATGTCAAAAGACTTCTGATTTCCCAATTCGCTTTTTTCCGGACTTCCAGAAAAACCTGATTGTAATAACTCAAATATTTCATTATTACCAACCTGCAAATAAGCTCGTCCCGGTTCTCTTATCTCAGCCGCTAATGGTGATTTTAATACTTCATTACTATCCTCTTGTGTCTGCACTTTTAAGCATAATTTAAATCTTGAATTGCTCCAGATCTGATCATTAACCTGACCTGCCGGTTTCTGAGTTGCTAAAATAAGATGAACTCCTAAACTACGTCCAATTCGTGCTGCGCTAATCAACTCCTTCATAAATTCTGGTTGCTCCGCTTTCAATTCAGCAAATTCATCAACTATAATAACCAGATGTGGAAGTGCTGTTTTTACTCTTCCTTCTTTGTATGCTTTAATATATTTATCAATATGATTAACCTCAGCCTCTGCAAATAAAGCTTGACGTTTTAACAATTCTGCCTTAATAGATTTTAAAGATCTGTCAATTGCCTTTCCATCAATATTTGTAATAGCTCCCATTAAATGTGGCAAGCCTTTAAACTGATTAACCATTCCTCCACCCTTAAAATCGATGATAACAAAACCAATCTCATATGGGTGAAATAATGTCGCTGCTCCCAATATATAGGTCTGAAGAATCTCACTTTTTCCTGAACCTGTAGTTCCAGATACTAAACCATGTGGACCATGAAATTTTTCATGCAAGTTTAGATATACAACATCATTTTTAACATTTACTCCTAACGGAACTGCCATTGTTTCATAAATTTTTGACTGCTTCCATCTACTTGTTAAATCAATATCTTTTACATCATATATACCAAGCAGCTCAAAAAGTGAAATACTCTTTCGTAATGCACCTTCCAAGCTTATTTCATCGCAATATACAGGTGCAATCAACTCTATCGCTTTCCGCATTTGTCCATCTGATACACTTGGATAAATAAATTCTTCTTTTTCTATTTTGTTGACAGAACTATATATCTCTGCTACATTGTCTGATTTAATTTCAATAATCTGAGAACAATGTTGAGGTAACAAAGTAACATTTGGTTCAAAAAACACAAAAACAGTATTTAATTCTGATGCCTTTTCTATAAATTTTGCGATTGGATGATTCTTTATTCCATTTTCTGCCATCACAAATACAACATTATATCCACTTTGTTCCTTTGTTTCGCTTCGTAATGTCAATTCTTTATAAAGGTTTTCAAAAATATTATTTTTACTTTCTACATCACATACAATTTTTCGTGCTCCAGTCCGGCTCTGCAAATGTGGAAGTAATTTAATCCAGTCATACTTCTCTTTTTTTTCATCAAGAAGCATATATATACTCAAATCTCCAGAATATTGTCTACTGATCAAGTCAATTAACATATTCTTCAGCATGGTATATAGCTCATCATCTTTACCAACAACACCAACAGCATTTGCATTTCTAAGCGATACTTTTATCGGAGCTCCTGCTATATCAGCATATTCTTGTGCCACTCTGGCCGGCATTACGCTCAATTCGTCCCCTGCTTCTAGCTTTTCCTGAAGTTTATAATCTATAATTCTCACTGCTCTTGTTTTTCCCTTACCAAGATAAACATCTAAAAAATCTTCATCCTCTGGAAGTCGATCAAACAATTGCGCTGAAAACGAACTTATATGTTCAATATCTTCTTCAATACTATAATATTGCTGCTGTAATCCTTCTAACTCCTTTTCTCTCGCCTCTTCAATCTCTTTTTTCTTCTTTTCTATATACGTTAAATATGTCTCCGTTCTTTCTGCGCAGTCTTTTTTATATTGTTTTTTCTTATCAAAAATACTAATTACAGATGTAACTACCCCCAAGCCCATGGAACAAATACTAAAAAGGACAAATGTTCCACCTGTTGTGCTAAGTACTCCTCTTAATACAACAACAAGGGCAAACATTGCGATCGCTGGCATAAGCGATGTGACAATATTTAAGTCCGGTTTAGCAGGTACTGCAGCCGGATCAAGAATTTTTATTGCCGTTTCGTCATTTTTTATCTTAATTCTCGTATTTCTGACAAATTTAGGATATTCCGTGGTTGCTATTCGATCATTATATTTCTTAATATTATTTGTTTGGATATTATCATGACAAAAATACACTTTATCATTTTTATAAAATCCAAAAAAATCTGCTATTGAAAAGAAGTCAAAATCTTTCAAAATGGCCGTTTTATTAATTTTCTTTCCGTTTACATTAACCCCCAGTTGAGATGTTTTTTCTGTTATCACAATCCCGTTTTTCGTTTTTTCAATATAAACAGCAGTACCTTTTCCATATTCACTTTCTAATTCAATTTCTGATCCTCTTGTATCACTAATTGTAATATGTGGTACTTCATCCATTTTGATATACCAATCATATCTCGGAATCTCAGCTTCAAAATCAATAAGAAAACGAACTTGAAATGCAAATTCCCCCGAATTTACATAACATATATTAACTACATCATCGTGTGACAACTCTGAAAATAATAATTTACGCGCATCGCCTCTGCTAATATACAAATTGTCACTACATAATATATTCCATCCATCTTTTTTCTGCAGACTAATTTCTATATCCTCAAAAAACAACTCTGAGTTTAATCGAAATTCACAATTTGATGTCGATCCTAATTTTACACGTTCTAACTCTGCCGGAATCTCAAATTCTTTATAGAATGTTTGATTACTTACTATTAATTTGTATTGAAAATCCATCCCTAACCCCTTTTAAATATTATTTTTGTGCCATTTCTAATTCCAAATTCGGACAACTCTTTATTTCCATGCAAAAATGCAATGGGATTTTCCGCAACCAAATAGCAATTAAAAATATTATTAACATCCATTTCTAAATGAAATGCTTCATTCAATGCTATAATCAAATCATTTGCTGTAATATTTATTGGAATTTCCAGTTCAACATTTTGTCCGGTAATTTTGTTAATAAATTGTACGATTGCCTTATTACTCACCATTAATAACCGTCTCCTCTATGTTTTCATTAGTACTTTCTATATAATCAAAAATGCCGCCTTTTTTATTCCCGAATCTTCTCCCAACTCCCCAGTATCCTTTTTCTCACACTGTGGTATAGCATCCACATACTCGCTTACATTAAATTTCAAAAGAATTTCCGGACTGATCAACGCATTATCTTTTTCTTTTTCAAACTGGTTACATAAAAATATATATTTTCCACTATTAATCCCATTAATACTGGAAACCAGCGCATTTGTTGCATATACAGATTTTTTTGTCTGATCTGTAACGACAATTACTTTATCTGCTGTGTCAAACAAACGGCTTAATTCCAGATTAAAGCAACTATCGGTATCCACAACAATAAAGTCATATTCTCTGCTATCTCTTGCCATAACAGCGATTTTTTCATAAACATCATATTCGATGCCTAACGACATAAGCGCTGCTTTAAATGGTGGCAGATATGAAAACACTTCTTTTCGAATCACATGCTTTATGCTTTCATAATTACACTGTTCCAGCGTGTTTAACTGTACATATACTTCCATATCCGAAATAGGAGTTGAATCTTTCATCATATACTGAAAAAACTGCAGGTTAGAAGCATTAATATACAAAACCTTTTTATAATTCTGACTAAGACACGCACACATCCCCATTGCCACTGTCGTTTTTCCAACACCACCTGCTGCCGAAGTTACTACTACAATTTGTGGTTCGGTTCTTGCCTCCTCTGCCAGTTTCAGATCCTTTGCACTCTGTCCCAGAATTTCATTAAAAATTCCCTTGATACTGCTGTATTTGAATATTTTTGTGATATTCAGTTCTTCCGTCTGATCTTCCTCATGTTGTTCTGTCATCACAAAAATATTTTTGATATTGTGTTTCTGAAGAGACATATCATATAAATCTTCAGAGACAATTAAAATGTCTGCACTTTGTGGAGTCATAAATAATCGTTCAAAATATTCCTGATCCGTAATTATTTCCAACTGCACTTTATCAAAAAAATCTTCTATAAATTTTAATTCTATCGACTGAATATAATTTTCGTCGGTATCAGCAATCACTACTCTCGGTTTATCCATACCTACACTTACCCCATATTTTCTATCTATTTTTCAACTGTTTGTATTTCTGCTAGTCAATCATTGCCTCGAAATCACTGTTTGCCAAGCGAATCCGATCACCATTTTTCAGTAAACGCGGACTATGTGGATTTAATTTTTCGTAATTCACATACGTTCCATTTGCGCTTCGCAGATCTTCAATGAAAAATTGTCCATCCCGCTGTATAATTTTGCAGTGAATCCTGCTTATCATCTTATTAAAAGAAAGTATCCCATCCACAGCATCTGCTTTCTTGCCAATCACGTACTCACTTTTATCTACGGAAAGCATAATTTTATTTGGCACATTTAAAGATACCAGTTGCATGCTGCTCGCACTTCGTCTTGGTCCTTCCATCTTTGGCTGCATTCCAGAATATGTTTTCACATTGACAGCACCAGTATTTCCATATGGTTGAAACACCTTTCCGGTATTGGCAGTCTCATACAAATCCTGTAACGACAACAGTCCATTTGACAAACTATTTGCAAATTTTATTGTTTTATTATTGCACAGATTTTGTGTTGTACCGATCAATTTGATCAGGCTCGTCCGAAATGCATTTTCACAAGACGCATCGTCCATATAAAATCCCTGATTCACTGGCACATAGACAAGTTTCACTTTATATGTATTCGTATCCACATAAATATGCTCAAAAGTCAGATCTAACTTCTGGCAGGACAAAAAACCGTTATTTTTCACCTGAAGCATATTTGCCAGAACGTTCGTAACAATAACCATTAAACCATCTGCGTCCAGAGAAGGCAGCATCTGTGCCAAAGAACGATAATCTTCTAAGAGATAATAAAATTGTATCTGACCGTTATACGTCAGTTTCATACATTTCAAAAAACACTGATCGTCCTGACTCCGTAATACTTTATACTCTGTTGGCAAAAACAATCCATCCTCCAGCAATGTATATGCAAAATTACTTCCACATTTTTGTTCTGCCAAAATTCCTTTTTCTACTAATGCATTCACACTCATACTCCTCCTTCTCCCAAAGCTGTTTATTACAGATCACTTTATTTCAAAATCATCTCTAATAAGCAGCTTTGGCTCCTGCACGGTTTCCCGTGCAGGAACTTACTGCTCATATTTTTAGTTCAGTAAAACGGACATTCGCAATCCACTTCGCTTCTTGCTCATGAACACAGTCGCTTTGCGCCTTGTTCAAATAATCAGATACTAACCTAACACTTTCCTAATTACTCTTCTGAATTATTTCCGCCTGACTCTGAATCATCCTCTGAATCTTTCCGTCTGCGAACTAACACAAGTACAATAATACCTGCTACAATGGCTGCTACTACAGCTACTGTACCTGCAATCACTTTTGCATGATCTTTGATCCATGCCATTGCACGTACCATCGGATTTGTAGAAATTGTTACTACATCATTGAATTCATACGCACAAGCTTCTTTGAATTCTTCTGAATCTGTATCTGTCACATTACCTGCCAGATCAGTAACAACAAGTTCTACTTTCTGTTTATCTTTGCTTTCATTAACTACAAAATCGCCTTCGTAGTTATTTCTGTCAGCAGAGAAATCAGTGATCTCATCCACTACTTTTCCGTCTACCAGAACCTTGATGGATTTCAGACCCATTGTATCATAAACACTGTAGGTTGCATCTACACTCTGTGCGTTGATAATGGTATCTTCCAGTCCTGCAATACTTGTGATTTCAGGAGCAGTTCCGTCCACATGGAACAGAATCTCTTTGTCCTCATAGTTTGTTGTCTCTGGGCTGTTTCCGGTTGCATCTTTTGATGCTACGGCAATCTTGTATACACCATCTTTTGCAAAATTTTCTTTTGCGATCGTATACTGATACTGATACCATCCACTGCTTCCGATCGGTGCCTGATCATTAATTTCCGGTGTCACAGAATAATCTGTATCTGCCATCGGTTTACCATCACACAGAACTTCAATATCCAGTGAATCTGCCAGAAGTCTGTCTGCATTATACTCAGTGATTACCAGATCATCCTTGATTGCTGACGGCTGAACATACGCTCCACCATCTTGAATCAGGTCAATCAGCTGATCATTATACACATATACAGAACCAAATCGGTTTACAGTAAAGGTTGCTGTTGTTTCTGCTGAATGTCCTGCTTTGTCTGTCATAGAAACAGTCATAGTATAAATACCATCTGTTCCTGCTTCTTTTTCGAATGTATCAAAACTTCCACTTCCGCCCTGACCATCTAAAGCAACTGCACTGGCAATATATTTTTCTGTGACATCTTCATCTTTCACATCATAACGTGTTCTTGTCAGTGTTACTTTATAACTGTCAAAGTTAATATCATTGAAAGATACCGCCGGAACGACCTCATCCTTAAATGCTCTTCCGTTTGCTTCCTCACCATTTACGGTAATAACCGGTGCGGTAATTTCAGTATCCACCGTAAGCTGTTCAGAAGAATACTCTACCATCTGATTGCTGGATTTATCTCTGTAATTCATTGTGATAAAGTAATCGCCATCTTCTGTCAGGGTAAATGTTCCTATATGAACATCTGTACCCTGATCACTCCAGCTTGGAGATACGCTGTACGCAGCTCCGTCTTTGGTCACAGATACAACTACATCTTCCGGATAGAAGTTTGCTTCGTTCATTGTCACTGTTGCTGTAACAGCTCCATCGTAATAGGAAATACCATTTTCCTGATGAACCGGCGTGTTATACTCAACATTTGCTGTCGGTGCGATATTATCTACGACAAGACGTTTGGTATCTGCCAGCTCACCGGATTCGTTTTCTGAACGGTCTTTTGCTGTAAACTGAACAGTTCCGTTAAACTGTGTATCATTTGTTAACGCATTTTTCGGAATCTCAAACGTAGAAGTTGCTGTCCGTCCATCTGCAGAATAAGTAATTCCTGCTTCCTCGATGATCTGATTGATCAGCTCTGCATTTACAGCACTGACACCTGCCGCTTTGGTATATGCATATTTGAAATCATGTACACCTGCGATGTCATCATTTGCAGTAAGTGTAACTCTTACTTTTGCATTATAGAAACCATAGGAGATTCCATTTAATGCAGTGTCTAAAATACTCGGACTATATGTTACAGTCAGACCAGATGGAACTGTTTTATCAACAGTGAAATAATCCTCACTGTAATCTGTTGCCTGATTGGTTGCCAGATCTGCATATGCCACATCAAACGTATAATTTGCATCTCCCGGATAAGTAATCGTCATCGTATGAATATCACCACGATCTGTCCATCCGGATTTCTGACACAATGCATCCGCATTCAATACTTTTCCAGTCACATCTTTGGCAATAATCGTGTAATCTACTTCTTTTCCAACAAAATTGTGCTCATTGATTGTCACGGTTGCTGTCTGTGTTGCATTGAAATAAGATCTGTTATGACCTTCTGCATCCGCTAATACATTTTTTACATCCTTATTTGTATAGGATACGCTGATGATCGGAGCTTTGGTATCGATTGTCATAACGTTTGACACATATTCCTTCATGACATTTCCACTACGGTCTTCATAGGTGACACGAATCTTGTAGTCAGCATCATTGCTGTGGTTTTTCAATGCCGGAATTGTGTATGTTCCAATATGAAGATCTACTGATTCATCGGTCCATGCCGGTGTAACCTCTGTATAAGTTGCACCTGCATTTCTGGATAATTCAACTTTTACATCCTCTGCATAGAAGTTTGCTTCTGTCACTGCAAAGGTCAGATCAATGTTTTTGTTGTAATACCAGTGATTTCCCTCTTTTCTGCTTGGAGTTGTATAAGTTGCAGTCATGGTTGGAACCTTAGTATCCACAACAATCACATTTTCATTATCTACAATTGGATTTTTAATCTCTTTCTTGCATTTGTCTGTTGCCGCATAAATAAAGTTTCCTCTTAACTGATCTAACTGATCTGCGTCCCCACGCGGTAAAACAACCGTTGCTGAAAACTGTTCCGGTTTTTCCTTATCCTGAACTGCGTCTACCGTCTGTAATGTATACGCTGAATCGCCTGTATCTTTATTTACATTACTTGCATTTGCTTCTTTTGCGTAAGACCAGGTAAAGTGATCTACACCGCTGACTTCATCCTGAGCAGTAAATGTCAATGTTACTTTTTTGTTATAATAGAAATATTTTTTACCGGTAACTGCTTCCGCCACTTTATCAAATATTTTCTTTAGTGTTGTATAGTTATCAGAATAGGAAACCTTTACGTTCGTTGGTGCTTCACGATCCAGAACCACCCCTGTACAATGTTCTTTTTCCTCACCGGCCAGTGAATTCTTTGCCAGATCCTTATATTCAAATTTCAGATCATAAATTGCATCTCCGACAACATTTTCGAGTTTATCCAAAGACAGTTCTGCGACATGCTTCTTATCTATTATTTTCCAGCTGTCCTCTTGCTGCAGATACTCATTAAGAGCATCAAGCTTCTTCTGATCATCTTCCCCTTTGATATTTTTTGCAGAACCGGTTACCGAAATGTCTTTTGCACGGAAATTACGTTCATCAATATTTACAGTTACTTTCTGATTTCTTTTAGGATCTGTTTTATCTGTTACAGAAGCATCTTCCTCAAACGTAATGGTTGGTGCCGTCTTGTCGATGGTAATAACCTCTGATGTATAGACTTTTTCTTCGACATTTCCGGAATGATCGGTATCCTGTAACGTAATAACATAATCGCCTTCTTCGGAAAGTGTATATTCTGCCTGGTACCAGTCTTTGCCATCATCATCTTCTGGGGCATTTTTATTTGTAATCTTTTCCCAATTCAGCTTTGATCCCTTGAACGAATAGTCTGTCGTTTTATCCGATACATCTGTTTTTTTTATGGTGACCGTTACATCATCTGCGTAAAAGTTTGCTTCTTTTACTTTTAGTGTTACCGTTACATCATCAGAAGTATAATGATGATTAACTTTCTTCTCATTAACGTCTTCTTCTACCTTCTGGTAATGTTCCGTTGCGTTTTCAAAACTGTAGGATGCATCTAACTTTGGAGATATACTATCAACGACAACAATATTGTCCGTGTCCGTCATATAGTCAGAGGACAAATCTGCTGCATCAACTGCCTGTACCTGCAGATTACCATTTAACTGATCTTTTTTCCCAACTGGAAGCAGCAATGTTGCCTGATAAACTTTTTTATCTCTATCCGTTTTAACTTCCGCGATGTCAGTCAAAGTTCCACTGGCCTGTTCCAGATTACTATCACTGGCATCATCAGCACGTGTATAGATCCAATTCAGTGCTTTAATACCAGAAGTAGCATCCTTTGCTGTAATTGTTACTTCGACACCAGTTTTATCATAGAAATGGAAAATTTTATTTAACATTTCAAGAATAGGCGAAGTAGAAGCAGAATAGGTAATCTCGATATCTTTTGCATCTGGTCTTACACTATCAATTTTCTCAATACCAGTTTTGATTGGAGCTGTAATACCACCAGTCGTTGTACTTTTCAGATAAACAATACGTTCGCTTTCACCCTGATTATTAAATACCACGCAGCTCATTGCATTTAATGTCTTAGTTGCATCATTTTTCCATTCGCTTGCAATCTGATATCCCTCTGCCGGAACAACATATACAGCCTGCTGAAACCATCCTGCTTCATTGGCCGTTATTGTTTCTGCATCTGCACTTTCAGAGCTCTTCAGAGAAAAACTGTTCTCCGGCGTTGCTTCAAACTGAATATTAATGGAATAATCGGCATCTGCTTCCTCATAAAGTACTTTTTTTGCCCAAAGCCCAAAGCCTTTTCTAACCCATTTTGTTCCAGCAGTTTTGTGAGCAGTCACTTTTACAGTCAGAGCACCGTTATTATCCACTAATTTTTCTGCCAGATTCTCATAATTGGAAATACTAAGTTTTCCACTCGTTTTGTCAATAGAAATTCCATAGTTTTCGGAATCTTCTCCATTAACAGTCGTACTATAAGTGATTGTACCGTTGTCCTTCTCAGATTTCCATGCCTTCAAATTTGAAATAATACCATTATTTGTTCCAAACACATACTTTTTAGAACTAACAATGTTACCATTTTCTTCAAATTTCAGCAGACCATCCATCTGAACAATATCTAACTGTGTTTTTCGTGTTTTTTTAATATAATTGTTTTTTTCTGAACAAGTATCTTTAAGTTCTACTTTTACAACTACATAGATGCTATGACCACCGCCTGCTTCCTGAACCTGCAGCTGTCCTCCTTCATCGATCGTTGCAATTTCTTTCATATCTGTAGAAGCATTCCCTGTTTCTGTTCCTTCTGTATCCCCTGATTCTTCAGAGCTATCTTCTTTTTCTGCGCTCTCAATGGAATAAGTAATCTTCACGACTGATGAATCAAACTCCTGATCATCAACACCAAAAGCTTTTACAGAATAATCGTAGGTTCTATTTCGCGCTTCTTCGTATGTTACACTTTCTGGTATCTCATCTGAAATATTTTTCAGCTCAATGGATACCGGATCAATCGTTGCTATTGCATCAATTGTTTCTTCAAATTTTCCGTCATTATCTCTGTCGATTCGGATATAAACCGGATAACTTCCTGCATTTACACCTTTTGGGACCTCTCTTGACCAGCTTGATTCCTCTTTCTTTTCGGATACACTGTATTCCACCACTACATCTTTATTATTAGGATCGGTTCCTTCCACGGATTCTATCAGTCGATGGTATTTTCCATCATATGTACCCTTGTATTCATTTGCCTTTGACTTAAGCACTGCCGTATACGTCTGTTCAAAAGGTTCATAATTCTCTCTTTCCACACGTACTGTCACAGAATAAGTTCCGGCATATTGAATCTGTGGAATCGTCTCGGTTTTCTCACCGGTACCAAGCTTATAAGTAACATTATCAGTTTTTCTTCCACCGGTTACCGTTACAGCATCATATTTTGGAAGTTCCTGACCTTCCTTTGCTCCGGTATAGGTCTCATTCAAAGGTGTAATTGTATAATCCGTTATTTTACCTAACGTTATTTCTGAATCAACCTCAGTACGATAAATCTCATACTGTTCCCCACGGTCTACACTGACCGCAAGTTTGTAGTTTCCCACCTCTGAAATCTGTGGAAGTTCACTGGTTTGTCCCGCTGATACCCATTCGTCTTTCCCAGTCGTCTCATCTTTTCCATATGTGTACAGTTCATAGGTTACCTTATCCGGATGTTCACCATCTGTTACGATACCCTCCACGGTAGCTGCCGGGAATTTTTTTCCATCCGCATACGCTTCCGTTACACCTGTCACAGTCACATCCTCAATCAGCATGCAACGTAAGGACACCTCAAAATTCTGATCTGCAGATGTGATTGGCAAAGATACAATGGCCGTATCATTGCTCTCATAATGTTCTTTGGATACCTGTGCGGTAAGTTCTAAATCATTTTCCTTATAGTCATCCCCAGACAGTACTTCTGCACATCCGTCTTCGTCCGTCATTACAATTCCGGATATTGGATTTTCAACATCTGTCTGCGACTCAATCGTATAATTGACTACCGCATCAGCCAGCGCTTTTCCATTTCCATCTGTTACGGTTATGGTTACTGCATCCGGGTGTTTTTCTGTTGCTGCTGATGCCTGAAGCCAGGACATCGGCAGAATAGACACTGCAACCAGAACTGCCAGAAAAAAGGATAACAAGCGTTTGGGCTTTGTACATTTTCTGTTTCTCATCTTTTCCTCCCTTGTTTATTTTTTATTTCATATTTGTAATAAGTAAATATTACTTATGAAATACGTTCTTTTGTGTGCACCAGCATAATGTCATCCAACATCTTCATATGCACTGTTTTCTGTTGTGTCAGAATCTCCGTCTCATTTTCCAAAGACTCTGTCACATTCCCCAAAATAGCGGTTTCTTCGCTTACCAGCAGTTCCGTCTCATCTGATGATGACTCCTGTGAAGCCGCCATTGTTTCTTTTAGCAATCCCGTTTCCGGCCGGATTGCCTCTGTCACATTTTCTTTTTTCTTAAATGTTAATTCTTCCGTTAGTTTTTTATGCCTTTCGTTCTTTTTTCCTGGTTTAAAGGCCGGATTGCCTTTTTGGGAGTTTGTCTCCCGCATCTGCTGAATTGCTTTCTTCGCATTTTTTCCTGACAGATCACCAATTACCGTCGGAATTTTAAATTTTATAAACAAAATAACTGCCAGAATTAGGCAAACAACAGCTCCGGCAAATGCAATATACGATATTTTTACTAATAATTCTGCCATTACTGTTTCCTCTCTTCCGCATTTGTATAAGTTCTCTGAATTGCTTCTCTATAGTTGTCGTAATTATCAAGAATTTCCCGCTGCAACTGCTGTGACTGTTCCTTCTGTACCGTCAGTTCTGATGCTTTTTCATAAACACGATCCAATAAAGTAAGAATCTTATCCTGATCTACATTTACCTGTTCTATATTTGTTCTCTGATCATACAGTAGCATAAATACACCATTATAAAATGTTAATTTATCATACGCTCCGGAATCTTCCACCTCTGTCAACGTATCGTCGATCTGATCCAACAGCTGTTCATAATTTTCTTTTGATGCTTCCTCTACGGTCGCTGAATTCAAAATATAAGTTTTATAGAAAGAGCAGATCTGATAATAACAGTCCGAAATTTTCTTTTCTTTAAAATCAGGAGAAATATTCTCATTTTTCGCATTTAATTCAAAGAAAGAAATGGCTTTCTGTACACGATTGGAAAAACTATAGGAGCCATCGTCATCCGTATAATAGTTAAAATACATCATACCGATCTGATAATTCAGTTCCGCATACTCCTTACTGGAAGTGTCAAATTCTGCCTTATTTCGGTTGTAAATTCCCAAAAACTGATCATTTTGTTTTTTTCCAAAGGTTCCATCGTCTTCATAAGCCGTCAGCATTTTTTCATAAGCATCCAGTTTTTCCGGATAAATATCAATTGCCTTCATATAGCTGTCGATTTTTTCATCTACTGACGTTGATTCTGATACGGAAACCAGATTTTCGTAATCATTATTGTTGATCGTTTTTGCTGCCACCCTGCAGGTGATTCCTGCTGCCGCAAGAGCGACTGCCAGAGTTCCGAATATGACAAATGCCCGCAATTTCCGCTTCTGTGTCCGTTTATAGTCCTTGGTGATCAGATCCGGATGTTCCAGATCATATAACAGGTCTGAACAATTCTGATATCGGTTCTCCGCTGCCGGCTGTACACATTTGTCAATGATAATCTCAATACCTTCTGACAATTCCGGGTTCCACATCCGGACCGGTACATATTTTTCTCCGCCACGCGGGTCGATTCCGGTCAGCAAATGATGCATCGTCATTCCAAGCGCAAAAATATCGGATCTTGCATCAGTCTGGCCACTGTACTGTTCCGGAGGCGCATAACCTTTTGTTCCAAGCACGGTGGTATCTGCCAGGCTCTGTTCCTTATATTCCCGGGCAATACCAAAGTCAATGATTTTAATATTTCCCTCTGGCTTCAACATAATATTGGCCGGTTTCATATCACGGTAAATGATCGGCGGCTTCTGGGAATGCAGATAAGATAAGACATCGCATAACTGCTTTGCCCATGCAATCACCAGCTCCTCCGGCTGTGGACCGTATTCCAGAAGAATCTTATCCAGCGATTCTCCCTCGATATAATCCATGACAACAAAAATGGTCTCCCCGTTGTCAATAATATCGACAATACGTGGCAGAGACGGATGATCCAGTTTTTTCATCATATTTGCTTCCGCAAGTAGACTGTTTACAATCACCACGTCGTCTTTTCCGTTGCCTTTTTTTCTAATTTCTTTTACTGCCCACTGCTTATTCAAGTGCGTGTCCATTGCCAGATAAACAACGGACATTCCGCCCTGACCGATTTTTCTTAAAATCTCATATTTTCCGTCAATTACAGATCCTATTTCTGCCATAACTTCTTCCCCTATCTTCCATCGATTTTCACTAAAATCGCTGAGATATTATCCCTTTCCTGTCGTTGTTTTACCAGTTCGATCAAATGGTGTAACTGCGTTTTCATCGTCTTTTGATCTTTCAAAACACTTGCATGTAATGTCTGAAACATCTCTGCTTCCCCGATCTCATGTCGAAAACCATCCGAACAGAGCAAAAATACGCCGCTTTTTATATTTCCATACAGCATTTCCGGTTCCACCTGCGCAGAAGCTCCCACACATTGCAACAGCATATTTCGCCTTTTATCCACTTTTGCCTGTTCTAATGTCATCGTTCCTCTTTTTATTTCTCTGGCAATAAACGTATGATCTGTAGTCATCTGACGAATGGTCGTTTCATCCAGAAAATACAATCTGGTATCTCCTACATGTAAAGTCAGATACTTGTCTCCCACACACAAAATAGCAGTGACCGTGGTTCCAAGTTGTACACGCTGCCGCTGCCCGTAAATACCTATTTTTGTATTTAATTCCCTTATCATTAATTCCCACTTCTGTGCGATGACCGTAAAATCAAGATGCACCAGTTCTTTTGGAAGTTCCTGTTCAAACCATGTTGCAAAACTTCGGATCACAGTAGCACTTGCCAGCTCTCCTTTGTCCAGTCCTCCCATTCCATCGCAAACAACCGCAAGTAAAATTTCCCCTAACTCTGTCTCTGCATGTTTTACAAGAACACTGTCCTGATTTATGTTCTTCCTAATTCCAATATCTGTTTCTGCTACTACCGTATATCGCATACTTCCTCCCCTGAATTAATTTGTATACCATCCCCTTCAAAAAATAGGCAAATTCGGATATATAATTTCTATCTCATTGATTTTTTCTGAAGATGTAAGTTTTACATTCACCAGCAATTGGCACTCTTTTTTCTTAATCTTATATTTTGGCATTTTTTCTGTTTCCTATTTACTATAATTTTAGTTTCTACATTTTTCATAATTATACCGCACTAATCGTCATATTTCAACATTAAAAGCGAATTTGAGCGATAATTTTGCACATAAAACAAGTGAAATCTATCAAAATTTATATATATTTGTGAATATTTTGATATTTCTCCCAAAACTTTTTTGATACAGAAACACATAATTCGCAGCTTATGGAAAAAACAGAAATTCAAGTCGAACGCACGTGAGACTTGGTGCGTGATTCTGGTCAGCGCAAGCTGACATCTTCTTTTCAGAATCACTGCACTCTACACTCCGTTCCGGTCGGCGCAAAACCATTGTCTCCCAGACAATGTGCGCCCTCGCGGAGCATTTATCTCAGTCGGAGATTGAACTCCCACTGAGAAATACTTGTTACTACTCACCACTTGCAGAAGTGGGAGTCTCAACTCAGACTGAGATGAATTAAAACAGTTGAATACCAACGACTTAAAATTAATTTACGAATTAACCAAACGGTTAAATCAGAAATAACAAAAAGATTTTCAATTCGTATGATTCGTATTGATTGCAGTATAATACCACAAAATGACGAATGTCAATTATTGTTTTATGGTATATTTTTCACCTGTACAAATTGCACAATGGCTGTTTTTTAGCTGTAATGCTCTTATTTTGCGGAATCTAAAAAGAATCCATGAAAATCGTACGTTTTCAAGGATTCTTTTTTACTGTCATTTTGTGAAATTTTACAAGTAGATATTTTTACGCAACAAAAAAACCTATAAGATAATTCTTACAGGTTTCTAATAGCGAGAGGGGGATTCGAACCCTCGACACTGCGGGTATGAACCGCATGCTCTAGCCAACTGAGCTATCTCGCCATATTGAATGGGACCTACAGGGCTCGAACCTGTGACCCTCTGCTTGTAAGGCAGATGCTCTCCCAGCTGAGCTAAGATCCCATTTTGTTGACCGGTGAACTGTTCTGTTCCCTGTCGACTTCGTTAGTATACACCCATATCAATCAGAAAGTCAACAGATTTTTCTCTCTTTTTTGAAGTTCGACATTTTATTCATATTATATATACTTTTCACGCAATTCACACGGTTTCTATTTTCTTCTAACCAGACTTTTAGGATACGCATCCACCAACCATGTCAAACAGATATTTGCAATCCACTTATAATACTTGCCCAGTCACTCTAACGTTAAACTTTCTCTACGCCTGCTGTCCTGCAGAGTTTAGTTTCAAAACACCGGTTAAACAATGCCACTACTCTGCCAACACCGATCATTGCTGCAATTGTTCCAATGCCAATTCCAATCAAACGTCCACGTGCCACCAAACCAATCACAGCTGAAATTCCCACACAACTGCAGTCCAACAGATTTTTTCCAAGTCCCATTCCTTTTTTCGTCACCATTCCAAGTGTCTGAGCCAGACCATCTGCCGGGTTCGGGATCAAGTGCATATCTACGATCATCGCTGCACCGATTCCCGTACACACAATTGCCAACACAAGCATCACAATCTGTGCTCCAACATGTTCTGCTACTGGAATAATACCTCCAAACACATTCAAAAACAGGCTAAACGCTAAGGAAAATGGGATCTGCAACAGATCTTTCCAAAGTACTTTTCGCAACTGTGGTAAAAATCCCCATTTCAGTCCGACTTCAATCAACGCAAAGCAGGTGTACAGTAAAAATGTCATCAACGCAAAATTCAGATTCCAGGCATTAGCCACCGTATATGCAATGGAAACTAACGCAGACACGCCAAGTCCGGTTTTTGTATTCAACGTGATTCCTAATGCCAGAATTACGATTCCTAATCCATAACTGAGCAGACGATTTATCAGTTTTCGCCTCCCATCTACGCATTTATCCATATTTTTATCACTTCCTTATGACAATATTTTTACTATCTTTTCCATAATTATAATTTCAGATTATTTCTGAACACAGCAAATATATTTGTACCTATAATTAACAGACAAGCAGCACCTTTTCTTCTCTATGCCAATTTCAGCAGCCAGAATGTCGTGCGGTTCTCAGAACTATCCTCAATATTTTCTGCGATCATCTCCAGATTCCACAGTTTTCCTGCGCGGGCACTGCAGATCGCTGCTGTTGTCTCCGGCAGTGTTCCCTTTGCCAGCATTTCTGCTCCAATGGCCGTATCTTCGATCTCATGCTCTGCCAGATTCGGAAATTTCGCCTTACGTGTGTTGACGGTCTGGCGCAATGCCTGCGGATGGGAAGCCACCTCTTTTAAAGAAGCGGTATCTACGCCCGGCTTTTTAAACATGCAGTGATGAATCGGAAGCACGTATACACCAATTTTTTCATAGGAAATATTTTCAAAGGTATGTACAAATTCACCAACCGGACCCGCCGTGGAATTTTCCACACCAAGTACGCCGTACTGAATTTCACCTTTCTGCATTGCTTCCAGAATGTTTTTCGCACATACCAGCGGCACCAGTTCTGTCTCTGTCATGCCAGCCTCTGCCCGCAGCTCATTTGCTGCCACTTCTGAAAAACTACCCGGAATCCCCATATAACCGATTTTATCCATTTTACAATCCTCATTCTCTCATATTTTTATAGACAATTTACAAACTCTATCTTATCACTTACTGTAATATAAAACACGAAATCATCTCATATCTGTTCAAGTCGAACGCACGTGAGACTTGGTGCGTGATTCTGGTCAGCACAAGCTGACATCTTCTTTTCAGAATCACTGCACTCTACACTCCGTTCCGGTCGGCGCAAAACCATTGTCTCCCAGACAATGTGCGCCCTCGCGGAGCATTTATCTCAGTCGGAGATTGAACTCCCACTGAGAAATACTTGTTACTACTCACCACTTGCAGAAGTGGGAGTCTCAACTCAGACTGAGATAATTTTTCCATCTCATACGGACAATTATCGCTACAGTAAACACATTATTTTCGCCTATTCGATACTTATTATAGCGTTTTCTGTAAAAAAATCCAGAGAATTCTTATGTTTCCGATTGTTATTATGTCGGAATTGGAGTAAAATATAAGAAATTACGCTTTTACACATTAAAAAGCTAAACTAATATACTTTCCCGTATTTTGGAGGAATTACTTTATGGAATTTAACAGACTGATCAGCAACGTGGAACCGTCCAAATCCGTCACTTTGCTGGCAAAAACAAAAGAATTACAGAAAACTGATCCTGAGATATTAAACCTGACTGGCGGAGAACCGGATTTTCCGACTCCGAAAGCCGTCTGTGATACCGTTGTGGCAGAACTTGCCGCCGGACATACACACTACTCTGACAGCCGCGGAGACGCTGACCTTCGTGCCCGCATTGCCCGCAAACTGCAGGAAGAAAATCACGCACCGTATCAAGCAGAGAATATTCTGATCACTCCTGGGGCAAAATATGCTGTGTACCTGACCATTCGTGCCCTGATCAATCCGGGGGATGAAGCGATCTGGCTCACACCGGGGTGGGTATCCTATCCGTCCATCGTAGAAGCCAGTGGTGGCAAACCCGTTGCTGTTCATTTAAAATATGAAGAAAACTACCGCATCACAGAAGAAGCTCTGGAAGCTGCAGCATCCGATAAAACAAAACTTCTGATCATCAACTATCCGAACAACCCAACCGGACAGATTCTAACAGAAAGTGATATTCAGGCTCTCACCGCCTTTTTGCGTAACCATCCTGATGTTTATGTTTTATCTGATGAAATTTACGAAAAAATTGTTTATGACCAGAACAAAATCGTAAGTCTGGCTTCCATTCCGGAATTTTTTGAACGTGTGGTCATCGTCAACGGTTTTTCAAAATGCAGTGCCATGACCGGATGGCGTCTGGGCTATCTTGCCTGCACCCCTGCGCTTTATCAGGTAGTGTTGAAATTATTCCAGCACTCCATCAGCTGTACCAGCGGATTTTTACAGCGCGGTGCTCTGACTGCGCTTGATTGTGTGGAAGAAACCGAACAGATGCGTCAGGCATACGAAAAACGCAAAAACCTTCTGTTTGAAGAAATCCGTGAGATTCCGGGTGTGGAACTTCTGACACCTGCCGGAGCTTTTTATGCATGGGTTAAATTTGACACTGATATGGACAGTGAAACACTCTGCAATGACCTGTTGGATAAAGCAAAAATTGCCGGTGTTCCAGGTATCGCTTACGGAGAAGAAGACTGCGTCTGCATTCGTTTTTCCTTTGCTGCTTCAGAAGATGTGTTAAGAACCATGTTAGAACGTTTAAAAACTTACCAGGAAAGCCATACTAAATAAGTCAGAACAGCACTGCTAACAATACTTTTTTGACAAATCAAACGCATATCATAAAATAATAAAAAGATTACGATCCTTACTTTATACCAAATAAAAATCGTAATTTTGAAACAAAGAACCTCTTTCATAAAATACATAATAGCGTACGGGATTTACTTTATGTCTCTACCAAGTTTAGTATTTTATGAATGAAGGTTCTTTTTTATGTATACTTATTTTTTCACTTATCAGAATGCTTTGCCTGAGAATTGTGGCTTTCCGATTTTTGGCAGAATGCATTTCATCTGGCTTACCTGCATTGCCATTGTTATTTTTCTTCTATGCAGAATATACCTGCGCCTTACAAAAATAAGACAATTACAAATGTTGAATATCACTGTGCTTCTGGCTTTATGCTGCACCTTTACACAGGATGCCATTTTGACTGTCACCGGACACATGAACGCCAGAATGCTGCCTTTCCACCTTTGCGATCTGGCAGGATTTTTCTATCTGTTCTTGCAAATGCAGGCATTGCGCACCGGTCGCTGGACTTCTCTTGTTGAAATTGCACTGTGCCTTTTTATGCCCGGTGCTGTCCTTGGCATTTTATTTCCGGTGTGGAACGTGTACCCACCTTTTCATTATATGACGATCCATGGTTTTGTATATCATGCGCTGATCATTCTTTATCCATGGTTACTTTTTGTCAGTGGAAACATTCGCCCTAAAACACGTCATATCTGGCAGCCGGTACTGTTGCTTTGCGGTATCGTTCCGCCTGTTTATCTTTTTAACAAAAAATTTGACAGCAATTATATGTTTATCAACGTACCGCCTGAAAACACGCCATTAGAATTTCTTGCAGATCAGATGGGAAATCCCGGTTATTTGCTTGGATATGCTATTTTTATTTTTCTACTGATACTGACTTTATATCAAGTTTTCGGCAAACTTACACAGCTGGTGACATGCTCCCACCACTTAAATCACAGATTTTGAAGTGGGGGCTTCTTGCTCAATGG